>DATHNM010000474.1:0-6076 GCA_035486095.1 Bryobacteraceae bacterium
ACCATTGTCGGCGAGGAGGAGCCCACCCATGTTGGATGAAATCAGCATTCGTGACGCAGCCAAGCGGCTGGACGAATCGGAACGTTCGCGCACGCAGATTCGCCAGCTTTCCATGCAGCATCCGGCCATGACCATCGACGATGCGTACGCGGTGCAGAAGGCCTGGGTCGCGTTGAAGACCACGGCCGGCCGCTTGGTGAAAGGCCATAAGATTGGCCTGACGTCCAAGGCCATGCAGTATTCCTCAAACATCAATGAGCCGGATTACGGCGTGCTGCTGGACGACATGTTTTTCGCCGATGGCGCCAGCATTCCCACCGATCGATTCATCGTGCCTCGTTTGGAAGTGGAACTCGCGTTCGTATTGGGCAAGCCGCTCCAAGGCCCCCACTGCACCATCTTCGATGTTCTGAGCGCCACGGAATACGTCACGCCGGCGGTTGAGATCATCGACGCGCGCATCCAGCAAGTGGATCCTGAAACCAAAGCCACGCGCAAGGTTTTCGACACCATTTCAGACAATGCCGCCGGTGCGGCGCTGGTGGCGGGCGGCCGGCCGTTTCGTCCCATGGATACGGATCTGCGCTGGGTCTCGGCGGTTTGCTATCGCAATGGAGTAATCGAGGAGTCGGGCGTGGCGGCGGCCGTGCTCAATCATCCGGCGAACGGCGTGGCATGGCTGGCGAACAAATTTGCGGCGCACAACGTCAGCCTGGCGGCTGGCGAATTGATCCTGGGCGGATCGTTTACACGGCCCGTGGCCGCGCGGCGCGGCGACACGTTTCACATCGACTACGGCCCGTTCGGCTGCATTTCCTGCCATTTCGAGTAAACAGCGATGGAGATAAAGACCAACACATTCAAGGCCGCGCTGAAAAGCGGGCAGCGCGCTCAGATCGGTTTATGGCTGGGCCTGGCCGACCCTACCTGCGCCGAAATCTGCGCCGGTGCGGGCTTCGATTGGCTGCTCATCGATGGCGAACACGCACCCAACGATGTCCGGTCCATCCTTCCGCAATTGCAGGCCGTGGCGCCCTATCCCGTGCATCCCATCGTGCGGCCGGTGTCGGGCGACGTGCAGCTCATCAAACAGCTGCTGGATATCGGCGCGCAGACGCTGCTGGTGCCGATGGTGGAGAGCGCCGAACAAGCCAGGCTATTGGTTGCGGCCATGCGTTACCCCCCAGCGGGAATTCGCGGCGTAGGCGCGGCCCTGGCGCGCGCTTCACAATGGAACCGCGTCGCCAATTATGTGCATGACGCTAACGATCAGATGTGCCTTTTGGTCCAGGTGGAAACGCGGCTGGGACTTGAAAATCTGGACGCCATCGCGGCTGTTGAAGGTGTGGACGGTGTGTTCATCGGGCCGTCGGATCTTTCGGCCGCGCTGGGACATCTCGGTAAGCCCGGACATGCCGATGTTCAACAAGCCATCGAAAACGCGATTCAGCGCATTCGTGCGTCGGGACGCGCGGCGGGAATTTTGGCCACCGACGACGCCACGGCGCGCCGTTACCTTTCGCTGGGCTGTACCTTTGTTGCCGTAGGACTGGATGGCAACCTGCTGATGCGCGTCACCACGGACCTGGCAGCCAAATTTAAATAGACCCCTTGCACTTCTACATGTTCTCGTGTATATGTAGAAGTGCAAGGTATGCCGCCGCCCAAATCCGATCTTCCGCAAGGCACGCTGGATCTGCTGATCCTCAAAGTGATCGCGCTCGGCCCGATTCACGGCTACGCCATCGCGCAGCGCATCCAGCAGATTTCGCGCGAAGCCTTGCAGGTGCAACAAGGCTCGCTATATCCGGCGCTGCATCGCCTGGAAAACAAGGGCTTCCTCGCCGCTGACTGGAAAGAGACCGAAACCGGCCGCGAAGCGAAGTATTATCGGCTCACCACGAAGGGACGGTCGCATCTGAACGCCGAGACCGCCAACTGGAAGCGGCTGGCCACGGCGGTCGGGCTGATCGTGAATTTTGCCGACGGCGAGGCCCGGTGAACGAAAAGCGGCTGGATTCCGAGCTTCGATTTCATTTCGATCAACTGGTCGCCGATTACGTCCGTCAAGGAATGTCAGACGCGGACGCCAGAAGAAAAGCCCGCCGGGAATTCGGCGGAATGGAGGGAGTGAAGGAAGAATGTCGCGACGCTCGAGGAACGCTGTGGCTGGATAGCACCCTCCAGGACATCCGCTTCTCGCTGCGCTCCCTGCGCAAAAACGCGGCTCTCACCATCACGGTAGTTGGCACTCTGGCGCTCGGCATCGGCGCGAATACCGCCATTTTTAGCGTGGTGAACGGAGTGCTGCTGCGCGACTTATCCTATCCACGGGCGGATCGCGTTGTTGCTCTGTTTGAAACCACGCCGCCGCAGCTGCCGCAGGCCTCCGCCGCCTATCTGAATTATCTGGATTGGCGCAGGTTGAATGGCACTTGCCAGGAACTGGGCGCGCTTCGCTGGGGCGACTTCAACCTCACAGGCTCAGGCGATCCCGAGCGGTTGCATGGCCGTATGGTATCGGCGTCCGCGCTCTCCGTTCTGGGCGCCGCCCCCTTCATTGGCCGCACATTCACTCCCGAAGAAGATCGCGCGGGAGGCAAGCCGGTGGTGTTGATCAGTGAATCCTTATGGCGAAGGCGTTTCAGCGCGGACCCGGGAATCCTGGGGCGTTCCCTTACACTGAACGGAAATTCCTACGCCGTGGTTGGCGTGCTGCCTGCCAGCTTCGAATTTCCTTTTCGCTTTGGTTCCTCCGTTGAGGATGTCGCCACTCCGCTTGCCCAATCGACTGACCCGCCCATGCAAGATCGCCTGTTCCATCCCGGTATTCGCGTTGTCGGCCGGCTGAAAACTGGAGTGAGCGTCGAAACCGCCCGCGCCGACTTTACGCGGATCGCACGCGCGCTTGCCCAGGAATATCCCAAAGCCAATCAAGGACACGGCATATCGGTGACTCCTCTGAAAGATGTGCTGGTCAGCGGCGTGAGCGGCCGCCTGTATCTGTTGCTGGGCGCCGTGGGCTTCGTGCTGCTGATTGCGTGCGCCAACGTAGCCAACCTGCTGCTGGCCCGTGCCACCGCGCGCGAGCCGGAGATTGCCATGCGTACCGCGCTCGGCGCCAGCCGTCTTCGGATCATCCGGCAAATGCTGACGGAAAGCTTGCTGTTGTCTTTCGCCGGTGGCCTGGCTGGATTGCTGCTGGCATCCTTGGGGACTTCCGTGCTCCTGAAATCGGCCGCGCGGGTGTTGCCGCGTTCCGAACAAATCGGCATGGACGGCCGCGTACTCCTTTTTACCTTCGCCACCGCGGTGTTCACCGGTCTGCTCTTCGGGCTCGCGCCCGCGCTCCAGTTTTCGCGTTCCCAGATGCGCAAGTCCGGACGGGGCATCGTCGCCGGCCGCCACGCCTTTCGCGATCTGCTGGTGGTGGTTCAAGTGGCTCTGGCGCTGCCATTGCTGGTGGGCGGCGCTTTGATGATCCGAACGCTTTGGAACCTGCGGGGAGTGGATGCCGGTTTCGACTCGCACAATATGTTGGTGGCGGAAATTTCTTTTTCGCCCGCTGCCGTTTCCACAGGTCCGTCCATCCGCCGCGCCTACGCCGACCTGATTCGCCGTATCGAACGTATTCCTGCAATCGATTCCGTTGCGGCCACCGGCAATCTCCCGATGACCGGCGACGATTCGGCGGCGCCGATATGGGTGGAGGGACGTCCGGCGCCGAAGACTGAGTCCGACCTTCCCATTGGGCTTCTGTATCCGGCCACGCCCGATTACCTGCGGGTGACGAAGATTCCGCTGCTGCGCGGACGTTTTATCAACCAGCACGACTCCGAGAAGGGCTCGCCGGTCATGGTGATTGATGAAACAGCCGCTCGCAATCTTTTTCCAAATGAAGATCCCATTGGCAGACGTATTGTGGTGGGCACGGGCGGCCCCAGCCAGATCGTTGGAGTGGTGGGGCATGTGAAACATAGCGGCCTGGATGACGACGTCACCGCCCGCTTCCACCTGCAACTCTACTATCCGGTGGTGCAATTGCCCGATACGTTTTTGAAGTTCGTGGCGACTGGGGTGCAGACGTTCGTTTTGCGAACCACATCCAGTCCGCTCGGCCTGGACGATGCGCTGCGCGCCGCGGTTCGCAGTGTCGACCCCGAAGACGTGGTATCGAACATCCGGCCCATGGACGAAATTGTAGCGGGAACATTGGCGTCGCGCCGTTTGCTGCTGATCTTGCTGGGAACGTTCGCCGGCATCGCGCTGCTGCTTGCATCCGTTGGAATTTACGGCGTGATTTCTTATTCGGTCAGCCAGAGGACGCGCGAGATCGGCATTCGCATGGCTTTGGGAGCCCGGCCGGGCGACATCCTGAGGTCTGTGGTTGGCCAGGGTGCGATTCTGTCGCTGACGGGCATCGCAGCCGGCGTAGTGGCCAGCTTCTTCCTCACCAGATTTCTGAGCAGCGCGCTGTTCGGCGTGGGACGCACCGATCCACTGACGTTCGGCGGCGTGGCCATCGGGCTGGGCCTGATCGCCATCAGCGCCAGTTTTCTTCCCGCGCTGCGAGGCTCGCGGGCCGATCCACTGGCCGCATTGCGGTGTGAATAGCCTTATTTTGCCGAAGCCTTTTGCTTCCAAACACCCCACGCGCGCTCGAAGCCATCCTGCGGCGCGGTCTTGCGCGCTTCTTCAGGCTCGAAATAAGTGACCTTGCCGCCCAGCAGGATGGCCTGTTCCTGCACCCGGGCGTTCAGATCCAGATAAACCGCGCGGCCCACCGCTTCTTTCACCGTCGCGCCCACCACCGCCGCGCCGTGTCCCCGCATCAGCGCCGCCGGATGATTCCCCAACACCTTCGCCAGAGCCTGGCCGCGCTTTTGGTCCGACACTAACATGTCGGTCATGCCGTCCACGTCGCGAATCTCATAAACCGGGATGCCTTCGCCGATGAAGGCTGCCATATGCGAGACCGCTCGCAGAGGCACGGAGCTGACGCTGAACGGAATCACGGCCGGCGAATGATCGTGAACGATGGCCATTACGTCGGGACGCATTTTGTAGATCTCGCCGTGAATGAAGCGTTCGCGATAACTTAAACGAGTGTCGCCCATGGCGTTGCCATCCAGATCGTACTCGATGATGTCGGCCGGCGTCACCAAGCCAGGCGCGAGCGAGCGCGCAAGGAAATAGTGATTGGGATTCGCGGGGTTGCGCACGCTGACGTGCCCGTACCCATCCAGGATGCCTTCCGATGCCAGGATGTGATTGGCGGTGACCAGATCGTCGATGATCGCCGGATCGCGATGCTGCGCGAAAGCAGCGGCGGCCAACGACAGCAGGAGTGCGAATTTCATTGGAGGATTCTATCAGAGAATAGTGAAACAGGATGCCGCGTGACACGCTGCTCGACTTCTTCGGCGACTTCGCCGGCCTCGACGATGAGTTTCTGATCTATGACGATGGCTTCCATGCGCGGCATTACCGCTATCGCGAGATTGCAGCGCGGGCCCGAGCCTTTGCCTTAAGGCTGCGCGAGCAGGGGATCGGCCGGGATGACAAAGTCATTCTCTATGGCGAGAACCGGCCGGAATGGATCGTCGCCTTTTGGGGCTGTCTGCTGGAAGGCGTGATCGCGGTTCCCATCGACTATCGCTCTTCGCGCGAATTTGTCGATCGCATTCAGGGCATCGTCAAAGCACGGCTGGTTCT
Source organism: Bryobacteraceae bacterium (assembly GCA_035486095.1). Lineage (GTDB taxonomy): Bacteria > Acidobacteriota > Terriglobia > Bryobacterales > Bryobacteraceae > Palsa-89. Next base: position 5,716 of record DATHNM010000474.1, read on the forward strand.
TACTGGCGACGAAGCGGAGATGTACGAGGGCGAAGCGCCGGTGCAGCCCGTGACCATCGCCAAGGATCAGATAGCCGAAATTATCTTCACTTCCGGCGCCACCGCGGAACCCAAGGGCGTCATCATCACGCACCGCAACATTCTGGCGAATATTGTTCCGGTGGAAAACGAGGTGAAGAAGTATCTGCGCTACGCCCGGCCGTTCGCGCCCATCCGATTCCTTAACCTGCTGCCGTTGAGCCACATGTTCGGGCAAGCCATGGCGACATTTATTCCGCCCATGCTGCCCGGCGTGGTGGTGTTCATGCGCGGATTCACACCCCACTAAATCCTGCGCCACATTCGCACGCGCCGCGTCTCG
>DATHNM010000475.1:0-4386 GCA_035486095.1 Bryobacteraceae bacterium
AAATTCGCCGCAACGACGTTCTGGGCCGGCGCGGCAAGGGCTTCCTGGCGGGCATCGCATTCGATACCAACCTGCCGATGGGCAACTCGTCCTGCGTATCGTGCGGCGAATGCATGGTCTCTTGCCCCACCGGCGCGCTCACCAACAAAAGCGTCGTTCAAACCGTTCTGCCGGGCGAACCCGTGGACACGGACGAGCTGCAGCAGCTCCCTTATTTCCAGAAAGTGTCGGGAACGTTTTTGGAGCTGAACAAAAACGCCGTGGTGCGCCGGCATTATCGCAAGGGTGAGATTGTTTGCCGCGAAGGCGAGTATGGCTCTACCGCGTTTTACATCACCCAAGGCCAGGCCGACGTTTTTCTGTCCACGCCCATGGCACACGTGAACAGCGATAGCCGCAGCGGCGGATTTCTGGGCCGGCTGACCAGCCGCCTTTTGGGACGCCAGCAGGAACATCGCGCCGAGGAAGGACATCGCGAAACCATTCCGATTGATGCTCCAGTGGACCTGCCTTACGATCATCCGGTGGCCACGCTGGGCCCAGGCGACCTGTTCGGCGAAATGACCTGCATCAGCCTGTATCCGCGTTCGGCCACCGTGCGCGCGGCCACCGATTGCGTGATGTTCGAGATGCTGCGCAACGTGCTGGATATTATCCAGCGCAATAAAACCCTGAAAGCCCAGCTGGACGCCAAGTATCGCCAGCGGGCCCTGGACGATCATCTGCGCAGCGTGCCTATGTTCGCATCGCTCAGCCAGGATTTCATCGACGTGCTGCGCAATAAAGTTGAGCTGGTGCGCTACACCAAAGGCGAGGTGATTTGCAGTCAGGGCGATGTTGCGGACAGTTTCTATCTGATCCGTCTGGGATTCGTAAAAGTGTCTGAACCGCATCCGGGTGGAGACCTGGTGCTGGCGTATCTGGGCCGCGGCGGATACTTCGGCGAGATCGGGCTGCTGGGCGGAGGCGCGCGCACCGCCACCTGCACCGCGCTCGATCATGTGGAGCTGGTGCGCATCCACGCCCCGGAGTTCCATCAAATGGTGCAGGAATTTCCTGAGGTTCGAGAGAACCTGGAAACCCTGGTTCGGGAGCGCCAGGAACAGAACCGGCAGCGCCTGGCCACCGCCACCAGCACCCCGCTCGATTCATTCCTCACGCAAGGCTTGATGGAAGCGCACAGCCTGCTGGTAATGGACCTGGAGCGCTGCACCCGCTGCGACGCCTGCGTCCGCGCCTGTGCCGACGCGCACGACGGCGTCACGCGTCTGATTCGCGAGGGCCAGCGCTTCGACAAATATCTGGTGGCCACGTCCTGCCGCCATTGCCGCGATCCGCTGTGCATGGTGGGCTGCCCGGTGGGTTCCATCCGGCGGCGCAATTCGCTCGAAGTGATCATCGAAAACTGGTGCATCGGATGCGGGCTGTGCGCGAAGAATTGCCCGTACGGCAACATCAATATGCATCCGTTCACGGTTATGGAGCACGATCCAGTGAACGCCGGACGTGAGATGGCCGTGGTGAAACAGAAAGCGACGTCGTGCGATTTGTGTACCGATCTGGCCGAACCCAGCTGCGTATATGCCTGCCCGCACGATGCTGCGCATCGGGTTGAGCCGAACGAATTCTTCCGCTGGGTGGGCACGCCGCTCGCAACCGCATCCCGGAGAAGCTAAAGCCAGCGCCATGCGGATCGACCAGACACACCGCCCCTGGGTGATCACCACCGCCGCACTGGCGATCATCGGCACGGTGGCCTATATTCTCTATGCCGTCGACGCGCCGGGCGGCCCGCGCGGTGGCAGCAAAATCGGGCTGACATTCGGGATTGTGGGTTACGCGATGATGCTGTACGCCGGGTTGCTGGGCGCTCGCAAACAGGTTCCCACCTGGCGCATTGGACGCGCGCAAACCTGGATGCGCGGGCACCTGTGGCTTGGGCTGCTCAGCCTGCTGTTGATCCTGTTTCATGGCGGCTTCGCTTTTCGCGGACCACTCACCCTGGTGATGATGCTGCTGTTCTTCATCGTGATCGGCAGCGGCATTCTGGGCGCGGCCATCCAGCACTACGTGCCCGGCTACATGACGGCGCGCGTGCCGCTGGAAACCATCTACGAAGAGATCCCGCACGTGCGCGCGCAATTGCGGGAAGAGGCAGATCAGTTGGCAGCAGCCATCTGCGGCCCTCTGGACGCGACGGCGACGGAACGGACCGCCGACGAGGCGCATACCGTGTTGGTAGAGATCGAACATGACGACCGCGAGCGCTTCCGTGAAGTCTACCTCCACAAAGTGCGGCCCTACCTTACCGATCCGGAGGCGTCCGGCGCTGAACTGGCCGATCCCCTGCGCTCGGGAGAGACCTTTGAAGCTTTGCGCCGCTTGCTGGCTCCGCCGGTGCACGGGGTGTTGGACGATCTGGAAAACATCTGCGTCGAGGAACAACAATTAAGCCATCAGATTCGTATTTATCGATGGCTGCACGCCTGGCTGCTGGTGCATGTCCCGCTCTCCATCGCCCTTTTGGTCCTGGGCGCCGTGCACGCCGTAATGGCGCTCAGATATTAAATGTCCGGACGAACCCGCAGCACCAAGAAACTCGCGCAGCGCATCAATCTGAATTACTTCAAAACGCTGCACGGTATTCCTCGCTGGCGGCGGATTCTCTCGGGTGTGTTTGCAATTGCCGGCCTCGGGTGGCTTGGCTGGCATGCCGTGGCGGGAAGCCCCAAACCCTACAATGCCGGACCGCTGGCACATGCGCACACGCTGCTGGGCCAGAAGTGCGCTGCCTGCCACGTGTCGCAAGCCGGCTATCGGAAAAGCGCTACCGACCAGGTCTGCCTTAGCTGCCACGACGGCCCGGTTCACCATGCCGATCAGAAATTCACGCCGGCCTGTTCGAATTGTCACGTAGAGCATCAAGGCGCATTGCGGCTGGCCAGCACCAGCGATCGCGCGTGCACGCAATGCCATGCGGAATTAAGCACCACCCACGGGCCATCGAAATTCGTTTCGAACATCCGTGGTTTCGATAGCAGCCATCCGGAGTTCGCGGCGCTGCGTTCAGGCGCTTCCGATCCGGGCACCGTTAAATTTAATCACCAGGTGCACCTGAAAGAAGACTTGCGCGGCCCTGGCGGCGTGGTGCAATTGAAGTGCGCCGATTGCCACGCCACCACCCCCGGCCAACGATCCTACATGGCGCCGGTGAATTACGAAAAGCATTGCTCGGCGTGCCACACCCTGCAGTTCGACCGGCGGTTCAATGAGTCCGCGCCGCATAAAGCGCCTCAGGTAGTGTACGATTTTGTTTCGCAAAAGCTGACCGAGTACATCGCCGCGCATCCGGCCGAAATTCCGCTGGTGGACGAGCCCGACAAGCGGTTGCCCACCCGTCCGCCGCAGCCTCCGGCGCGCAATGCCGCCGAGTGGGTGCAGCAGCGCATGCTGGACGCGCAGTTGCTGCTGTGGCGGAAATCCTGCAAGGAATGCCACGCCCTGAGTTATCCGAACGGAGGGGATGCCCTGCCTGCCGTGGCGAAATCGGCCATCGCGGCGCGCTGGCTGCCGCACGCCGAATTCGATCACCAAGCGCACCAGATGGTGCAATGCGCTTCCTGCCATGCGAACGCGAATCAGAGCCGCGAGACGTCCGATGTTCTGATTCCCGGCGTCCAAACTTGCCGCCAATGCCATAGCGCCGGGAACGACCGGGCGGAGGCGCGCTGTTCCGAATGCCATGTTTATCATGATTGGAGCCAGGAAAAGCCCGTCGTCGCCAGGTACACGATTAAACAACTGCAGTAACCGGCAAGTAAAGTTTCATTCATTAAGATCCTCGCGCCGTTAGCCCCGTATTTTAGTGTCGGGAACTCCCCTACCCGGGCTATCGTTGATTTTGGCTTCCGGCTGCAAGATGGTTATGCGAGGCGGAAATGAACCCCTCGTAAAAGGAGAATCAACATGAACAAACTTATTTTCGCCTCGCTGCTGAGTGTAGGAGCCATCCTGGCCGCACAGACACCGGCCACGCCGGCCCCGGCTGCCAGCAAGACCACCACCTCAAAGGTGAAGACCAGCAAGAAGCATCACAGCAAGAAAACCACCGCGGTGAACAGCAACAGCGTGAAACCCGCTGCCAAGTAATCGACGACGGCGATCAGCCGTGATTTTCCCGCCCGGAGCGCCAAGCCGCATGGCTGGTTGTTCCGGGCGTTGCTTTTTTGGTCCCAGGCCCGGGAAGATGAGGTGTGCACTGGTTTGCCGCCCGGTTTGCCCCGCAGCAATATTCCCTGCCCCCCGACAAACTGCAGCGTGCCGTTGAGTACGCCCACGCCGCCTACCGGCTGCACTTTGGCAGCGAGATCTACGCCATACTCATCC
>DATHNM010000476.1:0-4462 GCA_035486095.1 Bryobacteraceae bacterium
GACCAATCGACCGAAACTCCCGGGTCACCTGGATAAAATCGGCGCGCGTGTGTCCTTTGTCCAGCTTCGCCAGCACAGCGTCGTCCACCGATTCCACGGCGCTGGTGACGAACAGGCAGCCGGTGTCGCGCAGGCGCGGCAGCAGTTCCCGATGCTTCAGCAGGTGTTCAATCTTAATCGTCGCGTCGTAGCTGATGGCCGGCCACTCGCGATGCAGCGCGTCCACGATACGCATCGCATGGGTGGGGCCGTTGAAGAAATCGGGGTCGCCGAAGCTGATGTGCTGGGCGCCCGCAGCCACTTGCTGGCGAATGTCGGCCAGTACCACCTCCGGCTGCACCACTCGGAAGGTGCCCTGGTATACCGGCACAACGGGACAATGGCGGCACAGATGTTTACAGCCGCGGCTGGCCTCGGTATAACCAGTCCGTTTCGACGAACTCCCGGTCTGCAGCCGCGCATACTTCTCTAGTGGCGGCAGCCCGGATCGGAGTGGGACCCGGAACTGCAGCCGGTCCAGCGAGATCAATGGCTCGGTTTGCAATCCCGCCCCGGCGGCCATGCGCTCCAGCAACGAGAGCAAGCCTGGTTCGAACTCCCCGCCCAGAACCGTCGCCACACCCAGGCTTCGCAAGTACGATTCGTTCAACGGCGCGTAAAGGCCGTAGCAGCAGACATGCGCCGCCGGATTCAAGCCGCGAACTTTCTGGATCACTTTGGCCGCCAGCCGCGTGGCCGTGTGCATGGGCAGGTAGAACGCTACCAGATGGGCCGCACGAACCTGATTCGGATCCAGCGATTCCACGCACAGGTCCGCGCAGGCGATGTGGTGGCCACGTTCGGCAATCCAGGCCGCGGGCGATGCCAGCCCAAATGGCTGATGACCCAGTTCGTAGGTGGAAATAAGGAGAACGTGCATGCGGCGATGCATCCATTATCGCCGCTGGCTCACGCGTGCGGTTCAATAGCTGAGGGTTAGCTCTTGGCGAAGTACAAAGCGGTGGCGCGTTCCAGTTCCGACTTGCTCATAAACGGCGGACGCCCTTCGTACCTGCCAATGGAAGTAAGAATGGTGCAGATATCCGCCGGATAGCAGGCGCGCAGTTCGGTGCGCCCTTCGCGCAGGCATAGTTTGCGCAGATATTCGGGGCTGTCGGGCTCGCACGGGATATTGAACTTGCTGACCACGCGATGGAAAATCTGGTCGAAGGACTTTTCGTCCACCGCGTCCACAAAGATCTTGTTGTGAATGCGGCGCAGGAACGCTTCGTCCGCCAGATCGCTGGGCTCCAGGTTGGTGGAAAAAACCACCATCAGCTCGAAGGGAATCTGGAATTTCACGCCGTAGCGCAGCATCAGATAGTCCACCCGGCGATCCAGGGGAACAATCCACCGATTCAGCAGGTCGCGCGGCGACATCAACTGGCGGCCAAAGTCGTCGATGATGAAGATGCCGTTGTTGGCCTTCATTTGCAGTGGAGCCGCGTAGATGCCCGATGCTTCATCCAGGCGCAATTCCAGCATGCTGGGGATCAGTTCGCCGCCCACCACGATGCAGGGCCGGCGGCAGAGAGCCCAGCGTTGATCCACATCCGGATCGTCCATGCCCAGCTTTTGATGCACCACCGGGTCATACAGGCTGATCACCTGGTTGTCCACTTCCACCGCGTACGGCATCAGCACCGCATCCTGATAGACGCGCAGCATTCTCTCCGCCAGGCTGGTCTTGCCGTTGCCGGTGGGTCCGTAAACGAAGATGGAGTTCTGCGAAATCAGCGCCGGGCCCAGTTGATCCAGCAGCTGATCGTTCACCACCAGGTCTGAAAACGCGGAACGCAGGATCTTGCGGTCAATACGGACCTGAGCAGCCTGGGCTTTCGTGGCGTTGTGGTAATCCTTCAGGGACACCGGGGCGGCGCCCGCATATTGACTGATCTGAAAACGCTCCCCCGCCAGCATCTTGCCCGCCTGGGACAGCGTGAAATTATAGTCGTTGCCCAGCATCCCCTTCACTTCCACCAGCTGTTGCTGGCGCATGTGAGTGAAGACGATATTTAGAATGGGAACGGACAGCTTCAGTGTGTTGCTCAGGCTCTGCAGGTTGCTGAAGCCTTCCAGCAAGAGCCTGCGCAGCACAAGATCGAGCACCAGCGACTGGGAAATGCCTAAGTCTTCAAAGCTTTGCGGAATGGTGGGACTGAACCCGCTGTGGGCTGGGGCAAGTGTTGCAGCCATGAACGATAGTGAGCCTCACTTATGTCATCGGCCAGATGGGTGTGTTTATTTACAGGCTTGGGACTCTTATTTGAACAACCGCAGGCTGGGGTTACACGATCCGGACGCCATCACCGTCTATCCTCTTGTGAGAGTGTGTTTGTGAGAGTGTGCCGGTTTCTTGTTTTCCTGTTAGTTGCCTGCTGGATGGGAACTTGCCTGCCGCTGGGCGCTGCCTCCCAGGCCGAGCAGCTTTTTCACCAGGCGCAAAAGGCTGAGCACGACGGCGAAATCGTCAAGGCCTATATTCTGTACGCCCAGGCCGCCGCGGCCGACCCCACGAATATCGACTATTGGTCCCACGCCCAGGCGCTCCGCCCCGCCGCCAGTCTGATAGAACCCAGCCCGCCCAAGCCTCCTGAATTCCCCAGCGATAAGATCGACCGTACCCTGTTTGGAACCATCAGCAGTGCGGACCTGGAGGAGGCGCGGAAACCCCTGCCGCCGGCTCAACTCGAAGCCGAGCCCGGCCGCCGCGATTACGACCTGCAGGGCGACTCCAAGGTCCTGTGGGAACAAGTGGCAGCTGCCCTGCACCTGAAAGTCCTGTTCGACGCCGATTATAAACCCACGCGCCCGTTCCACTTCGAACTGGCCGACGCCGGCTATCGCGACGCACTTCGCGCGCTGCAGGCCGCCACCGATTCGTTTCTGGTTCCCATCAGCCCGCGCCTGATCTTCGTCGTCAACGACAGCACGCAGAAGCGCACCCAGTTCGAGCCGACCGTGGCGCTGGCAGTGCCGTTCCCGGAAAGCATCAGCGTCCAGGAGCTGCAGGAGGTTGCCACCAGCATCCGCGGCGTATTGGATTCTCAGAAGCTGATGGTGGATCCCACGCAGCACCTGATTTTGATTCGCGACAAGGTGGCTAAAGTACGGCTGGCGCAAAAGCTGCTTCAGGATTTGTTGCGGCCGCGCGCGCAAGTCACTATCGACGTGGAGATCCTGACCACCGACACCCAGTCGTCGCTCAACTATGGGCTGAATCTCCCCACCCAGTTTCCGGTGGCGAGCTTTATTAACCGCGCGAACCTGATCCCCTACATTCCTTCCGGCTTCTCCACCTTTCTGGCCTTCGGCGGCGGCGCCAGCCTGCTGGGGCTGGGCGTCACCAACGCGCAGCTCTTCGCCAGCGTTTCCAAATCCAACGCCCAAAGCATATACAGCGCGCAAGTGACGGCGGTGGATGGCCTGCCCGCATCGCTGCACGTGGGCGAGAAATATCCCATTATCACCAGCGGCTATTTCGGAAACACTTCCAACAGCGGCACGGTTTACACGCCGCCACCCACCGTCAGCTTCGAGGACCTGGGGCTGCTGATCAAGGTGACGCCGCACGTGATCAGCGACGATCAGGTGACCCTGGATCTGGAGGCCGAGTTCAAGCTGCTGGGGGCCACCAGTTCCAACGGCATTCCCGTGGTAGCGAACACGCAATATCAATCCAAGGTGGACGTGAATGAAGGCGAATGGGCTGTATTGGCCGGTATGATGACGGCTACCGAAGCCAAAACCATCACGGGCATCCCCATTCTGAGTTACATTCCACTGCTGCGAAATAACAACATCAGCAAGGATCAAGGCGCCACGCTGATTGTCCTGAAGCCGCACGTAACTATCGGGCCGCCCTCCGATACGCCGTCCTGGAGAGCCTGGGCGGGCAGCGAGACGCGCCTGCCGCCGGAGTTTTAAGACCCATCACTACTTCCCTCATGTCAAAAATGCGAGACGAGATCCGCGAGCAGCCCGCCGTGCTCGAGAGGACATTACTGGCCGAGCGCGGGCCCATCGAAGAATTGCGCAAGGTTTTGGAGCACGACCCTCCGCGCCTGGTCATGCTGGCGGCGCGCGGCACCTCCGATAATGCGGCGCAGTTCGGGCGCTATCTGCTGGAGATGACCACCGGAATTCCCGTGACGCTGGCCGCGCCCTCTATCTTCACGCTGTATGACGCGCCGTTCCGCTTTGACGGCGTGCTGGTGGTGGCGATATCGCAATCCGGCGAATCCACCGACACCAATGTGGTGCTGGAGCGCGCTCGCGAGCAGGGTGCGCGCACCATCGGAATCACCACTGAGGCGTCCAGCGCGTTATCCAAGCTGGCCCAGCATCTGTTCCTGGTGCACGCCGGGCGCGAAACGAGCGTGGCGGCGACCAAAACCTACACCGGGCAGTTGCTGCTGCTGTA
>DATHNM010000477.1:0-2315 GCA_035486095.1 Bryobacteraceae bacterium
GCCCAGCAGGTACCGCAGCAGCTCCACTTCCAGATCGTTGCGCGGAGCGAAATCCACATGGCCGCCTTCGGAAGGAAACGGATGATAGCCGCCACTGCCGTCGGCGAACAGGCCCGCCTCGCCCAAGCCGGTGCCGGCTGAAATCAGCGCGCGATTCCCCGTGTTGTTTGGGACACCAATATTCAGAACCACGAAATCGGACTCTTCCAGTAGCGCGATGCCGTGCGCGTTGGCAAACAGATCGTTAATCAGCTCAATCCTGGCAACTCCCAATTCCTCGGCCATTTGCCGCGCATCCACCACCCAGGGCAAATTGGTGGTTTCCACGCGCCCATTGACCACCGCGCCGGGCAGCCCGAAGCAAACCGCGTCCACCGGATGCGCGTGCTGGCCTAGAAACTTGCGAACCATCTCGGCCGGTCCGGCAAATTGCGGGCTGGGAAAAATCTCTATATGAACCGGCTGCAGGCGGTCAGCCGTTCCTTCAAAGAATGCAAGACGGGTGTTGGTTCCACCAATGTCGCCCGCCAGGATCATTACTCATTGCTCCAGTGGCGATGGTCACGGGTCAGCATGTCGTCGGCCTCCGGCGGTCCCCAGGATCCGGCCGGGTAATTGGGAAAACGGCGCGGCGGAAGAGCTTCCCATACGTCCAGAATCGGCGCCACCACGTGCCAGGCCGTCTCCACCATGTCGGACCGTTGGAACAGCGTCGCGTCCCCCAGCATGCAGTCATACAACAAGCGCTCGTAGCCCGTTTGCGGCGACGCCTTGAAATAGTCCGTGTAGTTGAAATTCATGTCTACGTCGCCGATCTGCACCACGGGACCGGGTATTTTGGCGCCGAAGCTGAGCTTGATGCCTTCATCCGGCTGCAGGTGCAAAATCAACCTGTTCGGCTCCAGTTTATCTACCGCGGTCTTGCGAAACAAGACGAACGGCGCCCGCTTGAACTGGATCACGATTCTAGTGGAACGGTGCGGCAGCCGTTTTCCGGTGCGCAAATAAAACGGCACATCCGCCCAGCGCCAGTTATCGATGAAGAGTTTCATCGCGACGAAGGTTTCCGTGCGGGAATCGGAGGCGACGTAGGGCTCTGCGCGGTATCCCGGCACCCGATTGGAACCGTCCACTCCCTCGCCATACTGGCCGCGCACGGTGCGCGTGAGCACTTCTTCGTCCGTCATGGGCGAAAGCGCCTTCAGAATCTTGGCCTGTTCGTCGCGCACTACGTCGGCATCGAAGGAGACGGGCGGCTCCATGGCGGTCAGCGAGATGAGCTGAAAGATGTGATTGGGCACCATGTCGCGCAGCGTACCCGCTTTCTCATAGTACGTTCCGCGCTGTTCCACACCCACCGTTTCGGACACCGTAATCTGGACGTGATCGATATAACGCCGGTTCCATATCGGCTCAAAGATGCCGTTGGCGAAGCGGAACACTAAAATGTTCTGGACTGTCTCTTTGCCAAGGTAATGGTCTATGCGATAGATCTGTTTTTCCTCCAGAACCTTGCGAATTTCCTTGTTCAGGGCGATGGCCGATTCATAGTCGTGCCCGAACGGCTTTTCGATGATCACGCGCCGCCAGCCGTGATCCTCGTTCACCAGGCCCGCGCCGCCCAGCTGCGTGATGATGGGCCCGAAGAAGCTGGGAGCGGTGGCCAGATAATAAAAATAGTTCCCGCGCGTGCCATGCTCCTTGTCGATGGTCTCGAGCAGCTCCCCCAGAACCTTGTATGCGTTCGGATCGGAAAAATCGCCGGAAAGATAGTAAATCCGCCGCGAGAACCAGTGCCACAGGTCGGGATCGATGGTGGTGGTGGCGAACTCACCGATCTCCTTGCCGATCTCGTCCCGAAACTGTTCGCTGGTGAGCTCGTTCCGCGCGAATCCCACCAGCGCGAACTCCTTGGACAGCAGGTTGTCCTTGGCGAGATTGTAGAGCGCCGGGATGAGTTTGCGCTTGGTCAAATCACCCGACGCTCCAAAGATCACCATCACGCACGGATCGCCGGGACGTCCAGCGCCGAGAATTCCTTTAGAAGAGATGTCTTCCGCCAACTGCATTCGTCACCTTTCTGTCGCCCACCTGAACCCGCGCGTGAACCAACCGCCTTGCTACGCCAACGCTTTCGCCATGGCCGCTTCCAGGGCCGCCAAGCCGCTCTCCACATCATTCAAATGCACGCGCAGCGCCCGGCGCTTGCGATCCGCCAGCACCTGAAAATCGCCGCGAGCCTGCGCCGCTTTCACCACGCCGAAGCTCAAGCGATGCGCCGGGATCGGCAAATCCTCGGCGTCGTCCGATGTGAT
>DATHNM010000478.1:0-4505 GCA_035486095.1 Bryobacteraceae bacterium
CCGGCGCGCCGTTTCGAAAAGCGCTGCAAGCCTTGCTTCCTCCCGATGCGGAATTAGTCATCAGCGGCGATCCCGCGGGACTGCACGCCACGCCGTTCTCGGTGCTCGAAACCACCGTTGCCGGCGCCGCCGTGGATAAAGCGCACGCCGCCGTGGGGCCGGACACCATCGCGAAGTTTCTCTTCACTTCCGGATCCACCGGCACGCCGAAGGGCGTCATCAATACCCAGCGCATGTTGTGCAGCAATCAGGAAATCGTTCGCACCATGCTGCCGTTCGTGGTGGATGATCCGCCCGTCCTGTGCGATTGGCTGCCTTGGAACCACACCTTCGCCGGCAATCATGATTTTGGGCTGGTGCTGTACAACGGCGGATCTTATTACATCGACGATGGACGTCCGGTGGCGGGCGCCATCGACGCAACCATCCGAAATCTGGACGATGTCCAGCCCAGCATTTATTTGAACGTGCCGCGGGGTTTCGAAATGGTGCTGCCCTATCTTCGCGAGCGGCGCGAATTTCGCGATCGATTCTTTCAGAAATTGCGCCTCATGTATTACGCGGGCGCGGGACTCTCGCAGCCGGTATGGGATGAATTGCAGGAACTGGCGGTGGAATCGTGCGGCGAACGCATCCTGATGTTCACCGGCCTGGGATCCACCGAAACCGGTCCATCGGCGATGTTCCCCTTCTGGGAAGAGGATCGCGCCGGTCACGTCGGCTTGCCCGCGCCGGGCGTGGAACTCAAGTTGGTGCGGGCGGGCCAAAAAACAGAAGCGCGCCTGCGCAGCCCCAGCATCACGCCTGGCTATTGGCGCCAGCCGGACCTGACGCGCGCCGTGTTCGATGAGGAAGGCTTCTATTGCCTGGGCGACGCGCTGCTGTTTGTCGATCCCAACGATCCGGGCAAAGGATTCATCTTCGACGGGCGAATCGCGGAGGACTTCAAACTTGCCACCGGCACCTGGGTCAGCGTGGGACCCATGCGCGCCAAGTTCCTTGGCCATTGCGCGCCTTACCTGCGCGACATAGTGTTCGCCGGCCACGATGGCCCTTATGTGGCGGCTCTGATCTTTCCGAATGTGGAGGCGTGCCGTTCGCTCAGCCCGGACCTTTCGGCTAACGCCCCGGACCATGAGGTTGCGCGCAACGAAGCGGTGCGGGCCAGGTTTCGCACGCTGCTTCAGGAACTAGCGCAAAGCGGCACCGGCAGCTCTAACCGCGTGGTCCGCGCCATGCTGATGGAAGAGGCCCCCTCTATCGATAAGCATGAGGTGACCGATAAAGGGTCGTTCAACCAGCGCGCCGTACTCGGTAACCGCGCCTCTCTGGTGGAAGAGCTCTACGCGCCGGAGCCCTCCGCGCGCATCATCGTAATCTAGGAAAATAATGAAACTCGACAATCTGGTAGCCATCGACACGCACGTGCACATTGAGCCGGACCCGACCGGCAACGCCGCCGAAGAAGCCGCACGCAAGTATTTCGGGAACACCGGCGTCAGTTACGGCCGTAAGGAATTGGCCGAATACTATCGCTCGCGGAAGATCGGCTGCGTGGTGTTTTCGGTGGATGAGCGTCTCACCGGACGGCCGCAGGTTTCAAACGACGAAGTGGCGGCATTCGCCGCCGAGAACAGCGATATCGTGATGGCTTTCGCCAGCGTGGATCCCATGCGCGGTGCCGAGGCCGTGAAGGAAGCGCGCCGTCTGATTGCTACCGGCGGCTTTCGCGGATTCAAACTGCACCCTCCCCTGCAGTTGTTTCACGCCAATGACAAGGCCGCGTATCCGTTCTATGAAGTGCTGGCCGAAGCCAAGCTGCCGGTGATTTTCCATACCGGGCACAGTGGCATCGGCACCGGCATGCCGGGCGGGGGAGGGGTGCGGTTGAAATACGGAAATCCCATGGATATCGACGATGTCGCGGTGGACTTTCCCGACATGCCCATCATCATGGCGCATCCGTCTTTCCCCTGGCAGGACGAGGCGATCTCGGTGTGTTTGCACAAGCCGCAGGTCTATATCGATCTTTCCGGATGGTCGCCCAAGTATTTTTCGCCCATCCTGATTCAATACGCGAATACGCTGTTGAAAAAGAAGATGCTTTTCGGCTCCGATTACCCGTTAATCACGCCGGATCGCTGGTTGGCGGATTTCGCCGGCATCGCCATCCGCGATGAAGTGCGCCCGCTCATCTTGAAAGAAAATGCCGCCCGGCTGTTTTCGTTGGTCTAAGCCGCGGGTGGTTACTTGTGTACGCTGACGGTTTGATCGCCGGCCACGTAAGCCACATATTCGGCGCCGCTGGCCGCGATCAGGCTCTTGTCTTTGAGTCCTTTGTTCGTCTCAAAAGGCCGTGAATCCTCACCGTCGCTCTTGGGCGCCGGCGTGGCGCGCACGCTGACCTTGCTATCGTCCACCGATTCGGCCGATGTCAGCCGGAACCGCATCTTGCTGCGCTCGCCGAAGAAGTTTCTCTTCCCGCCCAGCGCCGCTACCGACCCGGTGACGATGGCGCCTTTGGCGATCACCACCACGTCGTCCGCTTGCACGCCGTCCACGACGCGGAAGCGCAGTGCATGACCCACTTCGACATCCACCGGAACATCCTCCAGCAGCGCAATGCGGAAAGGCAGCCCATCATTCAGTTTCACCGGCACCAACTCTGCTGGAGCGGGAGCACGGGGAGCCGGCGGAGTTGAAACTGCAACCGGCGCTGTGGAACCGGGAATGGGCTGCGGCTGGGCCGCCGCCTTCGTCTTCGGCGTTAGCGGAGCGGTTACCACCGGAGGAGGCGCCGGCGTTTTCAATTTGCTCACCAGAGGAACAATTGGCGTGGAAGGTGGTGGCGCCCCTACTTCGGGAACCGTGTTTTCCGGGGCGGGCTCAGCCGGGGCAGGCGGCGGAACTGGTTGAGGCGCCGGCACGGCGGTGGTCGCCACTGGAGCCGGTGCCGGCGTGGGCGCCGCGGTACTTTGCTTATGCACCTGCAGCCACGCGCCTGCGGCGGCCAAAGCCACCACGGCGGCGCCGGCAACTCCAGCCCATAGTTTTTTGTTGGAGCCCTTCTTGGGCTCCTGCCGGCGAGGCGCGCTCGAAGCGGGGGGCGGGACAGGCGCCGGGGGTGCTGGTGCGGGCGCGGACACCACAGAATCCAAGCGTGCTCTCAGATTGTTCAAAGCCGCTGCCACGTCGGTCATGGATTGCCAGCGTTCATCCGGGTTCTTCCGCAGGCAGCGCGCGATCAGATCGTCCAATTCCGGGGGAACGTCGGATGCGATCAGGCGAATCGGCTTCACATCGTCGCGCAGAACCGCCGAAAGCGTGGATATACCCGAATCGCCGTCAAAAGCCCGCTGCCCGGTGACCATCTCGTAAAGCACGGCGCCGAAAGAAAAGATGTCCGACCGCGCATCCACCTTCAACCCCTCGGCTTGCTCCGGCGACATGTAGTTCACCGTGCCCATGATGGAGCCTTCCACCGTAAGCGGGGCCGCCGTCAGGGTTACCGGGTCGGCCGTCAGGCTGGCATCGCCGCTCGACGATCGCAGCCGTGCCGTGGGATCCATCAACTTCGCTAATCCGAAATCCAGAATCTTCACCAGGCCTGAACCGGTGACCATCACATTGGCGGGCTTCAAGTCGCGGTGGATAATACCGGCGGCGTGCGCCACGGCCAGTGCGTTCGCCATTTGCGTCGAAATCAGCAGGGCTTGCGACACCGGCAGACGCCCGCCCGCGATCATCTGGTGCAGCGTTTTGCCGGAGACATGCTCCATCACCATGTACTGCGTGTCGCCTTCCGGCAAAATGTCGTGGATGGTGATGATGTTGGGATGGTTTAGCGCGGAAGCGGCTTGCGCCTCCTGAATGAACCGGCGCCGGCGCTCCGGATCGCGTGTTCGTCCCGGCGCCAGAACTTTTACCGCCACCGTCCGGTTCAGCCGCGAATCGCGCGCTTTATAGATCTCGCCCATGCCGCCTGCACCCAGCTTCTCCAGGAACTCGTAGTGGGAAACAGTTTGGCCGACAATGGATTCCATGGGATAAGTTCAATTTGCCGTGGGGGGCCTGCGCGCATTATCACTCGAAAACCAGACGGCGTGCAATGGGGCGATTGCGCACCTTTGTACTGGACGCCTGACACTTCCGTGTAACGCTTTGTACCGGTACGGGCTGCAAATTCTTCTCGGCTTCTCGCTAGCCACAACTCGCATCGCTTTATATCTCAACAACATGGCGAGTGGCGAGCAATCTGCATAGATACCAGCGAGAGCGACTCGGCCACACTGTAACGGCCGGACTCACAAGGAGAACAAAAATGCTTTATTATGCTTTGGTCTTTCTGCTAATTGCGATTCTGGCGGCCGTATTCGGTTTCGGAGGGGTGGCAATTGTTTCGGCGGGAATCGCGAAGATTTTATTCTTCGTGTTCATCGTACTTTTCCTGGTCTCGCTGATCACTCACATGTCGCGGCGAGTTTAAGGAACGTTTAGAAGGAGCC
>DATHNM010000479.1:0-84532 GCA_035486095.1 Bryobacteraceae bacterium
TCGATCCAGCCTGTGAGCGCCGGTTCAGCGGCCGGCACGGGCGACTGCGCGAAGCCGGACCAGGCCACCAGAATGACCAGCAGCAGCGCTCTCATTTGAGCAGGTTCCGATCCACATGGCTGCCGTGAATCTTCTGGTGGCACACCGTGCAATTCTGAAAAACCGGGGAACGCAAATCGTGAAACGCCGGCGGCACCACGCCCGCCACTTTTATCGGAGACGAAGGCAGGTTGGCATGGCACTCCAGGCAGACAAAGCGCACGTCGGCGCGGATCAACATTCTCGGATTCGCCGAGCCATGCGGTTCGTGACACGCCTGGCAGCCCTGCCAGCGCACCGGCGCATGTTCAAACGTGAACGGACCCCGCTTGTCGCCATGGCAGCTAAAGCACCCCGGCTCATTGGCGGCGAAACTCTGCAGCATCGCGGGCCGGATACTCCCATGCGGATTGTGGCAATCCAGGCAGCTCATGCCGCCTTCGGGCAGTCTGTGATGGAAGGGCCTCTGGAACTGGGCCCACTCGTTGAGGTGGCAGCTGGCGCACAGTTTATTGGTCGCCTCGGCTTTGCGGGCCCCTAGCGGCTCGCTGGTATGCATCTTGTGGCAGGCCGTGCACGAAATCTGATTCCGGGCGTGGCTGCTTGCCAGCCCTCCCACCTGCGTCGGCTGATTCAGATGGCAGCTGAGACAGAGTTTATCGGCAGCCGCTGCCGAAAGTTGGGCGGGATTGCGGATGTTGTCGGCCGCCGGCCCTTCGGTGTGTGCCTGGCCGGGGCCGTGACAGGCCTCGCACTCGCGCCCCTGCCAGCCCCGTTTGGTATCCGCCGCCAATTGATGATGCGGGTTCTTGGCGAAGCCGTTGTAAATATCTTCATGACAGATCTTGCAGGTGTCCGATCCGGCGTAGCCCGGCGGAAGGGCTTGCGCGGCCGCCAAAGCCGACCAGAAGAGCCCGAGTAATACTGCGTGCCGTTGCATCATTGATGAATGTGGGACACGCTGAGGCGGTGCACTAGGGTGTGTGCACCGCATCCACGGCGAACTGGGCGCCGGCGGCATGGCAAACCGTACAGCTCTCTCCGAGTGAGTCTGTATTGGCCAGGAAGTGGGATGCCTCGGGTTTGGAAACATGGCATCCGCTGCAAGCCGATGCCACAGCTTGTACCGGATTGATCCAACCCTGGGGATCGGTGACCTGATTCAGCCCGATGGGCAGATTCTGCTCGCTGCCATTCACGTGGCAGAGCGAGCAGTTTTGCAGATAGGTGGCCTCGCCCTCCCCGTTCATGGCCGGATAGAGCACGTTGGAGAAATCGTTATGGCTGCCCCCAAAGCCCACCACGACGTAAGGTTTGCCGCCCGCCGCGACGACGTTCACGCCGTCGTGGATGCGATGCACCAGCAGATTGAAATTGATGCCCTGCGGAGGCGCCGTCTTGTCGGCTGCCACCACGGCATTGGGACGCTGGGTGAAGTCCGTATTCGACGGATTGTGACACATCACGCAGTATTCCGTGTTGTTGCGCAGGTTGCCGTGCAGCGAGAGCGACACGTGGCACTGATTGCAGTTGGTTTCCGCCACCACCGTGCGGCGCGGCGCTAAAGCTGAACCGTCCACCGAGAAATTGACCACCGGATTCGCGGCTCCCAGCGATACGCTGGTCTGTGAAGTTACCCCCGCCGATAAGACGGGCACCATCACACTGGTTCGCGCCTCGCCGCCCAGGGAGTAGGTGCCGCTAGCCGCGGCCGGAATAGCATGCGTGAAGGTATAGGCGCAGGCTCCGCTTGCATTGCAGGCTGCTTTCGCCGCGCTCTCCGTCACATAGCCGGGCGTGCTGCTGGTGTCGCTTCCGAAACTGGTGTAGCCGTAGTCGCTGGTAGGGCCGGCCAGGGTGAATTGCAAAGTGGAGGCTTTCGATAAAGGGATGTTGTTGCCCTTGTCGTCTTCCAAGGTGAAATTCACGGTGGGTGTTTGTCCGGCCGAAGTATTGGTCACGCTGGTGATCGCTAGATTGATGCCGGCCAGCAGCGTATCCGGATTCTGCGGATAGGTGGCGGGCGTATCGGTGGGCACCACGTGCGCGCCCAGGATGGATGCGTCAAACGGTATCTCGCCCTGCGGGACATGGCAGTTCATGCACTGCGAATCGTCGGTCTGAATTCCGCCCGGGTGGTTGGCGCCGGTTGTGAAATTGTCGCTGTCGTGACAGGCTCCGCAAGCCGCGCGGCTAGGTTGGGTCAGAAACGCCTTGGCTTGCGCGGCAACGGGAGCGGGGGTGCTCCCGGGCACCGGCGCGGCAGCGCTGGCCTGGGTATGACAAACCTGGCAGCGGCGCGGATCGGCGGGATCAATGACCTTTGAAAAATCGTTGACCGAATTCATGTAGCCAATCACTTGATAAGGAACGCCCGGGGTGCTGGCCGTACCAATCACGCTCGGCAACTGCGACCCCATGTGGATCTTGTGGAAGAACACCTTGGCGTCCAGGCTGTTGCCGGTAACCGGATCGGCATTTTGCGGCTGGTGGCAGAGCACGCACATCTGCATGCCGGAGGCATAACC
This sequence comes from Bryobacteraceae bacterium, assembly GCA_035486095.1. Taxonomy (GTDB): domain Bacteria; phylum Acidobacteriota; class Terriglobia; order Bryobacterales; family Bryobacteraceae; genus Palsa-89. Next base: position 2,568 of record DATHNM010000479.1, read on the forward strand.
GCCGTGGAAGGCCAGCTGATCGTGACAGGTATTACAACTCTCGGTACGGATCACGTCGCGCGTCACCGTAACCGCCGAGCCGTTCGGGACAAAGTTGAAAGTGGCGCCCGCGTAACTGGTGCCCAGATTGAACGACGTAAGATTCCGGTTGCCGTCTACCGCCACGGTAGTGGTCACGGTAGGATCAAATCCCGCCGGCGCTTGTGCCTTGAGGGTGTACTGATATTGTCCGTTCCCCAGTGACTTCAGCGTGCCGCCACCCAGTTCGAAAAAGGGCCGCGTGATGGTGCCGAGCGCAGCGCCGGTGGCCTGTTGCGTGGTGTAGGCCACATATTGCTGCTGGCCCTTGGGAATGTAAGATGCCACATATGCCAGCGAAACTATTCCAGGAGTATTCACACCCGCCGCGTCCAAAGGCAGACCCGACGGATCGGTCAGCGTATATGTCACGCTGATGACACCGGCGCTGCTGATGCTGGCCGAGTTGATCGTGATCCCTAAGCCCGGGCGGACAAAATCGACCAAAGCCGGATCGGCATAGAATGCCTTTTCTCGCTTGGAATACTCATGTTTCTTGGTCTGCCCTGTCAGGCAAAGAGAAATGAGCGTGACGAACGCCGCGATCCGTAAAAACAGATAGAGCCGCTTCATTAGGATCCTTATCGGTTCGGGATTGCCAGCTTGAGCAAAACGCTCATGTATTTTGTACTCTTCTCTTCCGATTTTTCTCAGGATTCTTGTTCTTTTCGAAATTATGCAGCGCACGCGGGCAACCCAAAATGCCTCTTTGTTTTGCTAGCGCTTCTGTAAGCGGTGGGGGAATCCACCTAGCCTATTGGGGAATATCCCCCACTGACACCAAAGGTAGTAAATTATCGGGCGATCCCCCCTATCCGGGTCTGTTCAGAATTGCTCATAGCTCAGTCCCGGCAGCCTGGCCGGTTTGTGCGTGAGTTCCCTCATTCGGACCGCGGCTTTTAGAGGTATTCAACGCTCTTCTGAACCCGCTGCAGCCATTCCTTCAAGCGGTTACGATGGCACGCGGCGTGCGTGTTCCCAGCTGGAAGGTGGGTTCAGCATGCAGCCGTTTCAGAAGATACTTTTTCCAATCGACATGTCGGATAGCTGCACTGCATCGGCTCCCTTCGTGGCGGCCATGGCCAGGAAATATGCGGCCGAACTCACGCTGTTACGTATCTTGGAAATGCCTTCGGGCCCGATTCCGGACTGCTACGGAGGTGAGGTGCCGGCCGTCGATACCAGCGCCCTGCGGCAGGCGGAAACCGAAGCTGTCCGGCTGTATCTGAAAGAAATGTTCCGTGGGCCCAAGGTCCATCGCGTGGTCGTTGAGGGGGATGCCGCGCATGTCATCGACGATTATGCGCGTGAGAACGGCGCGGACTTGATCATGCTGCCGACGCACGGCTGCGGGCTGTTCCGCACCCTGCTGCTGGGCTCGGTGACGGCCAAGGTGCTGCATGACACGCCCTGCCCGGTTTGGACCGGGGTGCACATGGAAAATACCCCGGCGGTTTCTCCCGAATTTGCAACCATTCTGTGCGGCGTGGATGGCACCGAAGACAGCGTGGCCACCATTCGGTTCGCGGCCAGTCTGGCGCGGGACAATCGCGCGCGGCTGGTTCTGGCGCATGCCATTCCGGGAGCCGACATTGCTCCGGATAAGTATTTCGACGCTGAACTCCGACAATACCTGGAGCAAGAGGCGCGCAAAACCATCGGGCAGTTGCAGGCCGCTGCCGGGGTGTCCGTGCCGCTTTGTTTGGGAACCGGTGAAGTGTCGCAAGTGCTGCGGGATTCAGCCCTGGGCCACAGCGCCGACCTGGTGGTGATCGGACGCGGGGTGGCCACGCGCACCCTGGGCCGCTTGCGCAGTAATGTCTATTCCATTATTCGGGACGCGCCGTGTCCCGTCATCAGTGTTTGATGCGCGGCGCAGACTAACGTGCGAGACCAATAGGGTTTTGGTGACCCACTCGAGCGGCCAACAGCGCGCCATTCGATAGTTTCACCTGAGGCCACCGGCATGCAGGGCAAGCTTTGCTGGGAGGTGTTCCACTCAGCAACGTGTGACGCCGTGTCATCGCGTGTCACGCAGGGTGGACTCGCTCCCAGCAACCCGTCAATATTACCCGCGCGCCGGCGGCTCCAGCTGCGCCTTGAGTTTGGCGAGTGTCACGGGCTTGGTTATGTAGTCGTCGAAGCCGGCTTGGAGTGCGCGCTCCCGGTCGCCCTGCATGGCGAAGGCGGTCAACGCAATCACCCGCAGTCCCCTGAGCGATGGGTCGCCGCGAATTTCCCGCAACACCGCATAACCGTCCATCACCGGCATCTGTATATCCAGCAGCACCAGGTCCGGCCGCAGCTGGCGTATCTTCGCCAGCGCCTCCTGCCCGTTGGACGCCTCAATGATAGAGCCCACGTGCTCCGTTAAAGTTTCGCGGACCAGTTCGCGCCCGGCCGGATTGTCGTCGGCCACCAGCACCAGCTTGCCTTGTTCCATCTGGCGCAGGCGGCGAAATCGCTGCATCAGTTCTTGCTGGCTTGTGGCCTGGGGGAATACCTGGGCGCCTTGGGCCGCCAGCACCTGTAGCTCGCGCTCCGGCAGATCGCGCGCGCTAACCACCAACACCGGCAGCCGGTTCAGTTTGGGCTGCGCGCGAATATCGCCCAGCAATTCAAAACCGCTGCGGCCCGGGAGCATCAGTTCCAGCACCACCGCGTCCACCGGCGTGCTGGCCAGGATGCTCAGCGCCTGGGCGGCGTCCAGCGCAATCAAGGCGGCGTGTCCGGCATTGGCCAGGGACTCTTGCAGCAGTTGGCGATTCTCCCGATCGTGATCCACAATCAGAATCCGCAGCGCTGCTTCCGGGCGCAGCACCTGACGCACGGCCTGGATCAGCGTGCCGCCTTGGAGCGGTTTCAGTAGCGAGGCCGATGCGCCTAACGCGCCGCCCACTTTGCTTTCATCCGACGCCGAGACGAGGATCACCGGAATGGACCCGGTGTCGGGCGAAGTCTTCAGCTCATGCAGCGTCTCCCAACCGCTCCGGCCCAGCAGTTCCAAGTCGAGCAAAATTAGATCCGGAGCCAGACGCTTAGCCTTGTGAATGGTATCCGCCCCCGAACTGGCCGTCTCGACGCGAAGCCCGCTCCGCTGCAGTTGCTGGGAAAGCTCTTGGTTCGGGGAGCTGATGTCGCCGGTTATCAGCAGCAGCGGGGAGGAGTTCGACGAAACCAACGGCTGGGGCTGCTCGCTGAGCGGCAAGGTGAAGAAAAAACGGCTTCCCTTGCCAGCTTCGCTTTCCACCCAGATTTTTCCCCCGTGATGTTCCACCAGCCTTTTGGTGATCGCCAGTCCCAGACCGGTGCCTTCGCGCACGCCTTTAGTGGTGGCGCTGGCCTGATGGAAGCTTTCAAAGATCGGCTCCTGGTCGTCTGGGGCGATCCCGATGCCCGTGTCTCCCACCAGGAAGCACACCGCTCCAGCGGCCACTGACGATTCAATCCAGACCCGGCCGCCGGACGGCGTAAACTTGATCGCGTTGCTAAGCAGGTTGTAGAGGATTTCCTTGAAGCGCAGCCGGTCCGCCTCCAGCGCCAATTGGGAGTCAAGATTGCTATCCAGATGGATCCCTTTGGTGCTGGCCAGCGGACGAATGCTGGTAAGCACTTCGGCCACCGCCAGCGCCAGCGGAAATTTCTCCAGATGCAGCTCCAGGCGGCCGGCTTCGATCTTGGATAAATCCAAAACCTCGTTGATCAGCTCCAGCAGGTGGCCGGCATCGCGCTGGATGTGCGTCAGGAAACGCTTCTGTTTCGCATTGAGCGCGCCGGCGGTTTCCTCCGACAGCAGCTCGGAAAATCCCAGAATGGTGTTCAGGGGCGTGCGCAGCTCGTGACTCATGCTGGCCAGGAATTCGCTCTTCAGCCGGTTGGCGCGCTCCACTTCCTGGTTTCTTTCGGATAGTTCCTGGTTGGCCGCCGCCAGCTCGGACGAACGCCTCTCCAGATTGTGATTCAAAACCCGAATATTCTCCTCGGCCGCGCGGCGCTGGCTGACGTCGCGCAGCACGCACATCACATGCCCCTGCTCGGTTCCGTCCCGCACCGGGCTCAGATTGATGTCCACCGCGAATTCGGAACCGTCCTTGCGCACCGCGAACAGATCCAGCCCCGCACCCATCGGCCGGCTGACCGGATGGGCGCCATACAGGCTGCGATGTCTGGTGTGGCCGCCGCGAAAACGCTCGGGCAGCAAGTCTTCGATGGGCAATCCCAGCAGCTCTTCCCGGGGGCGCTGAAACAGCCGCTGCGCCTCCGTGTTGGCCAGCACGATTCGGCCTTGGGGATCCACTTCCAGAATCGCATCGGGCGCCACTTCCAACAGCAGCGAGAAGCGCTGGCCCGCGATGGCCAGTTCGCGCGCCGCGCGCTCCCGCTCCACCAGATCGGCCCGCAAGCGCTCCGCCTTCTGAACCTCGGTGAGGTCCGCCAGAACCGAAAGCCTGCCTCCCAGACTGACAATCGGTGCGGTCCAGATGCTTACTGGAACCGAAACGCCATCCTTGCGGATGCGTACGGTCTCAAGGCCCTGCTGGCCGGAGTGCGGTTCTTCGACCGCCGGCCCGGGTCCGTGCTCCGCGGGAAGAATGGGAAGCAATTTACCTAAGACTTCCTGTTCGCTCCAGCCCAGCATGCGCTCCGCGCTTGCATTCCAAAGGATGACGCGATCTTCGGCGTCGAGAGCGATGATTGCGAGGGGCGAGGCTTTAATGATCGCTTCCAGCACGGATGAACCTTAGCCTATCTTATCGGTGAAAACCCAAAATTAAGCACTTTCCTCAGTTTGACCGATATATATTCTCAGTGACTGCATTGTCCGCTAAGATAGTGGCTTCCAATCCCGTGCCGCTTCCTTCGGTCAAACTAGTCGCAATCGATGACACGCCCGCCAGCCTGGAGCTCCTGAGCGAGTCTTTGCAGCAAACTGGTCTCACCATATTCACCTGTACCGATCCAGAAGAGGGGCTGGACCTGATTTTCCAGGAACATCCCCAGATTGTATTGCTGGATCTGGTAATGCCCAAGTTGAGCGGCCTGGAAGTGTTGGAACGTATTTCAGAATTCGATCCGGCTATCGATGTAATTCTGATGACGGCGCACTACACCACCGAAACCGCCGTGGAGGCCATTCAAAAAGGGGCCAGCGATTACCTGAATAAGCCCATCTCCATTCCCGCGCTGCGCACCCGCGTGGAGAAGCTGCTGGGGGATGCACGCCGGCGCCAGCGCGCCCTGGAACTGGACAGCGAACTGGCGGCAACGGCCTGCTTTGAAGGAATGATCGGGCGCAGTCCCCTGATGTGGGATCTGTTTGCTCGTATCCGCCGCGTTTCGCCGCACTATCGCTCCGCTCTGATCACCGGACCCACCGGAACCGGAAAAGACCTGGTGGCCAAGGCGCTGCACAATCTGAGCCCGGCCAGTGCGGGCCGCTTCGTCACCTGCAATTGCTCGGCGGTGGTGGAAACGTTGTTTGAAAGCGAGCTGTTCGGGTACGTGAAAGGCGCGTTCACCGGCGCCGCCGCCGACAAAATGGGCCTGATGGAATTCGCCCACGGCGGCACTTTGTTTCTGGACGAGATTGGGGACATGCCGCTGAGCACGCAGGCCAAGCTGCTCAGGGCCTTGCAGAATCAGGAAGTGACGCGCGTTGGTTCGGTGACGCCGCGCAAAGTGGATGTGCGGGTCATCGCCGCCACCAACCGGGATGTTCAGGATCTGATCGCGCACAAGCAATTTCGCGAGGACTTGTATTATCGGCTGGCGATGGTGGAGCTGCGCACTCCGCCGCTGGCCGACCGCCGCGAGGATCTTCCGCTGCTCCAGAAATTTCTGCTCGACAAGTTTGCCACCCAATTCGGCAAGGATGTGCACGGGCTTACGCGGCGCGCCCAGATCGTGTTGGCCCGGCATGCTTGGCCGGGGAATATTCGTGAGCTTGAAAACGTTCTGGGACACGCCTGCATGCTGGCCATCGGCGACACCATCGACGTGGAGGATCTGCCCGCGTCGCTTGGCCACCCGCAGCGCTCAGCGGGAGCGGCGGCCGGACATCCGCCCGAATCAGACCAGTCCGCCGAATCGGCCGTCTCGTTTGACGCGCACGAAAAGGGCCTGCTGGCCGATGCGCTGGAGCGTTCCAGCGGCAACCAGTCTGAAGCGGCGAGAATGCTTCGTATCAGCCGGGACCGCTTGCGCTACAAAATGGCGAAATATAACCTGCGGTAACCCCGAAAGCTGCACTTCTCGCTAATTCCTTCAGCCGTGTACAGCCTGCGTCTAGGCGAGTGTTTGGCCCCAAGGTACTAAGGAAGAACGCTAAAGTTCACGCTAAAAGGGTCCGAATTCAAGGGGAGGGAGATACGTCCCTGTTGCATAAACCAGGAGGAGATTCATGAAGGTCTCTGTTCCCGCGCTCGCTTTCTTGCTGGTCCAGCTGCTGCTGACAAGTGACGCGCTGGGAGCGGATCGGCACAAAGCGGATGTCGATCCGGAAACTTTGGATGGCATTCTGTTGCAGAGGATCCAACAGGAACCCACGCAACCGCGCAAGCTGGCGCTGCTCGAAAAGTATGTCGCCGAGTATCCGCAGACGGCCTCCCTTGCCTGGGTGTATGAACAGCTCCTGCCGATTTACGTGGAGCAGGCCCAGTGGGACCGCGTGATCGCGGCCGCCGACGGCCTGCTGGCGGTGGACCCCAATGATGTCGACGCCCCGCACGAGGCGTTGAAAGCGGCCCAGACCCTGAATAATGCCGAATTGAGCGCCAAGTACGCACAGGTGGCGTGGGACAACGCGTCGCGCATGCTGAAGAATCCCAAACCGTCCGATCCGGACGACCTGCCGGACTGGACCAAGCAGATGACCTACGCCCAGGAGGCTCTGGATTATTCCGAATATGCCCTCGCCAGCCTGGCCTCCGGGCAAACTGACGACCTGAAGCGCGCCGAACTGGTGCTGGTGCTGGAGGAGCGCAATCCGAAGAGTAAGTTCCTGGCGATTGCCAAGAAGCCTACTGTCATCGAGCTGGCCACGCTGAACCCGCAGAAGGCCATTCAATTGGCCGAAGAAGGCCTGGTCAAGGATCCCGACAACATCGATTTTCTGATGACCATCGCCGATCATGACATGAGCCTGGAAAAGAATCTGCCGCTGGTGCTCACCTATTCGCTGCACATCCTGGAGCTGGTGCAAGGCAAACCGCAGCCCAGCGACATTACGCCGGCGGACTGGGAAAAGAAGAGAGCCAAGTTTACCGGTTGGGCCAGCTGGCTGGCCGGAGTGGTGTATGGCAAGCAGGCGCGCTATGGATTGTCGGACCGCTATCTGCGCGTGGCGCTCAGCTACCTGCACGAGGATCAGCGCTTGTTGGCCGCCGCGTACTTTTATCTGGGCTACGCCAACTATGCCCTGGCCGGCGAACTGGCCGACAAGGGCCGCGCCATAGAGGCGGTGAAGTTCAGCAAGCAGTGCGCGGACATGGATTCGCCCTTCAGGTCCCTGGCGCTCAAGAATCTGGAAGCGCTGCGCAATGACTACAACGTCGAGTAGCGCATATGGGTTAGCCGCGAACCTGCTTTTACCCCCGCACTTGCATTTGCACCCCAAAGTGAGTCAAGCTGGATAGTTTTCCACGCTTCACGGATATGAATTCATGCGGGTGAGAGTTCTCTATCACGATCACTGTTTCGACGGTGCGGCTTCGGCGGCTTATTTCAGCCGCTTTTATGGGGATAAGTACGCGCCGGACGCCAATTTTGAATTCACCGGCCTGGCGCACAAGGCGTCCCAGCTTTTTGAAGACGGGCTTTTCGACGGCGATGTGAATGCGATCGTCGATTTTAAATATTCGCCCAATCCTCGCTTGACCTGGTGGTTCGATCATCACCAGAGCGCGTTCCTGAGCCCGGAGGACGCCGAGCACTTCCGCCGGGACCATAGCGGCCACAAGCTCTACGATCCTTCCTACAGCTCCTGCACCATGTTCATCGCCGACGTGGCGCGCCAGCGCTTCGAATACGATGCGCCAGACTTGGCGGAGCTGGTGCACTGGGCCGACATCATTGACGGCGCGCGCTATGCCAGTGCCCAGGAAGCGGTGGAGTTGAAGGCGCCCGCCATGAAGCTGACGCTGGTGATCGAAGGGGCGAAAGGCTCCGAAATTATCCACAAAATCATCGGCTGGATGCGGCAATGCAAGCTGGGTGAGATTGTGCAGCAGCCCGAGATCGTAAAACTGTACGCGCCGCTGTACGAGCGCCACATCAGCTCCATCGATCTAATCCAAAAACGGGCGCAGACCGGCGACGGCGTCGTGTTCTTCGATTTGATCGGGGACAATCTGGAAGGCTACAACAAGTTCATTCCCTATTACCTGTTCCCGCAGTCCATTTACACCGTGTCGGTGAGCACGTCCAGCTTCCGGACCAAGGTTTCGGTGGGTTCCAATCCCTGGGCGACGGAACCGCTCAAGCACAATCTGGCCACCATCTGCGAGCGCTACGGCGGCGGTGGGCACCCGCGAGTAGGCGCCATCAGCTTTGAAATCGGCGCTACGGACCGGGCGCGCGCGGTGGCGCAGGAGATCCGGCAAGAGCTGGGAACCTAGCGGCAGGGGCGGCTATCGACTGTTGAATTTCAGGCGCCGGCGCGGCGCGTGACGGCGTCTTTAAACTGCGCGGTGTCGGCATACTGCTGGAAGCTGGCCACCTTGCCGTCTTGAAACCGGAACACGTGAACGAATTGGGCATCCACTTTTACGCCGGTGGCTTTGTAAACGCCGCCGTAGCGCCCCAGGGCCACCACGGTGTCGCCGCCATCCACGATTTCTTGGGGAACGGCGGAAAAACCATCCCATTCGCCTGCCAGCCGGGCGAAAAGTCCACTTAGAACGGCATCCACTCCAACATACGGGCTCTTGTCGGCGTAAACGAAGTTCTCGGCTTCCTTCCACACTATCTTTGGATCGAGGACCCCAAGAACGAAGGGAATATCTCCGCGCCCCATAGCAGCGTAAAATGCTTCGACGGTCTGGCTGTTTTGTCCCATTTCGAACCTGATTATGTCATGAGCGGCCTGTGCTGTATAGTCATCCGGGCGAATACCTTAGGAAGCGCAGTTTAATCGGGGCGCCGGGCAGGTCTATTGCTGATGCCCTGGCCCACAGCTGGAGTGCTATACTCGATCTTCCAAAGCGTCCGAAATAAGAATTGCAATGCACCGCCTTCGATACATCCTGCCCGTCGTGGTGCTGTTGGCTTTCGGCGGGTGGGTTTACAGCGACGACCTGCCCAAGCCTGACCTGGGGTCTGCGATACAGAATCTTCAGAACACCCTTTCGCAGCTGCAAACCCAAATCAAGGATCTGCAATCATCGGTGAAGGAACTGGCGCGCGACGCCAAGGAGGCCAGAAAGCAGAAAGCCGCTCCTACCAGCGCGGAGCCGGCAGGCGCCACCGTGGCCGAGGGCGCAGCCAAGACTGGCGCTTCGGCCTGGCAACGCGCCCAGGACGCTTATGAGCGCGGGCGGCGATCGGAAGATCTGAAGGCTTACGGATCGGCCATCGAATCTTTTACCGAGGCCATCGATCTGGACCCCAAGAACGACTCCGCGTTCCTGCATCGTGGATATGCGCACTTCTATCTGGGCGACTTCGCCATGGCGGTTTCCGATATCGGCCATTCCATAGAAATTCAGCCCAACAATTCGCGCGCGTATGCCATGCGGGCCGCGGCGCTGGCTTCAAGCGGCCGCACCAGCGATGCGATCGCCGACATCACCCAGGCCATCCAGCGCGATGCGCGCAATGCCGAAAATTATCTGCTGCGGGCCGGCTTTCACCAACAGGCCGGACAGGCGCAGGATGCGCTGGCGGACTATAGTCAAGCCATCCAGCTGGCGCCCGAATCCGCCAAGGCGTACCTGGGGCGCGCGGCGATTCTTCGCACCCACGGGCAGCTGCCACAGGCGCTGGAAGATTGCTCACGGGCCATCCAGCTCAATCCTTCTGACAGCGCGGCGTATGTTTGCCGGGCCCAGTTTTATCTGGCCACCGGTGCCGCGCAGCCGGCCATGGAAGATATCAATCGGGCGATGCTGATTGGCCAGAATCCTGCGGAAGCCAGCACGCTGCTGAGTAACGCGCAGCGCATGATTGACGCGCAGGCGCCGATTGCCGCCAAAGCCGCCGAAGCCTCCAAACCGATAGAAGCGAAAGCCACGCCCGCTCCCGTGCCGCAGCAACCGCAGCCCGTCGTGGTGGCGGAAACACGGACTGCGCCGGCTTCCGCTCCGCCGGCCACGGCGCCTCGCATGATTGCCGCCGCTGTCGTTACGCCTGTTGCGCCGCCGCAATTGGCTCCGGCCCCTCGCGTGGCCGCACCCGCCGGAATAAAGCCGCCGCAGGTTTTAGCCGAGCCGGTGTCGAGCGCCGGTGCGCATGCACCACGCGACGCCAACCGCTTCTACAAACAAGGGCGCTACTTGTCGGAGCAGGAGAATTTTGAGCAGGCGGTGCAGGCGTTCGATCAGGCCATTGAGATTGACGCAACGCACGCGCTAGCGCTCAATGCCCGGGGCTATGCGCGCCTGCGATTGCACAACTACCAGGGCGCCATTGAGGATTGCAGCCGGGCCATCCGGGTGAATCCGAATTATGCCAACGCGTATCTGAACCGGTCCGTCGCCAGGAGGGCGATGGGCGACGTCGCGGGGGCGCGGGAAGACCAGCACCACGCCAGCGAGTTGGATAGCGTGGCGCAAACCACCCGGCCTTGATTTTTTCGACTGCTTACTGCAGCGGCAGATCGTTCTGGCCGTTGCCGCCCGCTTCGCCTTCATCCGGAATCACGGTTGGAATCACGGAGGCCGCAGCCACCTGATCGCCATCTTCCATGCGCACCAGCCGTACGCCTTGCGTGGAGCGCCCGGCTTGCCGGATCTCACCCGATTCCAGGCGAATGATCTTGCCGTCGCGCGTGATGATCATCAAGTCGGTATCTTCCTTCACCGAAAGAATCGCCACCACCTTGCCGATTCTGGGCGCCAGCTTCATATTGATTACGCCCTTGCCGCCGCGTGAGGTGAGCCGGTAATCTTCAAGCGGTGTGCGCTTGCCGAATCCGTTCTCGGAAATAGACAGGATAAGGCCCTCTTCTTCTACCACCTCGGCGCCAATGATGGCGTCGCCGTCCGCCAGATCCATGGCGCGCACGCCGCGCGCCGGCCGGCCCATGGCTCGCACGTCGTCCTCCTTGAAACGGATGGCCTTGCCCTCGCGCGTTCCCAGGAAGATATAGTTCTCGCCGTTGGTGAGCCTGGCGGCCAGCAACTCATCGCCTTCGTCGAGTGACAGGGCGATGATTCCCCGCGACATCGGATTATCGAATTCGGTGAGCTCGCACTTCTTGATGACGCCCTGTTTGGTCACCATCACGATGTACTGGTTAGGCACAAAATCTTTCACCGGCAGGAAGGTTTTCACCGCCTCGTCCGGCTGCAAATTCACCAGGCCGGAAACGTGCTTGCCCTTGCCGGTAGTGCCGGCGTCGGGAATTTCGTAGATCTTCAGCCAGAACACGCGGCCCTTGGTGGTGAAGACCAGCAGATAGGCGTGAGTGGAGGCCACCACCAGATGCTCCACCACGTCTTCGGTGCGCGTGCCCATGCCGATGCGCCCCTTGCCGCCGCGCGACTGGCGCCGGTAGGTGTCGACAGCGGTGCGCTTCAAGTAGCCGCCGTGGGTGACGGTGACCGCCACGTCTTCCACCTGGATCAGGTCTTCGAGGTGAATTTCGCCGGTGTCTTCGATGATCTGGGTGCGGCGCTCGTCGCCGAACTCCTTTTGCACATCCTTCAATTCCTGCACGATGATGCCGCGCAGCTTTTTGTCGGAACCGAGAATTTCGAGGTACTCGGCGATCTCCACCTGAATATCGGCCAGCTCTTTCAGGATCTTCTCGATCTCCATGCCGGTGAGGCGCTGCAACTGCATTTCGATGATGGCTTGCGCCTGGCGCTCGCTGAATTCGAATTGCAGGATTAAGCCGTCACGCGCTTCACGCGGCGTGGTGGAGGCCCGGATCAACTTGATCACGGCGTCCAGATTTTCGAGCGCTTTTTTGAAGCCGAGCAAAATATGCTCGCGCTCGCGCGCTTTGCGCAGCAGGTAATCGGTACGGCGGCGCACCACATCGATGCGGTGATCGATGAAGCGCCGCAGCACATCCGCCAGGCCCAGTTCGCGCGGCTGCCCATTGACGATGGACAGCATAATGACGCCAAAGTTGATTTGAAGCTGGGTGTGCTTGTAGAGATTGTTGAGCACCACTTCGGATTGTTCGCCGCGCTTCAGTTCGAAGACGATGCGCATGCCGTCGCGGTCACTCTCATCGCGGATTTCGGAAATGCCTTCCAGCCGCTTGTCGTTCACCAGTCCCGCCGTGGCTTCAATCAGGCGAGCTTTGTTCACCTGATAGGGGATTTCGGTGACCACGATGGCCTCGCGATCCTTGCCGAACTTTTCGATAGCCGCCTTGGCGCGCAGTTTGAGCGAGCCGCGGCCCTTAGTGAAGTAATCCAGGATGCCCTGGCGCCCGAGAATGAATCCGCCGGTGGGAAAATCCGGACCTTGCACCAGATTCACGATCTCGCTCAGATGTGTGTCGGGCTTCTGCACCAGAAGAATGGTCGCGTTGATGATCTCGGTGATATTGTGCGGCGGGATGTTGGTGGCCATGCCGACCGCGATGCCCGACGATCCGTTGATCAATAGATTGGGAACGCGCGTTGGCAGGACTTCGGGCTCCACGCGCCGCTCGTCGAAGTTTGGCCGGAAGTCGACGGTTTCCTTGTCCAGATCCTCCAGCAGCGCGGTGTCGATTCGCGACAGGCGGGCTTCGGTGTACCGATACGCCGCCGGCGGATCGCCATCCACCGATCCGAAATTACCTTGGCCATCCACCAGCGGATAGCGCAGCGAAAAGTCCTGCGCCATGCGAACCAGCGCGTCATACACCGGAGCGTCGCCGTGCGGATGGTAGTTCCCCAGCACTTCACCAACGATGCCCGCGCATTTGCGGTACGGCCGGTTGAACGCCAGGCCCATCTCCGACATGGCGTAAAGTATGCGGCGGTGCACCGGCTTCAGCCCATCGCGGATGTCGGGCAATGCGCGCCCGATGATCACGCTCATCGCGTAATCGAGATACGAACGCCGCATCTCGTCTTCGATATTGATGGGGATCAGGTTCTGCTTACCTTCACCACCGAGCGGCATCTGCGAGCCGTCGCGGGGCGGGGTTTGCGGGTTGTTCGGGTCTTCTGCCAACTGGTTAACTCCTGGAAAATAGAGGAACGAAGCGCCCCGGATGCGGTGCGTTTCGCAAACCCTATTTTAGCAGCCCGGGACACCCTGGCACCACTAATAATCAGCCCCTGATATCAATGATTTAGCTGGTTTTTGAGCACCAGATGAGCCGCGCTGTTCCCAGGATCCAGCTGCAGGGCTTTCTGGGCGAAGGAATCGGCGTCCTGATTTTGATGCAGCGCCATGCAGGTGAGCGCCAGATCGGCATAAATTGGCGCGGCCGGCGGGCCTATGTCCAGAGCCTTCTCGAACTCGGCTTTGGCTTCGGCGCTGCGTCCCAAGCGGACGTATTCGACGCCCAGATTCACGTGCGCGTCGCGATACGCCGGATCGATGCGAATGGCGTGCTCCAGTTTCGCGATGGCCTTCGGAAGGTCATTGGCGCGCGCGAACTGCTGCGCCGCATAAGCTTCTTGAAGCGCCTTCTTTGGAATAGGATGTTCCAAGTCGCGCAGCGCTACGATGCCCGAGATCGGCTTACTGCCGGAGCGCTCAGGTAAGTCCAGAACCAGCGGTTGGCCGCCGGGTTCCACCTGATAGTATTCCTGCGCGATGGGATTTTCGCCCCGCGCCGTGACCACCCGGACGGAATACGAGCCAGCCTGCACGTGATCCAATTCAAATTGACCGTTGTTGACAGTCACACTCTGAATAACCGCGTTGGAGCGGGCATCATAGAGCTCGACCAGCAGTTCATTCGAGCCTGCATCGCCGTGCGAGCGAACCTCGCCGCTGACGCTGAATCCGGGAGCGGAAGAAGAGTACTGCGCATGCAGAGATGCCGCAAAACAAAGAATGCCAAGAAAACGGATTGTAGACACACGCCCTCCGAAGGTGTGGGTAGCTTTTTTCGAACGGGGTTTGTGGATTTACAAACGGCTGAGTGCGGGGAGCTGACAGGACTCTACTGATATTCTAGAGTGCTCGGGAAAACATTACCAATTAAAACTTTCTATCCGGGTTATGGAACGAAGGGGTATATCCCCTAATGTTTCAAAAGTATAACGGGGCGCTCCGCCCGAATTTGCCAGGTAATTAGATTCAGGGTTTCGGAGTAGTGGCGGGAAGTGAAGAAGTCCGGGCGACGCTGGCACTCTTCACTTCGTCCATGGTGATGTGATTGGCTTCGAGCGTGATCCCGAGCGTCTGGTCCATCGAAACCCGCGCAGTGCTGTAGGCCACCGTCGCCGCCACGGCCGTGGACTCCGCGGAGATCAGGTCGCGCTGTTCAACCGCGACGTTGTAGGGAGTGGACGCCCCCAGGCGGAAGCGCCTCACTTCGGAGTCAAAGAGCTGCTGTTGCAAATCGCGGTTCCGCAGCGCCGCTTCCAGGCGCGCGCGGGCCTGCTGCATCACCACCACGCCGTTGCGGATGTCCACTTCCACCTGGTTGAGATCCTTGCGATTGGTGAGCTGGGTTTGCCGGAGCTGCAACAGATCGATGGAATAATCGGCCTGCGCCTGCCGGTTGCGGAGGGGCTCCTGATAGAAAGCGCCAACACCTTGGCTGGGGAAATTACGGCGGAACACCTGCTCGAGCGCAGTGCCAATGCCGCCCGCGAAATATTTATCCCCGCTTTCGGAGAAACCATTAACCGTAACGGTGCGGGGTGTGCCCGCCAGTCCAGCCTGGCTTGCCGTTACGAATGCATCCAGCGTGGGAAGAATGCCGTTCTTGGTTCCGAGTGAGTTTACTTCGTTGGCTTTTTCGCCGGCCAGTTCAGACGCCAGATCGCTGCGATTGACAAGCGCCTGGTGGACCATCTGATCGATCGGAAGAAGGTTGTCGGTGGGCGGAATCGCGATGGGGTCTATGGGTATGATGCGTACGTTCGCCAGCACCGGGTCGGCCGCGCCGGTACGGCTGATCAGGTTCTTCAGCGTCAGTTCCTGCTGCCGCACGGCGACATCGGAATCAGACGCGGCCTGTGCGCTGGAAGCGGCCTGGGACTGCGCGGTGATCAGGTCCGTGGGTGCAACCGATCCTATTTCGATCTGCCGTTTTACATCGTTCACAAATGTTTGCGCGGTCTCTGAGACGTTGCTTTTCGCTCGCAGATCTTCGTAGTCCGCGGCCAGGTTGTAATAGGCATTCAGAACCTGCGTCACCACCGAAATTACCTGCGTTTTGAAGTTCAGCTCCGTGGTGTTCAGGTTCATGCGCGACACTGTGATGGTGCGCGCGTTCGCGGCCACTCCAAAACCGCGCAGCAAATTCTGTTGAAGCGAGACGGTGACACTGGGAGCGACCGTGGGATTGAGCAGATCGCTGGAAGCGTTCTCTTCCAGATAATGGTCGCTATAGCTGACCGTGGCGATGCCGCCGGCCAGGAAACCTTGCTGATAGCTGCCCGAATAGACGTGTGTGGTCTGTATCAGGTTGAACACGCCGCTCTGCACTTCGTCGGGCTGCGGGGAGCTGAGGTGGCTGAAGGTGGTGTTCTCTTGCAGGATAGGATCCAGGTTCTGGGTCACCGGCCCGATCTGCGAGACCGTGGCGTTGGAGCCGGAACCATTGGAGCGCGCTCCTGGAACGCTGACGCCAGCCGCGGCCTGGCTGCCGGCCACGCCCTGCCCGCTGGCCACCGATCCGGCTTGCGAAGCGCCGCTGGGCACGCCGGGCAACGCGCCGCCGGCCTGCGAGCGCTCCAGTTGCCACTGCGAGATAAACGGATTGTAGCGGCTGACCTCGATGTCGATGTTGTTTTCGAGCGCCAGGGCGATGGCATCCTGCGCGGTGAGGTAGAGCATTCCGGCGCGCACCAGTTGGTTGAGGCGCGCCGAATTCGCCAGCCGTATGGGGGGAACGCTGACGGCCAGATAGGGCCGGATGATAACGGGCGCTTGCGGGCGCTGGGGGGCGATATCTTGCGCCCAGGTTAGAGACGCGAGGCAGAGCAGAGCCAGCGCTTGCCGGCGCGCGCGGTTCAGAGCTAACGGAGCAGGTGTGCGGGTCATTGTTTGCCTCCGGGAATATTCGAAGGCAGCACCGAATCGCGCGCGATGCGTCCGTGCAGCGCCTCATCCAGTGAGATGTGATTTACCTCCAGCGTGGTGCCCAGCGCCTGATCGAAAGAAATACGCGCGTGCGTGTAATTGGCCAGCGCCTGCACTTCCGTACTTTGGCTGGTAGCCAGATCGCGCTGGTCTTGAATCACTTGAAAAACCGTGGCGGCTCCCAGTGCATTCCGGCGCTGATCGGCCGCCAGCGTCTGTTCCTGAAGCTCGCGCGATTTTAGAGCCGCGTCATAACGGACGCGGGCCTGCTGCAATCCAATCACCGCATTCTGCACGTCCACCGTCACCTGGTTGGTGTTCTTGCGCAGATTCAGCTGGTTTTGGCGCAGCTCCAGCAGGCTGGTGGCATAGTCGGATTGCGCGGCGCGATTGCGCAGTGGAATGTTGAGCGAAATTCCCGCGGAATAGTTCGGAAAATTGCGCCGGGCGATCTGTTCCAGCAGGTTGCCGTAGCCGCCCGCCAGATAGTCGAAGCCGGGCTGCGTCGCTCCGAAAGCGGTGAGCTGGCCGCTGAGGCCGTTGTTGGTCAGCTCGGCGAAAGCCTGCAGCGTGGGTTTCAACGAGTTCTTGATTCCCACCAGGTTCATTTCGTTGCTGTCGATGTTGATGCGCGCGGTGGCAATCTCGGTCCGGTTCGCCAGCGCTTGCGTCACCAGTTCGGGCACCGGACGGGCATCGTCGCTGGCTGGAATCTCGATCTTATCGAGCGGCACCAGGTGAACATTCTCCAGGCCAGCCGCCGAGATTCCATCGCGGCATAGCGCGTTCTTCAGAACAATCTCCTGTTGCTGCAAATTGGTTTGTGAAACCACCAGATCCTGCTGGCTGGAGTAAAGCTGGGCTTCGGCGCGCGTCACTTCAATCTCGGCCAGCGCGCCAATCTGCACTTGCCGCTTGTTGTCGTCCAGCAATTGCTGGGCGGTGGTAACCTCTTGCTGGCGCGCGCGCACATCCTCGTGGAAGCTCACCAGGTCCCAATACAAATTGAGCGCCGCCGCTACCGTGGTGATCACCTGCTGTTTAAATTGCAGGTCGCTCACCTTCACGTTGTTCTTTTGAACGCGAATATTGCGGCCGTTCACCGCGCTTCCGAATCCCTGCAAAAGATTTTGCGTCACTTGCAGGTCCAGATCGCCGGAGGTGTAGGGATTCAGGCTGAACAACTGGCTGTTGAGATGGAAATAATTGCTGGCGTAAGTGACCGTGGCGCTTAAACCGAAGACCCAATTCTGCGAATATTGCGCGGTAAGGCTGCGCATGCTCTGAATAAGCGCCGTGGTGCCTGTCAGGAATGTGTTGCTTTGCGGGGCGGTGGCGTGCTGAAAATTTACGACGGCGAATAACGAAGGATCAAGCGATGGGATGCTGGGGCCTAACTGCGTCACAATGCCGCCGCCCGAACTGACGCCGTTGCCGCCGGAAAGTGCCACCGACCCCGAATTGTTGACGCTGACGCCTTGCAGGCTGACGCTTTCCGGGCCCGCGGCCACGCCCAGCCCCACGCTTCGCAAAGCTCCGCCGCCCTGGGCGCGCCGCAAAACCTGCTGGGCCAGCAGCGGTCCATAGCGCTGCACTTCCACGTCGATATTGTTTTCGATGGCCAGCGCCACCACGTCCTGCGAGGTCAGATACAGGTTTCCGGCTCGAATCAGTTCGTTCATGCGGGGCGAGTTGCTCAAACGGATGGCGGGAACACTGGCCGCCTGATAGGGATGCGTCAGCCAGCCCAAGCCTCCCGTGGGCGATTGCACGCTGATTTCCGACTGGGGGGAAGCCAGCGGCGCAAAGAGCAAAGGAAGGAACAGGGTTAAAACCGCGATTTGCGATCGGCTCGACATAGATTCTTTCAGTATCGCTGGAAGAGAGGGGTAGGGATCATGGAGTAGCTACGTCCGCGGCCGTCCGCTTGTTCCAGCTTTTTCGCGACTGTTATACAATACGCCCCAGAAGAAAGACTCAAGAAGGAACCAACGCACATGCACCCAGTGGCCTCCCGGATTCCGTTGCTTCTCGCCATCGCCGCACTGGCCGGCGCGCCGCTGCTCGGGCAGGGCGGGATGGGATTCAATCCCACCGGATTATGGCAGGCGATGTATCACGAGGATGAATTGGAGCGCACCGATCCGGGGTCGCCCGCCGGCGATTATCTGGGCATTCCGATCAACGACGACGCCCGGCTGCGCGCCGATACATGGGACGGCGATCTTGTTTCGGTGCTGCAGCACCAATGCATCCCGCACTCGGCGATCTATGCCATGCGCGCGCCCACCGGCTTGAAGATTTCCACGGTCAACGATCCTGAATCGGGCCGGATCGTCGCATTTATTATCGACGGCAGCTATACCGGCCCGCGAACCATCTGGATGGATGGCCGGGCGCATCCTTCGCAGTTCGCGCCGCACACCTGGGCGGGTTTTTCAACCGGAGAGTGGGAGGGCGACACGCTGCGCATTGAGACCACGCATATCAAGTCGGGTTATCTGCGGCGCAACGGCATCGCTTTCTCGGACCAAGCCAGGCTGACGGAATTTCTGGATCTGCATGACAAATACCTGACGCTGCTGACCATTGCGGAGGATCCGGTTTACCTGACGGAGCCGTTGGTGCGAACCGAGAGCTGGGTCTGGAATCCCTATCAGGTCTTTTCTCCGATCGCCGGTTACGGTTCCTGCTTGCCGAGTCCGGAAATTCCCCGGCCATACGGATGGGTGCCGCATCACCTGCCGGGAACCAACACCGTGATCCGGGAATTTTCCCAGGAATACGGCGTGCCTTTTGAAGCCAGCCGCGGCGGCGCCGAGACCATGTATCCGGAATATCGAAAACAGATCAAGCAAATGACCATTCCTCATCCCAAGGTATTCGACGTGCAATTCGAGCAGGAACACAAGAAGCCGGCGGAGACCAAGCCATGAAGAAGGCCGCATTCCTGTGGGCCGCGGTAAGCGGCTGCGTGGCCATGGCGCAACCCCTGCAGCAGGCCGATGGAATTCCCTATGAAGTCCGGCACGTGCAGGGCAATGTCTACATGTTTGCCAGCACGCTGGGAAATGTGACCATTCAGATCGGCAAAGACGCGGGGCATGACGGCGTGCTGCTGGTGGATACCGGCGCGCCGCGGCTGCGGGAAGCGCTGCTGGCCGAGATTCACAAACTATCCGCTGAGCCGGTCCGGTTCATCATCAACACCAGTATGGATGCCGATCATACCGGCTCCAATGAAGTGCTGCTGAAGCCTCCGCGAACCTATCAGCTGCAGGCCGAAGTGGCGCTGTTCGCGCAGGACAATGTGCTGCAGCGCGAGAGCCGGGACGGATCGGGCGTCCCGTCCAGCGTATGGCCGACCCTTACGTATCTGGAGGGGAAAAGCCTGGCGTTCAACGGCGAGGCTATTCAGATGTTCTACGAGAAAGCGGCGCACACCGATGGCGACAGCATCGTGCTTTTTCGAGGTTCCAACGTCCTGAGCGCGGGCGATATTTTCCTTACCACCGGCTACCCCATGATCGATCTGCAGCGCGGCGGAAGCATTCAGGGCGAGATCCGGGCCTTGAATCACATTCTCGATCTCACGGTGCCGCGCTCCATGCAGGAAGGCGGCACCATGGTGATTCCCGGGCACGGGCGGCTGTGCGACGAATCCGAAGTGAGCGACTATCGCGATATGGTCACCATCATCCGGGATCGCGTGCAAGACCTGCTGCACAAAGGCAAGACGGTCGAAGAAGTGAAAGCGGCGCACCTGAGCCGGGACTATGACCGGCGGTACAGCACTCCTGCCTGGACTGGGGAAATGTTCATCGAGGCTATTTACAAGAGCCTGGGCCACGACGGAACGGGAGGTTCGAAATGAAGCGCGGCTGGATCGCGATCGGACTTATCCTGGCTGGTTTCGTTCTCAAAGGGCAGCCGCCCCCGAGCGCCCCCATCGATATCACCGGTTACTGGGTCTCGCTGGTCACCGAGGACTGGCGCTATCGCATGCTGAACGCGCCCAAAGGCGACTATTACAGTATCCCGTTGAATGCCGAAGGCAAGCGAGTGGCGGATACCTGGGATGCGGCTAAGGACATCGCGGGGGGAAAACAGTGCCTGAGTTACGGCGCGCCCAACATTATGCGCCAGCCCGCGCGGCTGCACATTACCTGGCTGCACGAGGGGGCCAACGACAGCGCGCTCAAGATCGAAATCGACGCGGGGAAACAGACCCGGACGTTTTTCTTTTCGCCGCCTGCCGTGCCGGGTGAGCCGTCCATGCAGGGAACGTCAGTGGCTGTGTGGGAGACGCCGCAATCAATTCGCGCTTATACGTCGAAGATTTCCGCGCAGGATCCGAACACCCCCGGATTCGCCAACGCCAGCATGGCTTCGCCGCCCGCGCCGCCGGATACGCGCCGGTTGGGAGGCACGCTGAAGGTGGTTACCACGCATATCAAACCCGGATACCTGCGCAACAATGGCGTGCCTTTCAGCGCCAGCGCGGTTATGACGGAGTATTACGACCTTCACCAGCGCGGCAACGATAAATACTTGGTGCAGACCCAAATTGTGGAAGATCCAAAATATCTGAACGCCCCCTGGGTGGTTAGCAACCACTACCGGAGCGAGCCGGATGGCTCGAAATGGGATCCCCAGCCATGCGAGCTGCTGTTGCCCTCGAAGTAATACTCGGAATAAACCTCTATAGGATTCACCCGCTTGGCTTTTGAAAGTTTCGGAAAGCCCTGAAACCAAAGCCTAATGGAGCGGCGCAGAACGGACGATGGAATGCTGACAGGGCAACACCACCATGCAAAGGTCCGCAGCGACCATCTCCGAAAGTTTGAAGAAGGTTCCTCCGTTTCCGCCCGTGGCGGCCAAGTTGTTGAGCTTGCTTGCCAACCCCGCGGTGGATACGAATGAAGTGGCCGATCTTATCGGCAGCGACGCCACGTTTACCGCGCGCTTGCTCCAGCGCGTGAATTCCGCCGAATTCGGATTCATGTCCGATATCACCAATGTGCGGCGGGCCGTGGCATTGCTGGGGCTCGACACCACCCGCCAAATCACGCTGGCGCACGCCACCGCGGCCTACGCGCAGGGCGGCCTGAAAACCGAAGCCATGCGCCGCTGCTGGCAGCATACGGTTGCTACCGCCGTTCTGGCCGAAGAAATTGCGATAGCCTGTGACGCCTATGTGAGCGTCGCGTTCACCGCCGGTATCATGCACGATATTGGCCGCCTGGGGTTACTGGTCGCCTATCCGGAAGAGTATGAACGGGTGATCCGCAACGCCGCCACGCGCAGCCTGGACGTGCTGGATTTTGAGGAAGAGGAATTCGGCGCCCATCATGCCGAAGCGGGCCGTTTACTCGGCGAGCGCTGGGGATTGCCTTCCGACATGGCCCTGATTGCCGGACGGCATCACGACCCTTGCGAGGGCAGGGAACTGGATTTGTTGCGTATCGTCCATGTGGCCTGCCGGCTGGCCGATGTTTTGGGCTATGACGTAGTGAAACCGCTGGTCGAGCATACCGCCGTCGAAGTGCTCGAGGACCTGCCGGCGCAGGCGCGTGCGCGTCTGCTTCGCACGCCGGAAGAGTTTTGCGAGCGCATCGAACAACGGATTCAGGAATTCGGGTCCGAGCCGGCTGACGCGGCGCCTGAAGACACGCTGGCGTTGCTCGCGGCTGCAGGCGCTGCCACTGAGGCGGAACCGCCGGCGGACGCCTCTGCGGGCGAGCCGGATTCGGCGCCTCTGGAATCCACAGGGCAGAAAACTTTCTGGAGCCGGCACTCCAGCGTGATTCTATGGGTCTTGGCTTTGCTGACCGCCGGCATCGCGGTAACGCTTTGGGTTTTGCGTTAGCCCGTCATGAACTGGCGAGCGCGGCTGCCGATTCGCTGACGAAACAGTGCAGCGCCTCTAATTGTTCCGCGATGCGGTTGGGGTCCGCCTGCTGGGCCGCCCGCTCGATCTCTTTTCCCATTTCTTCAATCGGAGGAAATCCGTAGCCGCGTCCCGTGCCTTTCAGATTGTGCCCGAAGCGCCGGATGGGTCCGAAGTCGCGAGTGGCCAGGGCGGCGCGCGCCTCTTCGATCTGTTTCTCTTTCGAAGCGAGGTACTGTGGCACCAGCGCCCGCACTTCGTCTGAGACAGGGATGGTCCGGACAGGGCCCGGGCTGGCCAGCGCGGGCGCAGGCGCATAGCGGTGGATGGTTTTCAAAAGCGTCTCCCGGTCAATCGGTTTGGCGACATGGGCCACACATCCGGCTTCCAGGCTGGCGCGCACGGCTTCTCGCATGGCATCCGCCGATAAAGCGATAATGGGCGTCGCCGGACCGGGCGATTGTAATGTTTGCGACTGCTGCCACACCCGGATCTGCCGGGTTGCCACGTAACCATCCATCACGGGCATATCGATATCCATGAGGATAAGATCGAACTTTTCACCGTGTTCCACCGCGTCCACCGCCGCTTGGCCGTTTACCGCGAAACGCAGCTTCACCGGTTCGTCGCGCAGATAATGCTCCAGCAGCAGCCGGTTATCTTCGGTGTCCTCGGCCACCAGGATGCGGATCGCTTCACTGTTGCGCAACTGCGCCGGGCCGTTGGCGGCCGTAGCCGGAGCGCTGAGCACGGGATCCACAGCCTGTAGGGGCAGGCTGAAATGAAAGGTGCTTCCGCTGCCCTCCCGGCTGACCAGTCCGATTTCCCCTTCCATTAGTTCCACCAGATCGCGGCAGATGGTGAGTCCCAACCCGGTGCCGCGCTGTCCATTGGTCTGATTGGGCAACTGCACAAAGCGAGCAAAAATTTTGTCTTGGTCCTCCAGCCTTATACCCGGGCCGGTGTCCGATACCTCGAAGCGAAGCTTCTCGCTGCTGCCGCCCGCGCCGGTCACCTTCACGATTACATCCACCCGTCCGGTGCTGGTGAACTTCAAGGCGTTGCTCAGAAGGTTTACCAGCACCTGCTGGATGCGCAAGGGATCCCCCAGAGCCCAGGCGGGTGCCGCGGGATCGATTTCCACTCCCAACGCAATGCCTTTTCGCGCGGCCGATTCGCGGAACGTGGCCACCGCGTCGTCCACCGTCTCCCGGATGTAAACCGGAGCTTTTTCAACCCGCACAGCCCCGGCTTCGATGCGCGAGAAATCCAGAAAGTCGTTGATGAGCGCCACCAGCCGCCGGCAATTGCGCTGGAACATGTTGACGTATTCGCCCTGATCGAAGCTGAGCGGGGTCTGCGACAGCAGATCCGCCGAACCCAGGATGGCGTTGAGCGGAGTCCGGATGTCGTGGCTGATCTTGGCCAGAAATTCGGTCTTGGCCCGGTTGGCAGCCTCGGCCGCATCCTTGGCCCGTACCAACCCAGCATCGGCTTTCTTGCCCGCACCGATATCCCGCAGGAAGACATAGAAGCTGGAGTCCGGATCCTGGGCCGGGGCTAGAAATGTGATTCCGACATCCGCTACCGCGCCTTGCGGCCGTTCGATCCGGGCCGCCATTTCCGCGTGCCCCTCGGCTCGCATGCGGGCCATGGCTTCCAAAACTTTGGGCCGGTCTTCGGGCTCCAGGGTGGAATCCAACGTCAGGGGCCGGTCCACCCGGGAGCCGCTCGCGATGGCCCCGTAGGCCTTGTTCATCCACAGATAACTCCCGCCGGAGCCGACTTCGGCGATGCCGTCGAGCGCGTTTTCAAGCGCCACTTCTTTGCGCCGCATGGCTTCGGCCAGCTGGATCAACCCCTCGTTCAAAGCTCCAATTTCGTCGTGCCCGGATAGCGGTTCCGGGGGCACGCCGTCCGGAAGCCGCGCCAGATTGCGCTGCAGCCGGTCTATGCGGCGGGTGATGCCGCGTGCGAACAGTAGCGTCATGGCTATCCCGCCCAGCAGTCCGAAACACAGACAGATGCCCGTGGCAGCCGCCTGCTGGGCCTCTAGCGACGCCCGGCTGCGGTAGGCGCTTTCAAGCTGCCGCGCATTGTCTTGTTCCATCAACCCGAGCAGGTCTTCCATGCCCAGACGCTGGGTTTCCAGCAGGTTTAAATCGGCGCGCAATTCATCCCCAGGCAGAGCGCCCAAACGGAAGCGCGCCGTGGCGCTGAACAAACACTCCTCACTCCCGTGTTCGAGCACCGCGATGGCGGCCAGGCGCTGTTGCTGCACCGGACTACCGGCGGTGAGATTCATAAGCTGTTGGCGCGCCGACTCGAATGTCGAGAGGGAGGTGCGGGCACGGCTGGCCAGGGACTTCTGGGCGCCGATGAAATAGGCCCGGGCGTCCGAGCTGGTTTCAGTTTCGGCGACGCGCAGACGCTGGATCTCCCCCGTGGTTGCCAGAGCACGGTTGACCAGGTCTCCGGCGGCCGAATTACGCGCCGCCAGGATATTCGCCACCCCGAACATCAGCACCGTGGCCGATGCGGGGAGGGAGATCAGCAGCAGGCACTTGGTCCGCAGGGAAAGGTCCGGCCATTTTTGCAACCAGCGCATTGGCTAACGGTCCAGAACCACGTGTAAAAGAGGGCACAGTGCGCTGACGCGCGCCTTTGCGAGCGAAGCGTCGGCGCCCAGATGCGCGGAGACCGACAGATAGAGCCCGCCCTGTTCGGCTCCCGATACGGCCACGATTGGTATTTCGGGAAACAGCTGCTTCAGTTCACGCACCGCCTCGATGCCATCGCGGCCGGGCATCACCATATCCAGAATGACCGCATCCACGGGCTGGCTGCGCAATTGCAACATACACTGCTGCATATCCTCCGATTCAATGACCTCGAATCCGGCAGGTTCCAGGATGGCGCGCGCCAGCACGCGAAAGTGCTGGTCGTCATCCACCACCAGCACTTTTCCGTGCAGACTTCGAATGGCGTCCGGATGCCGCAATGCTTTTTCAGAGACCTTTTGGGCCATGATTGGGCTCATCGGCAAGGGGGAGTGAAGCTTGAGAACGCCGCCACAGCTCTTGTTCCCGGAAGTTGCGGCCGATAAGGCCTGCGTGTGGATAGACGTAAAACTTCTTAACTCGCGGCGTGGGGCGACTCGGACAGGCCGCTCCGGGTCCACGGCGGATTGCAGAGCCGTAACTATTGTGAGCGGAAAAACCCGTGGCCTTTTTCCACGAACCGCGGGATATTTACCGGGGAGGCAGCCGTGATCCTGGCCACAGTCTCCTCGGATCTGGATTTTCACAAGGACGTGCGGGCTTCCCTCGACGGTCACCTGCGGTTTGAAGCCACCTGGGATTTGAGTTATGAGGACGCCAACCGGCTACGAGCCATCGGCCCGGAGCAGCAGTGCATCCTGATTGTGGACTTCGCCGACCTGTCGCGCGCCATGCCGGTGGCGCGCGCGGTGGACGGGCGCCCGCAGATCGTAATTATCGCGGTGAAAGGCGGAGGCAGCCGGGATGATCTTCTCCAGTTGATGCAAGCGGGGGTGCGTGAAGTGCTTCCCAATTTTACGGACCGCGAAATCCGGCAGGCGGCGGTGCGCGCCGCATCTACGTTGTCAACGGCCGGCGAGGTCCTGGCGGACTTGTATACCTTCATGCCGGCCAAACCGGGCTGCGGAGGGACCACCGTCGCCACCTATGCCACGGCCATGGCAGCGCAGTTGAGTACCGAACCCACCCTGCTGCTGGATTTCGATATCCGGTTAGGCGTCACGTCTTTCCTGCTGAAGGCCGAAGGCGCGCACACTATTGTGGACGCCCTGCTGCAGAGCGACCGTCTGGATTTGGACATCTGGTCGAGCCTGGTGTCTCAGATCAAGAACCTGCATTTGCTGGGCTCCGGCCCGATGGATTTTTCGCGCCATGTTTCCACGGAGCGCTATATGGAATTGCTGGACTTCGCCATGCGCCGCTATTCGCTGGTAGCGGTGGACCTGCCGGGCACCATGGAGGATCAGGAATGCGAGACCCTGCTGCGCTCCAAGCGGATCTATCTGGTCTGCACGCCGGATATCGGGGCGCTGCACGTGGCGCGGCGCAAAGCCATCTGGCTGCAAGACCTTCGCCTGACGGACAAGATTTCAGTGGTGCTGAACTGCGTGGAGCGCAGGAACACGCTTTCGGTGGATGATATCCAGCGCATTATTCAACTTCCGGTTCGCTATATGCTGCCGGCCAGTGCCAGCGAGATCTCGCGCGCGGCTCAGAAAGGAGCGGTGCTCGATTCCTCTTCGGGTCTTGGCAAGCAAGTCGCTCGTATCGCCGAAGAGATGGCGGCCACCAGGCAGTCCACCAAGAAACCCAGCGCGGTGCGGCGCTTCGTCGAATATTTCTCAATCAGCGCGGCGCGCGACGCATAGAGCCGCCTCGGGATTAAACCAGAAACTCCGGATTTTCGTATGGAAACGATATGACGAACCAAACTATCCTTAGCCTTTTGAATTACATTTGCAACGAAGCCCGGAATTCCGTCCAAGCCAGCTTCGGCCTCATGGCGCTGTGTCCCACCCTGGCGCCCGACCCAGCCTGGCAGAACTGCATCGAGGGCAGCAAAGTCGGCGCGGACAGGCTGCTGCGGTGCATCGACGATATACGGGAGTTGCTGTCTAGCGAAGCACCGCTGCTCGACCCCGCCGAAGAGTTCGATGTCACGTTGAGCCTGGGGGAAACGATCGAAGTGCTGAACCTGGCATCGGGCGACCGGGCCAGCCGTCTGGTGTTGAAATCGGCCACCCGGCCGATTATTGGGCGGCAGCGCCGGCGGGCTGTGGAGCAGGCGCTCATGCGTGTGCTGGACGCCGTCTCGAAGCTGGGCCGCAAGGGCGACGCGCTGGTCACCGCTCGGCCGTCCGACGATGGCGAGGGCATTCAGTTCGAGATCATTCCCGCCAACTCCAGCATCGCCTTGCGGGTGGCGGATTGGTTGAATAGCGATGCCGATCACGTAAACTTCGAGGACTCTGACGAGGTGCTGTATGGCGTGGCGACTCTGGTGGCTGGCAAGCGCATCCGTGCGCTGGGGGGAACCGCTGAATTCGTCAGCGACGCCCGTGCGCCCATGTCGTTAGTGGTGACCCTTCCCTGGCAAGCCGACGTGCAGGCTGCCGGCCAGCCCGAACCATCCCGCCAGACGGATACGGGTCTCAATGTTCTGGTGGCTGAGGACTCCGATGAAAGCTTTGTGCTCACTGGAATCCTGCTGCAGAACGAAGCGGTGTGGCGTGCGCGGGATGGCCTGGAGGCGCTGGATATGATGAAGGCTCGCCGCTTCGATGTTGTGTTGATGGATATTCACATGCCCGGCCTGGACGGTTACAAAGCTATTCGCTCAATGCGGGATTGGGAAACCCTGACTGGCAATGCGAGAACGCCCATTGTGGTTCTGTCTTCCGACGATATCGATACGCAGATGCGCTCGGCGGCTCAATCGGGTTGCTCCGGTTTCCTGCGCAAGCCGCTGGATCATCACGATCTCATCGATTTGATGGATCGGTTGAAGGCAGTGCGAACCGTATCGGCGGCCTGAGACGCCGCGGCCCTCTAATGCCCGAGCGCGAACGTGAACAGCGCCGTGCCGGCCGACACCGCGATGTACTGCCGTCCGTTGAGAGCGTAACTCATGGGGCCGCTGTTGATCTGGCCGCCCAACGATACCTTCCATAGCAGTTTGCCGGTACGGTCATCCAACGCGTAGAAGTAGCCTTCGCGGCCGCCGCTGAACAACAAATCGGACTCAGTGGTCAGCACGCCGGCCCAGGTGATGTCGTTCATCTTGAACTCCCACTTCACGTCTCCGGTCTTGGGATCGAAAGCACGTACCGCACCGTAACCTTCCTCTTCCAACTTGGTGTTGGTCTGCAAAGTGGCCGCACCCATGGGAGTGTTGCCGGTGGCTTTGGGACGTCCACCTTCCACTGCGATGGTTCCCGAATTTTCCCAGAGCGGAATGTAGAACCAGCCGGTGCGCGGGCTGTAGGAAGGCGGATACCAATTGGTGCCGCCCAGAACAGTGGGCATGATGGTGCTGCCGGAGGGCGTGGGCACTTTACCCGGCACGCGCATGGGCCGGCCTTTTTCGTCGAACCCGCTCATCCAGTTCACCTTGGTGAACGGCTTGCCCATCAGGAACTGCCCGGTGTTGCGATCCAGCACGTACATCAAACCGTTGCGATTGGCCCACAACATTACCTTGCGCGGCGCGCCTTTCCAATCGATATCCGCCAGCACGGGGACTTGGGTGGAATCGTAATCCAGTTCGTCGTGGGGCGTAAATTGATAAAACCATTTCAGCTTGCCCGTGTCGGCATCCAACGCGACCACCGAATCACTGTAAAGATTGTCGCCGGCGCGCTGGCGCCCATCCCAATCCGGTGCGGGGTTTCCGGTGCCCCAAAACGTGAGATTGGTTTCCGGATCGTAGGAGCCGGTATTCCAGATCGCCGCTCCGCCGTGTTTCCAGGAATCGCCGGCCCAGGTTTCATGACCGGGTTCGCCGGGCTGCGGGATGGTATGAAAGCGCCACACCTCTTTACCGGTGCGGACGTCGAACGCGGCCAGGATGCCGCCAATCCCGATGTCGCCGCCGGCGGTTCCAACGATGACCTTGTCCTTGACCACCAGCGGAGCGTGGGTGATGGAATAGAACTCATTGACGTCGGCTACGGTGGTGTTCCAAAGGGGCAGGCCGGTCTTGGCGTCCAGCGCGATCAGATGAGCGTCGATGGTTCCCATAAATAGTGTGTCGCCCAGAATAGCCAAGCCGCGATTCACGCGCCCGCAGCAGGTCCGCGACTTGGGCGACGGGTTGTACGCATACGTCCAGAAAATGCGCCCGGTGGCGGCGTCCAACGCGTATACGTCGTTGGGAGCCTGCACTGTGTACATTACGCCGTTCACCACCAGCGGAGTGGCTTCAAATTTTTCGAGCGATCTGGCCTGAAACACCCACTGCAGCTCGAGTTTATTCGCATTCTCGGGGGTGATCTCGGTGAGCAGGCTATGCCGCTGGCCTAAGGTGGTTCCCGAGTAAGTGAGCCAGTTCTGCGGTTCGTTAGGAGCGTGCAGGATACGCTCGAACGAGACGGAGTTCGGGGTTTGTTGCGCCGGGAGCAAGCCCGCCGCGAGCAGAAGCAAAAACGCACATGTCTTCATTTGTGATTGAACCTTAACGCTTGTCGGGCAGCGCGAACACGTACAATGCGTTGCCGTTTGACGGATGATGAATGTCGGGCGCGATCAGCCCCGGCACTTGCCGCGGACTGCCGCCGCCCAGGCCGGCGGGCACCGCGACGTACTGCTTGCCGTCCACGCTGAACGAAATCGGGAAGCCCTGTACTGACGTTCCCAGCCGCGTTTGCCACAGAATTTTGCCGGTGTTCACATCCACGGCTTTAAACTGGCGGTTCAGATCGCCGGCGAACACCACTCCGCCCGCCGTAGAGAGCGCGGAGGTGAGAAACGGCGCGCGTTGTTCGATGGACCATAGCTGCTTCATGGTGTTCACGTCGAACGCGGCCAGTTTGCCGATGTTGCCGTTGCTGCCGGGCATCTCATAGAAGCGCCGGCCCGCGCCGCCTCCGCTTCCACCGCCCTCTTTCAGATCAATCTTCTGCCCGTTCATCGACAGGCAGCTCTGGCTGAGCGGAATGATCAGACGATTGGCGCCGGGATTGTAACTCATGGCCTGCCAGTTGTGGCCGCCTTCGGTGCTGGGGCAGGAGTCGATCCATTCACCGAGCTGCTGCTCGACGATATCGTTGCGGTAGTGAGGCTCGCCGGTTTTCGCATCGAACGAATCAAACACGTTTTGAAACACGGTCTCTTTGTGCCCGATGTATTTGCCGGTTTTGCGATCCAGCTTCCACAGGATGCCCGGCTTTCCGGCGGAGAAAACAAATTTCTGGCCGCCCGAATCCACCAGCACGCGTTCGAATACTTCGTCCAGGTCGAGCGATTCGCCGGGCGAGTGCTGGTAATACCAGGCCAGCTTGCCGGTGTCCACGTCCAGCGCCAGGGTGGAGCTGCTGTAGAGCGCCGCCCCTCCGCCGGATTGACGGCTCGCCCGCATCCACGGCTTGGCCTGCGCGGTGCCCCAGTAGGTAAGGTTCAGATCCGGATCGTAGCTGCCTGTGATCCAAGTCTCCCCGCCCGCGCGAAAAAGGTCTGGAAGCTTGCCCCAGGTGTCGCCGCCCGGCTCGCCATCGCGCGCGATGGTGTTGAAGCGCCAAACCTGCTTGCCGGTGTTCGCGTCATAGGCGCTGATGAAACATTTCTCTTCACGATAGCGCTCGCAGCCGCCCAGACCTTGCAGCACTTTACCCTTGATCACGATGGGACCGCTCGAGGTGGCGTAGTTGCCTTTCGAGCGGTCGCCAATTACGGTTTCCCACACCTTCTTGCCGTTGCGCGCGTCGAAGGCGATCAAGCGGGCATCGCTGGTGGAGACGTAAACCTTGTCCTGGTAAATGGCCATGCCGCGCATGGAACTGGCGTTGGCCAATCCGCCGTAGCGGTTCTCCCAGATCAGCTCGCCGGTGCGCGCGTCCAGCGCCTGCAGGGTGCTGCTGGGATTATTCAGATAAAGAACGCCGTTATGCACGATGGGCGCGGCCTGGTTATTTCCCGCGTCGCTCATCGACCACACCCATTGGAGCTGCAGCTCATGCACGTTGTCACGCGTAATCTGGTTGAGCGCGCTGTAATCCCAGGCTTGATAATTGCCGCGAATCATCAGCCAATCGGCCGGATCGGGATGGCGTAGCATGGCGTCGGTGACAGGCTGATAATTCTTCACCTCGCCCTCCACCGTGAGGCCGGTGGCTTTCAGCGGCTCCAGTCGAGCGCTGGCCGGCGGGGCCTCTTCGGGGGGAGGATGGCGAACTTCATCCGGCACCTCCCCGCTGGCCACCGAACGAATTTGTACTTTCGCGCCGGCGGTTAAGGGCTGATTGCCCGGATGCGCGCCGTTTGCATTCAGAATAAAGGCCGCGATGCTGACGTACGCATCTTCACCCAATCCATGAGGATTGTTGGGCGGCATGGTGGATTGCATGAAAGCCACCAGTTCGCTGGTGTTCCGGTCACCCCATTGGCCCATAAAATTAGAACCGGCTAGTTGCGGCGCTTCATTGCGGCCGCCCAGATCGGCCACGTGACAGATAGCGCAGTTGGATTGATAGATGGTGCGGCCCGAAGCCGCCTGTTGGGCGGTGTACGGCCCAGCGGCGCGTTCCTGAGCGACGGCTATCGCAAAACAGGCCAAGCCGGTCAATGCCGCCGTGAGTTTCCTGAGTCTGAACACGCGTGCCCCTCCTAGCGCAAGAACCAGCCCCACAGGTTACCATCCGGGGCCCTTTCGCTATCAATTTGAATATAGAGCTTACCTTTTTTCAGGCTCTCGATTTGTTGCGGCGTCAGATCGAGCGAGGCGCTCAGCATACCGCTGGTGGCGTGGGCCACCTTAATATCGAGAATGGCAGGGCCATGTACGCCGGTGACCGGCCCCTGGTGTACCTTGGCGTCCACGGCGGCCGAAGGCAATCCTTCGAACGTTCCCGTGATAGAAAGCTTGCTGCCGGAAAGAGTGGCGGTGGCCGCGCCGATGCCCGCAATGTCGGCACGAGTTTTCGCTTCCACGGGCACCGGCGACAAACGTACTTTGTATGTTTCAGGCGCCTGTGCGGCCAGCGACAGGGCGAATCCAATGGACATGACGAGGCGAACTGGTGACATAAGCTTCAATTATTGCTTGGGAACTATTTTCACAATCGTGGCTGAGAATTCCTTGCCGGGTTCGACTAAAAACTGATGGGGCATGTTGGCGGGAATATAGATGTTGTCGCCAGTCTTGAGAGGATACCTGGTTCCACCCTCGATCGACTTGCCGCGCAGTTCATCGGGTCCGCTGGCTTTTCCGTCGACGATGCTGCCGCCCGCCAAGACCGTACCTTCGCCGGCTTCAACCACAATGAAATCCGCTTCCTTGGTATGTACCTCAGCCTCCGACGGTCCTATGCGATGAACCATGATTGCGGAGTCCATCAATCGCTCCACGCCGACATGCGTCTGGGGGTTGACGTTGGCCGCCAGCTTCTGATCGATGCTTTTGATTTGGGCCGTGTTCCAAAGAACAACCCCATTTGGATTCGCCGCCCAGAGCGAGGAAGTGCATGCCAGGACCAGGAACGACATTGTTCTCATGATGGGCCAGTATACTACCGTAAGCCGCATGATTGCGCCAATCCTAGCGGGTGGTCACTGCGATATTCTATTACTGGACATCGGGCAATCAGGAGGCAAGCATGGAAATCGACCGGCGGTTATTTATCGCGGGACTCGGTGGTGCGGCGGCGGTTGCCGCCATGGCCGACGAGGCTAAGGCCGAGGCTCTGGAGCATCACATGATGCTGCAGCTGAATGTTGCAAATCAGGCGGCGAAGTTTCCCACTGCCGCTGAAGTCCAGGCGCAGATTGAGACGCAGCCCTCCCGCCGCGGTACGGGGAATTTGTTTGTCTCCCATACCGGCAATGTGAAAAGGCTGCCGCCATTGCCGGAGCAGCCCACACTGGTGGATTACTACAAACTGCGATTCATGGCCACTTCCAATCACTGCCTGCAAAGCGCCAATCGCGCCGTGCAGAATGGCATGTCGGAGGAAATCGTGCTGGCCTGCCTGCTCCACGATACGGTGCAGGATCTGATCAAGGTGGATCACGGCTGGTGGGGCGCGCAGATGTATGAGCCGTATGTTTCGGAGAAGGTCACGTTCGCCATCCGCTATCATCAGGCGCTGCGTTTCTACGAAGACAAGGAACACGGCTACGAATATCCCGATCTGTACCGGCGCATGTTCGGTTCCGATTACAAGCCTGAGCCATACATCGAAGAGACCTACAAGATGGTTCGCAATCACAAGTGGTATCTGGAACCCCGCATGGTGACGGTGAACGACCTGTATGCCTTCGATCCGAAGGTGAACCCGACGCTGGATCAGTTTGTCGACATCATCGGGCGTAATTTCAAGCAACCCAAGGAAGGGCTGGGATTCGATAACAGCCCGGTGGCGCATATGTGGCGCAGCATCTCGCGTCCGGACTCGCCGCTGTAGGAACTACTGCAGCCGCGCGATGGCGCCAATCACTTCAGCCGGTTTCTCGAAGGGTGCCACGTGGCCGGCTTCGGGAATCATTACCAGCTGCGCACCCGCGATAGCGCGCTGAAACGCCTGCGCGTACACGGGCGGGATCAGCTTATCGCCCTCGCCCCAGATCAGCATCGTTTTGGCCTTGATGCGATATAGGCGCGACGAAAGACCGCGCTCTGGAATCGGGAACAATATCTTGCCGGCCGCGCCCAGCTGCCGCGCGTTCTGCACCAGGAACGCCTGCAGGAATTTCGGATCGGTCATGTCGGTGCCCGCGCTCATCAGCTTGGCGCCCGCCTCCGCATCGTAGAACAAATAGGGGGGCAATTGGTAGGGAAGCATGGCGAAAATATCCGGAATGGGATGCTCATCCATCCACAAGCCCGCCGGGGCAATCAACGCCAGGCGCGAAACATCGTTGGGCGCGATGGCCGCCATTTCGCCGGCGATCATCCCGCCCATTGAATGGCCCGCGAGTATCGGATCTTTCAAGCCCAGCCGCTCCACCACGTCCCAGGTGTGCAGGGTGAAATCCAGCATGTCGCGCAATTCGCCGCACTCTTCGCTATCGCCATAGCCCGGCACCAGCGGCGCATACACGTGAAACTGCCGCGCCAGAGAGTCTAGAAAACCAAGGTCCATGTCCAGGCCGCCCGCGCCATGCAGGAACACCAGCGGCCGGCCGGCCCCGCCTTCGTAGTAACGCACGGGGATGCGTTCGGTTTGAACTGTTTTCAATTCCATGCGCTAGCGCTCCACGCCCACAGGCGATTCCTGATTCCATTCTTGCGGCAGTGCGCCAGGCACGGCACGCTGGTTGAGCGGTTTGCACCAGAAGCGCTGGTCATCGGCGTATTCGGGGAACAGATGCCGCAGCCTGGGCATCACCTTTTCGGCGAACAGCCGGGTGGAATGCATACATTTGTCTTGCGGCATGTCGCCGATTTGCATCAGGCAAAAAATGTTTCCCACGCGCAACTTCTTGATCAGATCCTCCATGCGATGCGTCACCGTTTCGGGACTTCCCGCGATCACGCTGCCGTTGTCCACCAGTTCCTTCCAGGGCAGCTGCTGGAACATGGTTTGCGGCGCGTACTGCGAAAGGATGCCCTTCTGTATGGTTTTGATGGTGCGATAGCCGGGGGCGTCCGCGAAACCTGGATACACGTGCAGACAGCGATTGTAGAAATAGCTGACGTGCTGGGCGTAAAGCTGTTCGGCCTCTGCATCCGTTTCTCCCACGCAAATGGTCTGAGCGAAACCGGCGCGGTACGGGGAATCATCGGGAGCGTTGCGTTCGGCCACCCGATCCCAGTAGCCCTGCATCAGGGCCTGCCCGCGAATGTAGCCGCCGAAGCTCAAGTACGAATACGAATAAGTATTGTCGATGCAGAAATCGAACGTCTCGAGCGAGCCGCCCCCGGGAATGTGGATGGGAGGATGCGGCTGCTGGATGGGACGCGGCCACGGGTTCACGTAGCGCAGTTTGGTGTAGCGGCCATTGAATGCGAATGGCTCCCGCGACGCCCACGCGCGCTTGATCAATTCATGGGCTTCTTTGTAGCGTTCGCGTGTCAACCCGGGAATGGTGCCGTAGCAGTAGTTGGTGTCCATGGAGGTACCCACGGGAAAGCCCGCCACCAAACGCCCGCCCGAGATGCAGTCCAGCATGGCGAACTCTTCGGCTACCCGCAGCGGCGGATTGTACAGTGCGATGGATGCGCCCAAAACCACCAGTGCGACATCGTCGGTGCGGCGCGCCAGGCTGGCTGCGATCAAGTTCGGCGAAGGCATCAGGCCGTAAGCGTTTTGATGGTGTTCATTCACGCCGATGCCATCGAAGCCAAGTTTTCCGGCGTATTCCAGCAGATCCAGATAGTTGTTGTAGACCTGGTGGCCCTTCGCGGGATCAAAGAGGTTCGAATCGATATCCACCCACACGGAACGATTCTTCTCGCGAAAGTCGTCGGGCAGATACGGCCACGGCATCAGATTGAACCAGGTGAATCGCATAATTTTCCTCTCGCTGGGCAGACGTCCGCCTGAGTTGAAGAGCCGGCGGGGAAGCCGGCCGCAGTCTGGGGATGCCCGTTATTTGTCTTGCTTGTCGGGAGCCTGCCCTTGGCCTGCCGATCCTAC
This sequence comes from Bryobacteraceae bacterium, assembly GCA_035486095.1. GTDB lineage: Bacteria > Acidobacteriota > Terriglobia > Bryobacterales > Bryobacteraceae > Palsa-89. The sequence goes on from DATHNM010000479.1 coordinate 38,258, forward strand.
AAAAAGCTTGCGCCCGTCCGGGAACGTGATGTCACGGCCGTTGGCCTTGTTGGACTCGTCCTTGGATTGATAGCCGTCCACGACGATCTCGGTACCCGGCGGCAGGGAAGCTTTCGTAAAACCATTTCGCAGCAAAGTGTTCGGGCTTCCGCCTTCGATCATCCAACTGGTGACCGTGCCATCGGCGTTCTTTACGTCCATGTGGATCCAGGCGTGTGGATTGATCCATTCCATTTTGGTGACTGTTCCATGCAGCTTAATCGGCTTCGAGGAATCAAACTCAGCCGCAAACGCGTGATGCGCCCAAACCGGCGCCGCGCTCACCAACAAACCCAAACCTGCCATTGCCATCGCTAATTGCGTTCGCATCGGATGTCTCTCCATTCCTGAATTATCTTGCGGAACTCATTGCAGCCGCCGGCGTAATTCCCATCGTGACAAGCGTACTCGAAGACCGGGTCCTGTGTCTTGGCCATGGGAGCCGGCTGAACCATCCAGAGCCTAAGCATTATTTCTTCTTCTCAGCCGCTCGCGCGCCCGCCAGGATATCTGTCATCGCGTAGTTCCCTTCATGGCAGGCATATTCGAAGATTGGTCCCTTGCTCCGGGTAACGGCAATCTGCGCCGTCCAGGGCTTGCTGAACGCCGTGGGATCGTCCACCGTGAATTCGTACAGCAATGCATCTGGCGAGACGCGTGTGAAGCGCTCGGTTAAATGCAAATTGCTATCGGACCCGCGAAAGGAGTATTCGTCAGAGAAATTCGTGGTATCGACCACCAGCGTATTGCCGTCCCAATGGCCGCGCGAATCGCCCATCCATTGCCGGATGTTGCCGGCCAGATGCGGGCTGCCATCCAGCGGAATAATGCGGGCGTTGTGGATCATTTCGTTCAGGATCACAACCTGGTTGCGCGTCTGTATAATCTGGAAATTGTTGTTGTAGGGGCCGGGCAACATCGGCGGACCCGCCGTGGCCCACAAAATACAACGTTCGCCCAGCGAGCGGCCCTCCGGACCATCAGTGGCGTGTTCTTGCATCCAGGCCCGCTTCTCGTCTACACGTTTCTGCGCTTGTGGCGTCAACGCGGGCATGCGGCCATCTGCAGGATCGACAATCAACGACGTTCGCCGTGTACCGACGGCCTTAGTCCCGCGATCGTACCAAAACTGGTTATACGCGCTGGCCACGTCCGCCTCTGCGTTGGCTGAACGATGATCCACGTTGCTGCGTTCCACTGCCTGCTTTTCGTAAGCCGCCGCTTCTTCTGCCGTAAAAGTCTGCTTCCCGGCCAGATCGTTCGGCCGTTCCAGGGGCGTGATAGTCGCGTTGCTCCAGATGCCCTGCAGATCGGGTTGTCCGTCTGGGGTGCGCGGTACGTTCTGGGCGCTGGCCGCAATCGCGATGCTTGCCGTTAAAACCAATCCACGAAACATCACGTTATTTCTTCTTCTCGGCTGACCGGGCGCCGGCCAGGATGTCCGTCATAGCGTAGTTTCCCTCTTGACAGGCATATTCATACACCCGCTCCGAGGTTTTGTTGAAAGGAACACGCGCGGTCCAGGGTTTGGTGAACGCGGTGGGATCGTCAACAGTGAACTCGTATTGCATCACTTCTGGCGACAGGCGCGTGAAGCGCTCGGTTAAATGCATGTTCGCGTCCGACCCGCGAAAGCTATATTCATCGATGAAATTGGTGGTGTCCACCACCAGCGTATTGCCATCCCAATGGCCGCGCGAATCTCCCAGCCAGCCGCGAATTTCCTGGGCCGCATGCGGACGCCCATCCAGAGGAATCATGCGCGCGTCATGGATCATTTCATTCAGGATCACAACGTAGCCGGGCCCTTGCACGATCTGCATCTCGTTGTTGTAAGGTCCGGGAAGCATGGGCGGCCCGGCGGTGGTCCATGCGATGCAGCGCTCAGCCAGAGAGCGGCCTTCCGGACCATCGGTGGCGTGCTCCCGCATCCACGCGCGGGTTTCATCCAGGCGCTTCTGCGCGGCGGGCGTGAGCGCCGGTATTTTGCCATCGGGCGGATCCACGATGAGCGAACTGCGGCGGTCCGCCACCAGGTTGTTCCCGCGATCGCGCCAAAATTCGTTGTACGAGCGGCCGACGTCCACCTGCGCGCCACCATCGCGCCGATCGGTGTTCACCTGTTGCAGCAAGCGCTTCACGTAATCGGCGGCTTCCTGTTCGGTAAGGACTTCTTTGCCGGCCAATTCAGCGGGCCGCTCCAAAGGAGTGAGCGTGGAGTTGCTCCACACGCCTTCGAGATCGGGTTGCCCGTCAGCGGTTCGCGCCGGCGCCCCGCTCTTGGCACCCGAGGCCGGCGCCTTCGCGGCTTTTGCCGGCACGGACAAGCCCTGGCTGCGAAGATGAGCTGGGACGAGCAATGCCACGCACATCGCAATCGTCGCGAGGTGACGCGCACCAAAGTGACGCCGCATGGGAAACCTCCGCTCGACTACTTACTGGGCTGTTTGCGGAGATGTCCGTACAGCAACTCCTCCACAAACTCCACGCACTTGAATTCTAACAGTTGGGCATTCTTTTCCAGGTGCTTGTAGAGCGGCATGCTGATCTTCCAGGGCTTTGAAAACACCTGCGGATCTTCAATAGTCGCCTCGTAGTTCAAGACACCGGCCGAAACGGGTGTGAACCGCTCCACCACGTGCAGCATGTCGCTGTGAAAATCGCCGGCGCGATCGAACCAGGTGGAGTCATTAAAGCCGGTGACGTCCACCACCAGCGTGTCACCGTCCCAATGCCCGGCCGACCAGCCCATCCAACTGTCCACCGGTGCCGGTCCCGGGTTATCCATATAGATGGTTCGCACCGCTCCGTCATATTCATAAGAGATCAGGATCACCTTGCCGGTTTGGACAATCTGAAACGGATACGGCATGTAGGTGGCGCGCGGCACGCCTGGCAGGTAGCATTTCACTTCCGGATCCAGCTTCAGACGGTTCGCGTAGTTTTCCTTTTTCTTCTGCGCGGCCGCCGGGAGATAGGGGATCGCGCCGCCTTCCACCACTCCGATACCAGGAGGCTCGGCGCCGGTCGCGCCCAGCGCCACTACTTGACCAGCTTGGGCCGAGTGGCCCTCCAAGTCCCAATTGGCCGTGTTCATAGCCTGCCAGATGCCGTTCAGATTCGGCTTGCCGTCGGCAGTCCGGGGGGCCTTATATGATGGGGTCTGGGCGATGACGGGAACGGCGGCAACAGAGACCGCGGCGAGAATCGCATTCAACACGGAAGCTCGAAACTGTTTTGGCATCGGGGCGCTCTTTTCAAATTGGCTAGATGAACGGTGATTTCGATCCTACATTCCACAGACAGCGGTGTCAACTGCGGCGCCACGGCCGCAGGGAATCGTACTACAAGTCCTGAACCGAATACGCTAAATCATTGTTATAACGCGCATTTCCGCTAATTGAATCGCAATCCTGCGCATTGACGGTGGAAAGATTCCATCGTACTCTGAACTGTCCCTAAAACTTCAGCCTTTGCAGGTGAACCAGTGACCTGTCCGCGAACGCTTGTTGTAAGATCTTTTTCCTGGCTTGTTCCGCTCATTTTCTGCGGTCTGGCGCTCGGCCAGAATGGCGCGCTTCGTATTACTGAACCGGCACCGTCGAAGGACGGGACGCTGGTCACCGATGAGCCTGCTATCGCTCTGCGGGGAACCCTCGCTTGGACCGGCGGAGACCGGCGGGTGTTGTGGGAGAGCAGCAGGGGGTTCAGCGATCTGGCGATAGTCACCGAAGGTCATGATGGCAGAGCCATTTTTTGGAGCACATCGTCACCTGTCCCGTTGCGTCCGGGAAGCAACCAGGTTCGGATCAGGGCGCTTGGCCAGCCCGGCGCGGCCACGCTGCTGAACGTCTTCTATGCGCCGCGCACCCCGCTGTCTCCGCCTGTATTCAAAACGGCGCTCCTGCATGGAAAGCAGATCAGCTACGAAGTGAAGAATGGCCTCGCGATTTATCAGGGCGATATGATTCTGGGCACCGCCGCCGACGTGGCCTCGGCGGCATCCACGGGCCCCGCGGCCGCCGGCAGCCTAAAGGAAATGCGTCCCAAGTCGCTGACGTTCGCGCCAAACTTCTTCGCCTCCACCGGATTGTGGCCGGTGGTGAATGGCGTGGCCCGGGTGCCTTACACCATTACGAATGTCACCACGGCGAACACGAACAATATCAATGCGGCCATCGCGGAGGCCAATACCCAGCTTGCAGGCGTACTTCAATGGGAGCCGGCCAATGCCAGCGACGTGAACCTGGTGAATTTCGATTTCGATCCTTCTAACCTGACGGGCGCTTGCGAGGCCTTTGTGGGAATGGTGGGAATGACCCAAACCATTGGCGGATCCATCAACTGCACCACCACGACGATCCTGCACGAAATGGGACATGCCATGGGTCTGTACCATGAGCAGTCGCGCGCCGATCGCGACACGTACGTGAATTTCATGGAGCAGAACATCGACAAGCCGAATCACCTCGATTTCGATATCGTGGGCTCAGGTAGCGTCGATTCCGGTCTCTACAATTACGCTTCGATCATGGAGTACGGTCCGTTCTCATTTAATAAAGATGGTGTTTCGCCCACCCTGGAAACAATTCCGGCCGGAATGGTGCTGGGCACCAGCCTGCCTCAATACACCACCGGCGACCTGGATGGAATCAAGCGGCTCTATGCGCACGCGCCCAGTGCTATTACGGTGGACACGAATCCCAGTGGATTGCAGGTGGTTGTGGACAGCACTCCCTGTACCGCGCCGTGCGTCTTCACCACCTGGAGCATCGGTTCCCAGCACACGTTGAGCGTTCCGCTGGATGCTCATAGCCAAACCCTGCAAGCGCTGAGCGGGCAGAACTATATTTTCGGACGATGGAACGCCGGGGCCGCGAACGTCCAAACGGTTATGGTCACGAACTCGGCTGGCGACGGCACTCTGCTGAGCCCCTCCAGCATGCCCGGGATCACCAACTATCTCGCCAGTTTTATTCCGGTTCACCCGTACAATCCAGTGATCGCGCCAGCCGGGCACGGCGCCATCGTGGCTATGCCGGCTCCCAGTAGCCTGGTCATTAACGGAACGCCCACTAACTATTTTCAGGACCGTCAGTTGGTTACTCTGACGGTGACCCCGAATGCCGGGTTCTCTTTTTACGACTGGTTCCCTTCGCCGTTTTTTAGCATTTACTCGAACCCTTACACGTTCTATGTAACAGCCGATTTCAATTCGGCGACGGCCAATCTGGTTACCGATGCAGTGACCACCATCACGGCGGCTTCGCCGGATATCAGCGCAGCTGGAACGTTCCCCGGATTCGCAATCGGCGTTGTGGATGGAGTGGGCAACGTTTCCACCGCGTTCACCCCCGCGAATTTCGACGCCAGCATCAATGGCAGCGGGTTTGCTTCCGGGCAGAAAATCACTTTCTCCAGCGTGCCGGCTCAATCGCCCGTAACCACCAACATCAGCTACTTGTTCGGAAATTGGTCTGGAGCCGGCACGCCCAGTGGCGACAGTCTCAGTGTGACCGTGCCTGCTTCCGGCCACAGCACATCTACCGCGAACTTCACGCCCAGCTTCCGTGCCCTGGTCTCCACCTATTTGTTCTGCCCGGATAATTCAAACAATAACGAGCTTACAGTGACATCGTCGCCCGCCGGAACGAACGTGGATCCGCTGGACCCCAACGATGGAGATCTGGATGCTTTTTTCACCATCGGCAACGTGACTTTCACCGCCGGAACCGGGAGCAGTGGACTGAGTCTTGCCGGATGGTCTGTGGATTTGTCTGCCGGTGGGACTACTAACCCATATTCGTATGCGCTGTCGGGGCAGGTGCTGGGAACCGCGAATTTCAATATCCCAGGTGCCGCTCCACTTACAATTTCCAGCATATCCCCGGCCAGTGTCACAAGTGCGGCCATGGACATCACCGTTACCGGTACGGGATTCTCCACCAATGCCTCGAACTTGTTCACTTACTATGTCGACCCCGTCACCGGCTTTTATCAGTACCGGGGCAACACGCCCACGCCGGTGGGAAGTTCCACCACAACAGTGGTGCATCTGAATCCAGGTGACATTGCAACCGCCGGCTATTACCAGATTGCGGTGCTGAACGCCGTTCCTTCAGGCTGCAATCCCAGCGTTGTAGGCACGTTCCCGGTTGCCAACGCGGGCGGGCCGCCGGTGCTGGGCATCACCAAGTCGCACGTTGGGAACTTCAGCCAGAACCAGCAGAATGCGCAGTACACGATTTCGGTTAGTAACACGGGGACCGGTCCCACCGTCGATCCGGTGACGTTGACCGAAACTGTTCCGGCTGGTGAAACCCTGGTTTCGATGTCGGGATCGGGATGGAATTGCAGCGTGAGCCCCACTTGTACGCGAACGGATGCTTTGGGTGCCGGGCTGAGTTACGGGGCCATCACGGTGACGGTGAATGTGGCGGCCAATGCCAGCTCGCCCCAGGTGAATACGGCGATGGTAAGTGGCGGCGGAGCAGCGTCGGCCACTGCGACCGATTCCACCACGATAGTTAGTCCAGTGGCGGTCCCGAATGTGGTGGGTGACATGCAAGCCGCGGCCACCACGGCGATCACGGGCGCGGGCCTGGTGGTGGGCACTGTGACAATGGCTTCCAGCGGCACCGTTCCAGCGGGGGATGTGATCAGCGAAAGCCCGGTGGCGGGCACGCTGGTGGCTTCCGGCTCAGCGGTGAATCTGGTGGTGTCCAGTGGAGCGGGGGCGGGAACGCCGTCGGTGGTTTCGGTAACCCCGAATCCTGCAACCGGGCTCTCGAACACCTTCGCGCTGGTGTATTCCGATACGGCAGGCAACGCCGGTCTGAATCATGTGGGAGTGATCTTCAGTGCGGCGGCTAGTAGTGTGAACTCCTGCTACGTGTTGTATTATCCAGCCGCGAATCAGATTTACCTGCTGAACAATGCGGGCACCGCATCGACCAAGATAACCCCGGGGTCCGGGACGCTTTCCAATAGTCAATGCACTATCAGCGGAAGCGGAACGTCGGTGGTGAAATCGGGCAATAATCTGACGCTGAATCTGGCGGTAACGGCCAGCGCGACTTACACGGGCAAACAGAGCATCTTTATGTACGCCGATGACAGCAGTTCGGCAAACACGGGCTGGGTGAATAAAGGGAGTTGGACGCCCGCCGCCAATCAAGCTCCCACGCTGGTTTCGGTGACCCCGAATCCAGCCACGGGTCTCACCAATACGTTTGTGCTTAAATACTCGGATGCCAATGGGGTTGGAGATCTGAACACGGTGGGCGTGGACTTCGGTCCGGTGCTAGGCACCCCAAACTCCTGCTATGTTTTGTACACCGTAGCCACCAATCAACTGGCGTTGTTCAAGGATGGGGGCGGCACGTCGCTCAAGATCACACCGGGTTCGGGAACGCTATCCAACAGTCAGTGCAGCATCAATGGAAGCGGCACAACGGTGGTAAAGTCGGGCGATAATCTGACGCTGAATCTGGCAGTAACGGCCAGCTCCACTTACACCGGCAAGCAAAACATCTTCCTGTACGCCGCTGACAACAGTGCGGCGAACACAGGCTGGGTGAACAAAGGAACGTGGGCGCCCGCGGCCAACCAGGCGCCGGCGGTAGTTTCGGTGACCCCGACTGCGGCCACTGGCCTCAGCAATACTTTCGCATTGACTTACTCGGACCCGAACGGCTTTACCGACCTGGATGTGGTGGAAGTGGATTTCGGGACTGCGGTGAGTGCGTCGAATTCCTGTTTCGTGTTGTATTATCCCGCCACCAATCTGCTGTACCTGGAGAACAACGCGGGCAACGCAACCACGAAGATCACTCCCGGGGCTGGGACTCTTTCCAACAGCCAATGCACCATCAGCGGCAGCGGCACAACGGTGGTGAAATCGGGCGACACGGTCACGCTGAACCTGGCGGTGACGGCGAGTTCCACTTACACAGCGAAGGTAAGCATTTTCATGTTGGCCGAAGACAATAGCCTGCTGAAAACGGCTTGGACAAATAAGGGGAAATGGACGCCCTAACCGGGACCTGATGCTACTAGTACGATGCGGCCCCTATAAACATAGAAATGCGATCAAAATTCGGGCCGCATGGATGTATACTATCTGCCCAGGACTCCAAAACGGAAAACTTGGCCGATCGCTCTGTGGAGCGGGCATAGCGAGTTCATCTGACGATGGCAGGATGAACCTGATCGGTGGGTTCGTTTTGGCAGCGGGGTAACTCGGGGGGGATAAATGACTTGGCGAACGGCCCTGATACTGTCGGTGTGGCTTGCCACTTGGGTGCCGGCATGCGCGCAGCAGCCCGGTTCCTGCAAGACGATCACGTATGAGGGACTCGCCGAAAAAGTGCCGATCCCAACATTCGCCGGCATCAGTTCGCCAGGTTGGGTGGCGGGTATCTCAGTGGTGGCCTATGGACTTCCACTGGGCGATCCCACAGGCGGCCATGCGCAATTCATCAATGAACCTTCTCCGGTAACCGCCGCCGTCTTCCTGAATGGAAGTAACGATATTACGTTCGCCACTCCGGTTTCGAGCGTTCAATATTATTACGCCACGGCCTACAGCACTACAGTGACGGCCTACGACGCGAGCAATAACGTACTGGCGCAGGAAGTGGTTCCCGCGAATTGGTCCGGCAATCCAAATGGCTACGACGTGTGGACCCAAATCACTCCGGTGCAGGCGCCCGGCGCGAAGATATCGAGAATCAATATCTTGTCGTCGGGCCCGGCACTGAACAATTTCCTGGGCATCGACAATCTGAAAGTCTGCACCGCCATCGCTATCGATAGCGTGGAAATGACGCAGGCTATTCAGCAGATCCAACCGCTGGCCGATCTGGAAGCGAGCCTGGCAAGCACCAACGAGCCGCCAGTCCCCCACATTTCTGGAAAACCGGGTGTGATGCGCGTCTATCTGCAGTCTGTCGCGCAGACTGCATTGGTGAATGTGCAGCTGGATATACCGGGGCTTCCCGAACAGATCAAGACCGCGACCGCCATGCCGGGCTGCACGCCCACCCAGCAGAGATATGGGTCGAACGGGTGTCTATCCACGGACTTCTATTTCACACCGCCAAGCGGCGCCTGGACCGCGACACTGCAACTGATCGACGTTCTCAGCGCCACGACAATTGAGCAGGAGGTTCTGAATTTCAAGAGTCGTGATACGCAGGCTTTGCGCCTGGAAGCCGTATCGACATGCGATACGGTGGATGAAACGGGGCAGTGGCTTTGCGCGGACGCATCCGATCTGCAAGGTAAAGAAGCCCTGTTAGCGAAAATTGCGCCGACGAATTCGGTAACCGTCGACATCACGGACCAGGTCATACGTCGCGATGTCAACCAGCTTGTGCCGCCGTTCCCGCCGGGAGATGACGTCAACGATTACTGGTGGGATCTGGTGACGGCCGATCTCGGGCGAATGTATGGGTTCATAGATTCCGGACAGGATCTGTTTTTCAACCGGCATAGCACGTACCATGGAATGGTTCGGCCCGACCTTCCTGGCAGTACCGGCGGACAGGCGGACGCAATACCCGGTCGCGGAGCAGCCAGCCGGACCAGCGCGCTCCGGTTTGCCTCGAATACCGAAACCAGTGTCGAGGTTGTGGCACACGAGACAGGGCATGCCTTAGGGTTGAAGCACACCAATGAAGGCAACCCGGCAAACCAGGTGGCTCCCCCTGGCTGCTATAGCTTCGCGGCCGATTCCTCGACGGACTGGCCTTTCCCTAACAACAATATTCAGAGCAACGACAATTTGGAAGTCGGTTTTGACGTAGCCTTAAGAACACCCATCGATCCGAACGTGACGTTCGACGTGATGAGCTATTGCAGCCCCCGCTGGATCTCGCCGCAACGCTACAAGACCATGATCACTACGCTCGGCGGCGGCTCGGGATTTCAGCCCTCTGCGCGCCAACCCATGAGCGTTGTCACCGAAGCGTTCTGGATGGTTTCGGGCACCCTTCCGGGAACCGGCGCGCCTCAATTCGATCCAATTTTCACGCAGACCGTGCAAGGCGACACCAGCGGCGGCTCAGGCACGTATTCGTTGGAAGTGCAGAATTCCGGGGGCGCCGCGCTTTTCACGCAGCATTTCACGCCGGGAACGCCGGGCACCGAAACCAGCGGCACCGATACACAGGGCTATCCGGGTTTTGCGCAATTGATTCCGGTAACCGCCGGCGCAGTTCGGATTGTTCTGAAAGATCCCACCAGCGCGGTGCTCGGAACCATTGCCCTGGGCGGCGTTGCTCCCACGGTCCACATTACCAACCCGACGGCCAGCTTCACCGGAGTGGGAAACATTTCGTGGACGATTACCGATCCCGATTCGTCCTCCTTCGATTCCAGGGTTTTCTATTCGCCTGATAACGGAGCGCACTATTCTGAAATCGGCGAAGTGCGAAACAGCGGCACCACGCTGCTTGCGGACTTTACTAAGCTGGCCGGATCGAACGGGCAGGGGCTGATCAAGGTGCTGGTTTCAGACGGTGTCAACACTGGCAGGGCGACTTCGGCCAACTTCAGCATTGCGAAGAAACTGCCCACCGCGGTACTGATCACCGCACCGGCCGCTAACGCCAGCCAGCCGGCCGTGGACCCGGTGCTTTTCAGCGGCGCCGCGTTCGATCCCGACGACGGCGCACTCACCGGTGCGGCTCTTAAGTGGAGTTCCAATTTGCAGGGCGCGCTGGGCACTGGCTCGCCGTTATCGGCGGCCCTTCAGCCGGGAATTCACACCATCACGCTAACCGCGACGGATTCGGACGGGAATTCAATTAGCGCGAACGAGACAATTACGATAGGCGGGCAACCTCCCGCGTTGAGCCTGAACATCAAGAATCTGGCCGGGCCGCCCGCATCTTCGACAACTTGCATCCAGGCGACCATTGGCGCAGCGCCGGGCACCAATGGCGCACCACTTTCCTCTGTGCAATACAGTCTGAACGCAGGCGGCAACTACACAACTGTTAGTTTGAGCGCCCTCCCGTTTACTTTCACGGTGCCGGGCAGCGGCTTCATTGACATGCTGGCTCGCGCTTTTGACACCTCCAACCAATCGAACGCGCAGGCCGGTTCGTTCTTTGTCAGTAATGCCTGCCAGGCGGCGACAGTGCCCAACGTAGTGGGCGCAACGCTAACGGCGGCTCAAGCGGCGATTGCGGCGGCCCAACTGGTGATCGGCAACATTACCACTGCTTCCAGCGGCAGCGTGCCGGCGGGCAACATCATCAGCGAGAGTCCGATCGCGGGCACGGTTGTGTCTCCGGGTAATTCAGCGTCGGTGAATCTGGTTTTCTCGACGGGTTCGGGAGCGGTGAAAGTCCCGAACGTTGTAGGCGCGACCGAAGCGGCGGCAACAATGGCGATTCAAGCCGCCGGCCTGGCGGTCGGAACCGTTACCACCGCCTCCAGCAGCACCGTGGCATCCGGAAGTGTGATCAGCGAGAGCCCTGTGGCCGGGACTTCGGTAAGCGTCGGTTCGGCAGTGAATCTGAAAATCTCCACCGGCCCCGCGCAGGTGTCTGTTCCAAATGTTGTGGGGTCAACGCAAGCGGCTGCCACGACGGCCATTACCGGCGTTGGATTAACGGTTGGAACTGTTACCACAGCGTCTAGCAGCACGGTACCATCCGGCAATGTGATCAGCGAAAGCCCGGTTGCGGGCACTCAAGTGAATGTTGGTTCAGCGGTAAATTTGGTCGTGTCTTCCGGCGCCGGAGGCACGCCGGCAGTGGTGTCCGTAACTCCGAATGCCGGCACGGGACTGTCCAATACTTTCGCGCTGGTTTATTCCGATACCGGCGGCAATGCGAGTCTCAATCATGTGGGGGTGATCTTTAATCCGGTCGCGACTGGTGTGGGTTCCTGCTATGTCCTCTATTACCCAGGCGCGAATCTTGTCTACCTGCTGAATAACGCAGGCAGCGCGTCCACTAAGCTAACTCCTGGTTCCGGGACGCTTTCCAACAGCCAGTGCAGCATCAGCGGCAGCGGTACATCGGTAGTGAAATCGGGCAACAGCCTTACGCTTCACCTGGCGGTTACCGCCAGCTCCACTTACACCGGCAAACAGACCATTTTCATGTACGCCGATGACAATACCGCGGTGAACACTGGTTGGGTGAGCGAAGGAACCTGGACTCCTGCCACCAATCAGCCCCCCACGCTGGTTTCAGTGACTCCGACTCCGGCTACCGGCCTCACCAATACCTTTTCGCTGACTTACTCCGATCCCAACGGCGCTTCGGATCTGAATGTCGTTAAAGTCGTGTTCGGGCCCACCGCAAGTATCGCCAGGTCCTGTTATGTATTGTATTTTCCCGATACCAATCTCCTCTACCTGGAGAACACGGCCGGCACTGGAACTGTTAATCCTGTCTCTGGAATACTTTCCAACAGTCAGTGCAGTATCAATGGCAACACGTCGACTGTGGGGAAATCGGGCGATAGCGTCACCATAAACCTGGTTATGACCGCGAGTTCCACCTACACCGGTTTGCAAAACATCTTTATGTACGCTGCTGACAACAGTTCAGCGAACACCGGTTTTGTGAACAAAGGAACGTGGACGCCAGCCACCAACCAGGCGCCCGCGGCGGTATCGGTGACTCCCACGCCGGCTACGGGCCTCACAAATACTTTCGTGTTGACTTACTCAGATCCTAACGGCGCGTCTGATCTGAGCGCTATTAAAGTGGACTTCGGCGCAGCGGTCAGCACTTCCAATTCCTGCTACGTCGTGTATAGTCCGGCCACCAATCAGCTGTCGCTTGAGAACAATGCGGGAACGGCAACTACGAAGATAACTCCTGGTTCGGGGACGCTTTCGAATAATCAATGTACTATAAGCGGGAGCGGCACAACGGTAGTCAGATCGGGAGATAACATTACGCTGAACCTGGCGCTAACCGCCAGCGCCACCTACACCGCCAAGATTAGCGTCTTCATGAATGCCCAGGACAACAGCTCGGCAACATCGGGGTGGCTGAAGAAAGGAACTTGGACGCCTTAAACGTCCTCTGGGAGGCTGCGGTTTCATTCGCAGCCTCCCAGGATATACATCATCTACCGAAGTTTTACCGGGCGACCGATTCTACCCCGTGAGTGCTGACGCTCTTTTCACCAGCCGATGAGATGTCTTCCGCGCCGGTTGCTTTCAACAGATCCTTGGCGCGCGAAATTTCATCGGACGTATCGCAATGAACGGAAAGCAGTACGCCGCCTTCCTTCACCCGGCCTTCATAGCGCTTGGCTTCGTATTCGGGAATTCCCATGCCCACCAGCGCGCCAATGAATCCACCCACTGCGCCGCCAACACCCAACCCGGCCAGCGCGCCCATGATCGGACCGGCCGCGATGAACGGACCGACCCCTGGAATCGCCAAGGCCCCGATTCCAGCCAGCAGACCTAGGGCTCCGCCAACCACGCCACCGGTAGTGACGCCGGTTGTTGTACCTTCCGGAGCCTTGGTGTTCTTTTCGTGAGCGAATTCCTTCGAGCTTTGGCTATCCGGCATCAACACCGAAATGTCGTTGTTGGAGAAGCCTGCTCCGATGATGCGATCGACGGCCCGCTCGGCTAGCGAACTGTTTTTATAAATACCAAAAACGGCTGTATTCTTGCCTGCCATATATAAAGTCTCCTTTTGAACTGCGAGTTAGAATGAAGCTGAACTAGAAATTAGTGCTTGACCGAAACCTGATCGGTCACCTTGTCGGGGCTGCCCACCACGGCTACCGCCTTGGCGATAACCGCGCTCTTCTCGTCTTCCGATTTGACCGGCCCCTTCAATGTGACGGTTCCGTTCTGGCTGATGATCTTAATGTTGTGCGCGTAGCTCGACAGGGATTTGTCGGCCATGATCGATTGGCGGATGCTCTTCGTCAATCCACGATCGGTCTGATTGTCCTTTTGTTGATCGGCGGTTGGCTGACCCGCGTCGCGATCGCGCTTGTTTACGCTGGTGTTGTCCGGCTTTGCCGCGGAATCGGGCGTTTGGGCCCCGGCGGACGTAGTAATCATGGAAGCCGCACAGAACGCGGCCATTATAAGAGTGCGTTGGATTTTCATCTGTGAACCTTTCCTGCTAGGTGGCGTTCTTCAAGCGCTTGCCGCCGCGCTCCAGTTTTTCGCCGGCGTCGTGCGCCACTTCCTTCGCTTTGTCGACCACTTGGCTTGCGGCCTTCTTGGTGGCGTCGGCCGCATCGTCGATTTTGTCTTTCACTTTATCTTTGAAATCGCTCATCGTTTTTGTTGTCCTTTCCCGTCAGCGAAGTCTCTCGATAGATCCGCCCGTTAGAGTCGCGGGCGTGAGGAATGTTACAAATTTCGCTTGAGAAAACAACTATCGATGGCGTTTGCGGCCTGCGCGAATGTGGGTGATAGATTAGTTACTGCGTACGCTAGCGCGCCGGAGTAGTAGCTGTAACTTGGTTGCTCGGCCCCGACGTGACGCCTCTGGGATTATAAGACTCAACTTCGAAATAATACGTAGTCGAAGCACGCACCGTGGCCGTGTAGGGTGGCCCCGATACGTTGGCGTGAATGGACAGCGACGTGGGCGAGGTGCCCTCTAGAATTCGGTATCCGCCTACGCCCCCGATCCCCGTGGAAGGTGTCCAACTGAGCGACACAGTGCCGGAGGTAACGGCGGTGACTTTCAGATTCGTGGGCACCGAAGGCGGCGTGATATCGATAGTTTCGATCACGAGTGGAGCCGACATGGCCGAGACATTTCCCGAGGCGTCCGTCGCGGAGAGAGTATAACTGTACGTTTCCCCGGACACCAGTCCTTTATCGTTATAGCCCAGCAAGCTGGTGGTGCTCAAAAGAGTACCGTCACGATATAGGTTGTAGGCCGAGACGCCGACATTATCCGAGTCCGGCGTCCAGACCAGGTTGAATCCCGTGGTTCCAATCACGGGTGCCGTCGGGGGAGCCGGCGTAGAAGGAAGCGTGGTGTCGGCTGGGATGTTGTCGGTTTCCCAGGCAAGTCCGGTGGGAGTAAACGCGCCCACCAGAACAGCGTTCGTCGCGGCAGAATCGGAGTCCTTCAAGATGGTGGCTTCCGCCAGCAAACCGTAGACGCTGTAATCCAGATACGCGAAAAAGTAGTGCACCGAAAAGGGCGATAGGAATGCCAGCTGCTTGTAATTGGCGAAATTTACCACCGCTTGCAAAAATGAAGCGTCAATCGGTTGCCAGAAGCTGAAGGGGTCGCGGCCTTCGATCACGGCGTAGCCCACCTTGCCTACCTCAGAGTCTCGAATCTTCCAATCCCAGCACTCACTCATACCAACTTCCTTTCCGGCTGCGTGGATGGTGTCCGCCGCCGTGAGCGCGTTGGTGAAATAGGTCTTATTGATTGGATATATGTGCATGTCGACGAAGTCCATCTGCAGCGCCGCAAGAGCCGTGACATATTGCATGTAATTCGTGGTCCAAGTGCCGACACCTGCTCCGACCTTGACGTTCTGCACCCCGGCCGTCTGCAAGGTTGTCAAAACCTGCTGGACCAGTTGAATCACCCCGGCCACCGTGTTGAGATTGGTCTGGCCGCTTACCGAAGCTTCGCTGTTTGATTCAGTCAGTACGGTCATGTAATCCGGGCTCAGTAATTGCGCCACGGCAAGGGCGTTGGCCGCGCGCCCTGCTACGTAATCAGTCCAAGACAGGGTCTTGGCGTAAGCCTGAAAAACGGAAGCCTGGTTTCCAGTTAGCGGCAACCCGAGCGATGCTTCCACTACGATCTTCATGCCCCGGGCGCGAATATCCTGAAACAGCTGTTGATAAAAGCTGACAAACTGCTGGTATTGCGCGGGGTTGCCGCTATAGGTGTAAAAAGGCTGATAAAAAATCGGGAAGTTCAGGTGGATGGTGACCGCATTGGCTCCCAGGGCCTGCATCTCCTGCAGTTGCGTTGTCACTGTTCTGGTGTAGTAACTCGCCCCCAGCAGCGAAGTGTATTGATCTGAGTTGGCGGTTGACAGTTGGGGAGCATCTAGATAGGGATACTTGCTTCCATTCCAGCCGGAGTTCACGGTGGCATCGAATGCGGCAATCTGCGTGGTCAAAGTGCTATAGACGTCTTGATACAGGGCCGGTACAGGTGGGGTTTGGGCGGCCAAAGACCCGGCTGTCAAGAACACTACGGACGCACAGATTTGTAAGCGCATGCAATCTTTTCCTATTGTGGTTTAACGTTATGTAGCATTGCCCCAGCTAATGTGTCAACTAATAAAAGCGCGGTCGCGGTCTTTTTACGGGGAACTCAGGATTATATGTAAGATGTAATTCGTTCGCGCATCCGTTCCGGCAGTTCTAGTCGGGTGAGCCGTACTGGTTTATTCCGCGGGAGTAGTGACCGTGATTTCGTTGCTTGGTCCGGACGTGACTCCGATTGGGTTGTATGACTCCACTTGGTAATAGTAAGTTGTCGAGGGACGGGCATAGGGATCGGTGTAAGGCGGGGCCGTGACGTCGGCGTGGATGGACATGGACCCCGGCGCGGTGCCTCGTAAAACCCGATATCCTCCCACACCTCCAATTCCCGTGGAGAGGTTCCACTTCAATGTGACGGAGGTGGATGTGTCGGCGGTCTTTACCAGATTAGTGGGAACCGAAGGCGCGGTAGTGTCGATGGTTTCCACTACCAAGGGAGCAGATCTGGCTGATACATTCCCGGAGGCGTCCACCGCCGATAGTTTATAGGTGTAGGTTTCCCCGGGGACCAGGCCGTTATCGTAATAGACCAGCCCGCTGGTGGTGCCTATCATGGTCCCGTCGCGAATTACTCGATAGGAAGAGACGCCGACATTGTCGGTGTCCGCCGTCCATGCCAGATTGAAACCAGTGCTTCCGATCACAGGCGCCGTGGGCGCGGCCGGGGTGGCAGGGGGAGTGGTGTCTGTCGGGATGTTCTGACGTTCCCAGGCGTGTCCGGTGGGCGTAATGTCACCGGCTTGAACGGCGGTGCTCGAAATCGAGCTGGCATCCGACAAGATGGTGTCGAGGGGCAGCAACCCGTAGGTGTTGTAGTCCAGATAAGAGAAAAAGTAGCGCGTCCAGAATGGTGATACGAAGGCGAGCTGTTTGTAATTCGCGAAATTCACGATGGCCCGAAGAAATGCGACATCCACCGGTTCCCAGAAGCTGAAGGGATCGCGGCTCATGATGGTCGCGTAATCAATCACGCCCAGCTCGTTGTCTCGAATTTTGAAATCCCAGCACTCGCTCATCCCCACTTGCTTGCCAGCGGCATGAATCGTGTCCGCCGCAGTGAGTGCGGCGGTGAAGAAGCCCTTGTTTATCGGATAGATGTGCATGTCGACGAAGTTTAGTTCCGGCATGCTGGCATAGGCCTGCACGTATTGCATATAGTTCTTGGTCCAGGTTCCTGCGCCCGCTCCGATCTGGATGTTTTTCACCTTAGCCTGTTGCAGCGCGTTGAGAATCTGCTGCACTAGCTGCGTTGTGCCTGTGACGGTGTCCAGGTTGGTCTGGCCGCTCGCTGTCGCCTCGGTGTCCGGCTCGCCCATCACCACCAGGTAATCCGGTTCAATAAGCTGCGCCACTGCCAAGACGTTGGCCACGCGTCCGGCCATGTACTGAGACCAGGAGAGGGTCTTTAAGTAAGGCTGATACACCGGGAACTGATTTCCGGTTAACGGCATTCCGAGCGCCGCTTCAATCACCAGTTTCATTCCCCGGGCCCGAATATCCTGAGCCAGTTGCTGGTAGAAGCTCACGAACTGTTGGTACTCCGCCTGTTCGCCTAAATAGGTGTAGAAGGGTTGATAGAACGTCGGGAAGTTGATATGAACGGTCACCGCATTAGCCCCCAGGGCCTGCAGTTCGCTCAGCTGTTCCGTCACCGCGCCGGAGTAGTAGTTGGCTGACAACAGCTGGGTGTATTGGTCAGAACCCGCGGCCAGCAATTGCGGCGCGTCCAGATAGGGGTACTTACTTCCGTTCCAGCCTGAATTCATTTGCGTCTCGAAGCCCGTGATCTGCGTGTTCAAGGTGTTATAGAGATCCTGAAACACAACGGGTACGGGTGGGGCCTGGGCCGCCAACGAATGGGCAGTAAGCAATACGGCAAAGGTAAGAATATTAAAACGCATTGTAGATCCTGGTGTGATTTTTCTAGGCACGCTCTCGGGTCAAAACTGGCGCTGTCAGGCGGCGCGTTGCCGGCCAAGTGCGAATACAACACCACCGACCTTCCGGACCGTCTTGACAGGACCTGCCAAGCCTTAGGCCGGTGAATCGGCAGAAAAACGACTAGACTTCAGTACCGAACTAATAGGAGTACTGGTATTGTACCGCACACTCACTGGGAGATGCCTGGAAAGCTTTGCGCACTGGGTATTCGCTCTTGGCAATGAACGCTGTAAATCGTTGAGTATAGAGCGAAAGTACTGGTACGTTATGCCTGGTACGGGTGCAAAAGTTTTCCGTATACTAGGTGAACCTCTTCTTTTTTAATGGCCTCTATCAGCCGTTCCAACGGTCGTAGAGGGAGTCGGAGTGATATGAGATCTGAGCTCAAACGGAGCCTCGGGCCGGCGTTGCTGTGCTCATTGACGCTCCTCTGCGCCATGTCGACGAAGGTATCGGCGCAAACCCTGCTTACCCATCATTTGCGCAAAGAAGTAGCCAGCGGCGAAGCATCCTTCGTACATCTTCTGCCGGTCAATCAGACTCTGCGATTGGATATCGCTCTTCCGCTGCGTAACCGGGACGAACTGGAGGATCTGGCGCAGCAGATTTACGATCCCCAAAGCCCGTTGTTCCACCAATACCTCAGCGTGGCGGAGTTCACGGAACGGTTCGGTCCCACCGAGGAAGATTACGCCGCAGTGATGCGGTTCGCGGAACGGAATGGATTGACGGTCACCAGCACATCCCGCAATCGAGTACTCCTGAGCGTCAGGGGCTCGGTGCGGAATATCGAAAGAGCCTTCCAGGTGACCATGGCTTCTTATCGGCACCCTACGGAATCGCGCGTATTTTATGCGCCAGACCGGGAACCTTCTCCGGCGGGCCTGGCAGTGCCGCTGTGGCACGTTGCCGGCCTGGATAATTTCTCCATCCCGCGCCCCGCCAGTCTGCGGAGAAATACGGAAGTGACCAGCGACGCCCTCACCGGTTCAGCGCCGGGCGGAAATTTTTGGGGCAGCGATATCCGCGCGGCCTACTATGGCGGCGTTCAGCTTACCGGGGCCAGCCAGGTGGTGGGGTTGCTGGAATTCGGCGGCTACAATATGTCGGACGTGCAGGCCTATTTCACCAAAGCAGGCCAGCCATTAAACGTGCCCGTGAAAGCCGTCTCAACGGATGGATCGCCGGTAACCTGCACGGGAACTTGCGACGATTCCGAACAGGCGTTGGATATTGAACAGGCCATCTCCATGGCGCCGGGCTTAATCCAGGTACGCGTTTATGTCGCGCGGGCCAGCGACCTCAGCGTCTTTAACCAGATGGCTACCGAGAACTACGCCAAGTCATTGAGTTGCTCCTGGGGCTGGAGTCCGCCCGATCCAACTGTCGATGACCCCATATTCCTTGAATTCGCGGTACAGGGTCAGACGCTATTTGTTTCTTCTGGCGACAAGGGCGCCTACGGCTCTGGCGCCCTGGGGACCTTGAATCTGTATCCGGCCTTCGATTGGTACGTGACAGCGGTGGGCGGCACGGTTCTCACCACCCACGGCCCTGGCGGCGCCTGGAAATCGGAAACTGCGTGGAGTGAAAGCGGCGGCGGGATTGCTCCAGACATCACGCTTCCCAAGTATCAGAAACTCACCGGCGTGATCACGCAGGCAAATCAGGGCTCGCTGACCATGCGGAATTGCCCGGACGTGGCCATGGAAGCGAACACCGACAATTACATCTGCTACAACGGCATTTGCACCGGCGGGTGGGGCGGTACCAGTTTCGCGGCGCCGCGCTGGGCGGCTTTCCTGGCGTTGCTCAATGAACAGAGAACCGTAAACGGCAAGCAGCCCATCGGGTTCATCAACAATCGCATTTATGCCATTGGCACCGGGTCAGGCTACAGCAGCTTCTTTCACGACATCACCAGCGGCACTAACGGCAAGTTTTCGGCGGAGACCGGCTACGACTTGGTAACTGGCTGGGGCAGTCCGAATAGCGCCGGTGTGTTCGAAACGTCCCTGTCAAAATAGCCGCAGCGGTGGGACCATCGGTAGCGATGAAACTCACGCTGCAATCTGGCTTGCTGCTGCCGGCCGGCGCCGGGACCAGCGCAGACCGCTTCGTCCGCATGGTTTATTCGCAACCGCAGGCCGGCAAGTAAGGACTCGACCTGCGTATCTCGCAAGATGCCGGGCTGGATTACCGCCAGACTTCTTTTGCGATAGACTCGGTTGCTTACTCATGTCTATTTCCGCGGCGCAAAGATTCGGGGCCATCATCCTGCTGACGGCGGGCTCCGCCTGGCCCCAGATCGATTTGGGCGGCGAGTGGGCCGCCACCTTCCATGAAGACCTGCAGCATCGCGGGGGCGTAAGGTTGGGCGACTATACCGGGCTGCCGCTCAACGAATCGGGTTGGCGCAAGGCGCAGAGCTGGGACGAATCGGCTCGCTCTACTTTCGAGCGCCAATGCATCCCCCACGTGGTCACCTACGCGATGCGTGGTCCGGCGAACATTCGCTTCTCGAAGGTCGTCGACCCGGTGTCGGGAGAGCTGCAGGCTTACAGCTTACTAGGCAGTTATGGACGGCCCCGCACCATCTGGATGGACGGCCGCGAGCATCCTTCTCCACTTGCGCCGCACACCTGGGCCGGTTTCTCTACCGGACACTGGGAACGAAACATGCTCGTAGTGGAAACCACGCATATCAAGACGGGCTGGCTGCTGCGCAACGGCGCGCCTACCAGCGACCTGGCAACGATGACCGAATATTACACGCGCTACGGCAACTATCTGATGCTGGCCAGCTTCGTGAACGATCCCGTCTACCTGGATGAGCCCTTCATCCGGACTTCGAACTTTGTGCTGAGCCAGACCACCAGTGCCGACGCCTGGGGAAACTGCGGGCCGGCGCAGATCATCGACGAACTGGGCGGCCGTCCCAAAGGCTGGGTGGCGCATTACCTTCCCGGCCAGACGGCGCACGTCCAGGAGTTCCTTACCAAGAGCGGAGTTCCAGCAGAAGGGGCGCGAGGCGGTGGGGCCACTACCTATCCCGAATACATCGCGAAATTGGAAAAGAACGATTTGGACAACCGCATCTTCCCTCCGCCCACGCCGGGCAAAAGCTTTCCTCGCGTGATTTCTCCCGAAACCACCGATCCGCAAGGCGAGATCAGCGTGCTGCCGGTTCAGGGAAACCTGTACATGCTCTCGGGCGCGGGCGCCAACATGGCCGTCCAGGTGGGCGAAGACGGAGTCCTGCTGGTGGACACGGGCGATGGCAAAGCCAGCGACAAGGTGATCGCGGCCATCCGGAAATTGTCCAACAAACCAATTCGCTTCATTGTGGACACCAGCGTAGATGCGGATCACATGGGGGGCAACGAACGTCTGGCCGCACTCGGGAAAGCCCCTGGTGGCGGACGGGCCAGTGACAGTGGGGGCCCCGGCGCGATGGTGTTTGCGCAGGAAGCAGTGCTGGCCGCGGTGAGCGCGCCCAGCGGCCAGAAGGCGCCCTTGCCCGTTGGCGCGTGGCCCACCGAATCCTATCCGGATTGGAAGGAACTATCGCTGAACAACGAAGCGATTCAGATTTTCCACGTGCCCGCCGCACATACCGATGGCGACAGCCTGGTGTTCTTCCGGCGTTCCGATGTCATTGTCACCGGCGACATATTCGGGACCAATACTTTTCCGGTGATCAACAAAGGCGGCAGCATCAACGGCGTAATTGACGGCTTGAACCGCATAATCGAGATCACCATCCCGAAGGACTGGCAGGAAGGCGGGACCATGGTTATCCCCGGACACGGGCGCATCTGCGACGAGGCCGACGTAGTGGAATACCGGGACATGGTCACTATCATCCGCGATCGGATTCAGGACTCCATCAAGAAGGGCATGACACTCGATCAGGTGAAGACTTCGCGGCCCACGCTAGAGTACGACTCGCGTTACGGATCAGACAGCGGGCCCTGGACCACGTCGATGTTTATCGAGGCCGTGTATCGTAGCCTGGCGGGGAAATGAGTATGCGAATGGCGCTTGCGGCATTACTCATGTTGGCGCTGGGAGCACCGGCTACTCCGCAAACACCGGCGGCGGCGCCGGCTCCTAAAACTCCGAAGGATGCCGCTCCCATCGATCTGACGGGCAATTGGGTTTCAGTGGTCACGGAAGACTGGCGCTGGCGCATGCTGATCCCGAAGAAAGGCGACTATACCAGCGTCCCGGTGAGTGCCGAGGGACGCAAGCTGGCGGATGCATGGGACCCCTCCCAGTTGGCAACCGATGGCTGCAAGGCCTATGGCGCGGCGGCGCTGATGCGCGTGCCGGGGCGGCTGCAGATTACCTGGGAGAACGAGAGCACCCTGCGAATCGATACCGATGCGGGCCAGCAAACGCGGCGGCTCTATTTTAATAAGGCGCAAAAGCCGCAGTCCCAACGGACGTGGCAGGGGAATTCGGCGGCCGAATGGGACCGCATAACGCAGCCCGGCGGCCTGGGCGTGAGTCTGCAACAAGGACTGGGCAAGCCCGGTGCGCTCAAAGTGATCACTACGAATCTCAAGGCCGGATATCTGCGTAAGAACGGCGTCCCTTACAGCGAAGATACCGTGATGACGGAATACTTCGATCGGCTGTCGGCCTATGGAACAGACTGGTTGACGGTGTTCACCATCGTGGAAGATCCGCACTACTTGAACCAGCCGTTCATCACCAGCACGCATTTCAAGCGCGAGCCCGACCGGTCAAAGTGGGCGCCCTCGCCCTGTGAGCAGGGCGCGAGCAGCAAGTAACTCTTGAGAATCCCCGTATCGGTGGGCCGCTGCACGACGAGGAATGAGGAGGTTTCATGCAACGAATTTGGATTATTTTTCCCGGCATCCTGCTACTTGCGTCGCTTGGGAACGCAGCTTCACCCGACGGTCCGACTGTCAAACGATTCTTGACCAAACCGCTGGTAATTGAAGACCAGGGCAGCTTCTTCATTGGCGGCGTGCCGAAAGTAACTCAATACGCCACTGTGCCCGCTCCGGGCGCAGCCAGTCAAGAGCTGGTCACCGACCAGATCACGATCGGCCAGATGTACGTGCAGTTCGAGATACCGCAAAACAAGAAGCGGCGTATGCCGCCGGTGATTATGGTGCACGGGTCCAGCCATACGGCAGCCTGTCTGGAATCGACGCCGGACGGGCGCGAAGGCTGGTATCCCTACTTTGTGCGCAAGGGCATTTCCACCTACCTGGTGGATCAGGCGGGACGCGGGCGCTCCGGATTCGATGAATCGGTCATCCATGAGGCCGCGGCCATGATCAAGAGTGGAGATGTTCAGAGCGGCTTGCGCACCATTCCCTCCTTTGGAAGGATTACCGACAATGGCGCCTGGACCAGATGGTTCGGCCACCTGATCCCGGACGGTTCCACCATTCTCACTGGCAAGCTGATCCAGCATGGCGATCCAGGCGACCCTCCCAGCGATGACGCGCTGCACACCGACGACTATCGTCCGGCGTATCCCTTTACGGCGGTGGACGCGAACATAGCCGCGCGCACCGGAGCCATCGCTCAGTCGCCCGCGGGCCCGAACAATTACTACGCTCTCGAATACTACAAGCAGTTGGTCCCTAATTCAGAGGTGACGCTTCCCAGTTCGGTGTGCGCCACTTGCGATCCCAAAGAGATTATTCCAGCCAATACCTGGACGCCGCAGGATCTTGCGCTACTGGTCGAAAAGCTGGGTGGAGCAATCGTGGTGACGCATTCTCAATCCGGAATCATGGGGCACCACATGGCGCGAATTCTGAAGGAAAGGGGCCATCTGGATCTGCTGAAGGGTTTGATCACCATCGAAGGCTCCTGCTCATTTCCCAACAGCGGACTGAAAGCCGAAGATTTCGACACCATCCCTTACTTGGCCTTGAAGGGAGACTACACCGCCACCAGCGAGGTTTGCCAGACGTCGGTGAACGAAATCAATGCTCGGCGTAAGAGCGGCCACGGAGCGGCGAAAGCGGACTACATTAAGCTGGACGAATTGGGCAATCCGGTGTTCAAGGGCACCACCCACATGATGATGCTGGGCACCAACAATCTGGAAGTGGCGGACGTGCTGCTGAATTGGGTGGACGAAAACATCGGGCCCAAGAACGCAAAGCACGGGAAATAATCGGCGGAAGAATTAAACTCACGCCGGCAGCCGTTTGCCGGCAACAACCACGGCGTAGGGGAAGAGTTTCTGGTGACCGGTACGCTTGGTGTCCGCGTTATCGACGAACTCGAAATCTCCTTCCTTCAAGTCGAGCACTGTTACGTCGGCAACCGCGCCGGTTCGAAGCGATCCATAGGCCTTGAATTCGGGGATGGCGCGGGCCGCGTTGGCCGTCACCCGCGCGACCACCTGATCCACCGGCATGCCCAGCATGATGAACTTCGACATGACGTTCGGAAGAGTGAACACCTGATAGGTTCGCGCGGCGGCGGTCATGTCGGACGAGATGGTGTCCGGCAGAAAATCCTGCTGCAGGGCGCGCTCGGCTACCTCCCAGGTGATGTGCCCGACGCGCCCGTTTCCCACGTCGAAAAGAATTCCGCGCTGTCTTGCCTCGCGGACCTGCGGCAGCACCCGCCCGTTATCATCCAGGATTCCGTGCGGCGCCGGTGAATAGAGGTGAGTAACAATGTCGCCGGGCCTGAGCAATGAAAGAATCTCGGGAAGGGTCGACACGGTTTGGCCTATGTGCACCATGATGGGCACCTTCAACGGATCGGCCACTTGACGCGCGCGCCGCACGGCTTCCAGATCGTTGTCGCCGGCCACGGTGCGCGAAAGCCGCGCCTTGATACCCACAATCCACTGACGATTCTGTTCGATCACGCGGCGTGTTGCATCCACCTTTGCGTTCTCGATATGGATGAGTTCGCCGTCCGGCTCCACTCCCAGATGCCCTATATTCAGAAGTATCCGCACCCGGTTCGGCGCGGTTTTAGCGATGGCGAGCAGGTCGTCGGGATTGTCAGAGCCGCGGGAACCGGCATCCACTAGCGAGGTGACCCCATCGGCCAGGCAAGTTGCCGGTGGCATCAGCTTGTCGGCCAGATGCGTGTGAATATCGATCAGGCCGGGCGTTACTAACTTTCCTGTTGCATCCAGCACCTCCTTGGCTGAGGAAGCGGGGATATTCGGCCGGATGGCTGAGATACGGCCGTCGCGAATAGCCACATCCGCCATCAGATCCATGCGCTGGGCAGCGTCCAGCACGCGGCCGCCTCGAATAACCAAGTCGTATTGGGCCGCGAACATGCGCGCGGGATCAGCAAGAATCAGGGGCGCCAGAGCACCGGCGCGAAGAAACTGCCGGCGGATCATCTTGGAAGTTTCGGCGGCGCTGAGCATAAAAATGTTTCCTCTCGACGAGTGAGTATATCAACGAACGTTAGGCAACATTTCTATGCGCGTTAGAGCGGGGTATGGAGGTACTAGACCCCTTGTGAAAAACTTGGAGCATAAATCGACGTAACACCAAGCACACGGATGCATCTTACAGACGAGTTCAGGTCCTCTTAGGTCAGAAGCCGGGCTGTGGAATGGTGGCTAGAGCCACCATCCCGGCTTCTACTCTCTTCAGGTTCAGCGGCTCTTAGGCCGTTTGCTCTCTGTCTTGGCCGCGTCAAAGCGCGCCGCCAGTTCCGCGAAGCTATCCGTGGGCCCGTTCCATCGAAGTTGTTCCACATCATCAAAAAGCGCAATGTCGGTTCGCAGCGTAGCTAGCGTGCGAAAGAGCATGGCCTGTTCGCGCTGTTGTAAAAGCGTGCGTGCCAGGGCGCTTGCGCTGGCGGCGTTGACGTGCCACTCCTGCCAGTCCGTGGGGATGGATTCCAGATGGCCGAACTTTGCCAGAACCGCGGCCGTGGATTTCGCTCCCCAACCCGGCAAGCCCGGATAACCGTCGGCTGCGTCGCCCACCAGCGCGAGATAATCCGGGATCGATGCCGGCGGGACGCCGAACTTCTGGACCACTCCGGCCTCATCCAGCGTCACGCGTGTTCTGCGATTCAGTTGGACAATGCGGGTTCCGCTTACGCACTGCGCCAGGTCTTTATCCGGGGTGCAGATAATCACGCGCTCGACGCGGACGTCCCTGGCCGCGGCTGCCGCGCCGGCGGCAAGTGCATCGTCCGCTTCAAATTCAACCATCGGCCACAGCACGATGCCGGCTGCGGCAAGCGTTTGTTCGAGCAGAGGAAACTGCGCCCACAGGTCTGGGTCGATGCCCTCGCCGGTTTTGTATCCCGGCCAAAGCGCGTTGCGGAACGACTCAATGACTTGGTCTGTAGCAACCGCCACGTGCGTTGCGCCGCCGCTGATCATGCCCAGCACGGATGCAAGCACTGCGCGCACCGCGCCCACCTCAAAACCGTCCCGATCGCGAGCCGAGGGCACAGCGTAGTAGTGCCTGAATAATTCGTAAGTGCCGTCGATCAGGTAAACGTCCAGGAGCGCACCTCCACGCACAACCCTATATGACTTGCGGCCTGCCAATCAACCCGTCTACGGTAGCGGCGGCCACGCCTTCGTTATAATGCAATCGGTTTGACATGCCACCCAGGTTCACGCGGTCATCTAGCCGCTTCGCAATGTTGTGCAGCGTGGAGATCAATATCCAGGCAAGTGCTCAAAGTATATGGAGCCTGCTGACCGATGCGCAGGGCTTTCCGCGCTGGAATTCTACCGTCACCGGCATCGAGGGTGAGATACGCGAAGGCCAGCGGCTTCGCGTGCACGTTCCCGGCACCAGCCGGGCCTTCGCTCCCAAGGTGTCGGGCGTTGTGGCCAACCAACGCATGATTTGGACCGGCGGATTTTCGCCCATGTTCAAGGGCGTGCGCATCTTTGAGTTGCGGCCCGGCAAAGACGGCTCAACCGATTTCTCGATGCAGGAGCGCTTCTCCGGTCTCATGCTGCCTTTCGTTCAGGGCTCCCTGCCCGACTTCGGACCGATATTCGAGCGCTACGCCAGCGACTTGAAACGCGCCGCGGAACAGACCGCCTAAGCGGACGCGCCTATCTGGCTGGACGCACACGCGATGGTTGGCGTAAGCGAGGAGGCGGCATGGATCCGCCGAGCCGCATGCGCAGATACGCGCGGCAGCGCGCCGCCACCAGCCCGGCAGTGGATGTCACCAGCTCCGAAAAGGAACGGCAATCGAACGTGGCTTGCAAATAGCGGCTGAAGCCGAAGCAGCGTTTAAGCGCTGGCTGGCCTTCCGTCAGCCTGAGATAATCGAACGCCAGAACCGGCAAAGTTCCCACCAGCGGCCGCGGTCGAATCTTTACGCGATGTTCCACGCGCTCCCGGAAAGATACCTGGATTCGGCTCAGCGAATGTAAAGCGCTCACAGGTATATCGACACCCATTCGAGCCTTCAGATATTCCAATGCATCGCTCACCGGAGCAGCCAACCGGCGCGAGCTTACCTGTTCGACAAAGCGGTTCCAATCCAGGCTTGCCCCCGCAGCCCGAATCAATACGGTGGCATCCGCAATCCAGCTCACTGGTTGCACCAGGCTCCAGCGAGCGCCATGCACTATCACATGCAGCAGTTGATCCGCCGCGCACAGGGACTTGCACGGGGCGCCGTAAATGTCGCAGGCAATCGCCTGGCGCCAGAAATCGTTATTCGATCCGGGCGCGCAGCATTCCTGAAGCACGTTCCAATGCAGGTCCACGCGTTGGCCATCGGCCCGCACGAACTCATCGCCGTGCCGGATGTCCATCAGCAGTTCCGGATTATCCAGTGAAGACTTCCATTCCCAGGCGCGCAGCCAGTGGATTGCCTGCTGTGCTGCTTCGCGTCTCACAAGTAGATCCAGATCCGTCATGGGCCGCACTCCGAAGTCGCGATAGGCCAGTACGCTGAGCGCGCCTCCTTTCAGCACCATGGGCTCAATTCCCTGGTCGTGGAATCGCGACAAGAGATCTGCCAGCGTGCGGAAGCGAAGTTGGTTTTGCGACCAGGTTTTCCGGTAAACCCCCTGCAGACCGGCGAGCGGCCGGTCTTCGCGCCAGTGGCTGGCAAGGTTGCGATACACCAGCGGCAAAATGCGGTTTACGCCGGAATCCAGCTGGCCGCCGCCGGTCTGTTGCCGCCAGAGCTGCCAGGCGCGATGTCCCGCTTCTGGATCCTGCAACGCCGCCTGCAGCAGCAGTTCCTGCGTCACGCTGGGAAACTGCCAGCCCGCGAAACGAACATTTTTCGCCGGCCTCACGACGCTGCCATCGGATCGGGAAAGCGAACCAGATTCGTCTCTTCGATCGCTCCATGCAGTTGAGGCACTTGTACGGCGCGCCGCACTTTCAGCAAATCTCGGGTGCGTGCGTCGGAACTATTGGCGGGCAGCTCGATCCAGGCAACCGTATAAACATTTCCTCCCGACGCAAGCAGGCTTTGCGCCTGGGTTACATAACGGCCGTCCGTCATTCGAACCAGACCGTGGCAGCGCAGCGCAGCGGAAGGAATGTGATAGGTGAAGTAGCTCACCGTGCTGCGGACCCGCTGCCCGTCTGCAAGGATTGCGCCCGGCCCGGTGGCCAGGTAGCGGATGGTGTCTCCGTCATCGGACAGATGGAACGCTAGCGTCGCCTGCGGCTTCACCTGCCACCACGCAGCACGGCTCCACTCCGCCGGGCGAAGCGCAGCCAGGGGTTCCACGCGCCCATTCGCCGGATCAAAACGGAACAACTGGGATGTTCTGGACAGAATGCCGTAGAAGGCATTCTGCTTGCGGTTCCACAATACCTTTCGCCACATGGATGGCTCGCCGTCGAACCAAAGCGCCTGGGACGCCACGAGTTCAATCTTATTCGAAACTCTTCGAAAAACAAAAATACGGCCTTGCGAGTCTGACCAGTAGACATCGCCGCTTCGCGGGTCCAGTCCCATGCTTCGGCAGATTCGCGACCAGCTTCCATCCCGCGTCGCTCCCCGTTCGCCAAGGCCGAACACCGAGGGGAAAGATTGCGCCTGGCACGGTTCCATAGAGGACATCAGAAATAACCCGGACGGCCAGGTCAGACCATACAGACATCCGCGCGCCGCGTCGGCCGCCATCGCGATGATGCCCTCTTCCTCTGGCGCCTTCGAAAGCCGCGTGAATGCGCAAGTTCCCGTATCGAACCCCAAGAAAAAGCCACCCTGGTACGGACGCCGTCCGGCGATTCTGCCCGGCGTTTCGATCCCGTTCCGGGTGTCGTAAAAACCGATGTGCGTGGCCGTGTACAATTGGCGATTCCATTCCGCGAATTCGACGTGCACCTTGCCGTGCGGGATGGCTTGCGGGTCTGTCGCGACGGCGGCATCAAAGCCGGCCAACGCGGAAACTTCGTTCGAACTTTCGTCAAACAAGAACAGCCGCGCCGAGGTGTCGCTCCGCCAGCTGCCAATGGCAAAATAGATCTTCCTGTTGGCCGCCTGGTGGAGCGCGTTGTAGCAGGAGTCGCCATGCGTGAAACCGGTGTCCAACAGCTCTGCGGGAAGAACGCCGTGTCTGGAGCAGAGCTGCTCGGGAAGACTGAGCTGTCTGCTCTGCCAGGCGAACGAACGGGCTTTTCCTACCAGCATTGTTCCCAACGTCGGACGCCACCCCGTTGCAGCGAACGGGTTATCATAACTAGCATCTTAGCGGCTCGGACAATGAAAGTGCTCTTCTGGTCGGAACTGTTCTGGCCCTACATCGGCGGTGCCGAGGTGTTTGGGGCGAAGTTGTTGAGCGCCCTTGCGAAGCACGAAAATCAATTCGCGGTCATCACCTCGCATGACAACTTGGATCTGCCGGATCGCGATGTTTACGAAGGCATCCCGGTCTATCGATTCCCGTTTCGCGCCGTGCTTTCCGGCCGCGCCCTCAGCCGGTTCCCGGAAGTGATTCGCGGAGTTGCGCGCGTGAAAGCTGAATTTCAACCAGACCTGGTGCATGTGAACGCGTTGGGGCCCAGCGCCACATTTCATATGCGCGGCTCGGGCCAAGGTGCTGTCCCCACCTTGTTCACGCTGCAGCAAGAGGTTTTGCCGAGCCAAACCGGTTCGGGCAATCTGTTGTATCAACTTCTCACTGCCGCCTCGCACGTGGTGGGAGTTTCGAACAGCGTGCTGGATCAAGTAAGGAATCTGGCGCCGCAGATTTCAGCGAAGACGTCCTGCATCTACAACGGAGTGGATCCGCCGCCGCTGGCTCCTTCACCGCTGCCGTTTCACCCTCCCAGCCTGCTCTGTCTGGGCCGCCTGGTTCCCGCGAAACGAGTGGACTGGGCCATCGAAGCCATTGCGCGTTTGCGCGATCAGTTTAAAGGAATAGAGCTGGTCATCGCGGGCGATGGTCCGCTGCGCCACGCTCTGGAGGCACGCGCACTGCAGCTCGGGGTGCAGGATTGCGTGCGCTTCCTGGGCTGGGTGGAACCGGAACAAGTGTATGAAAAAATCAATGCAGCCACCTGCGTGCTAATGCCGTCCCAGCGGGAAGGTCTGCCGGTGTCGGGCGTGCAGGCGGCCATGATGGGCCGGCCCATCGTGGGCACGGCCGTTGGAGGATTGGTGGAAGTGGTGCGGCACGCGGAGACGGGATGGCTGGTGGCATCAAACGATCTGGAAGGTTTCATCAGCGGCCTGGGTCAACTGCTGGAAAATCCCGAGCGCGCCGCAGGCATGGGCGCCGCAGCCCGGGTTCACGCCCTTCGCACCTTCGAGTGGCAGTCAACCGTGGAAAGATATCAACAGCTTTACTCTGACGTTGCAGCACATCAGGAGACGATACTTGAATCTCGATAGCGCGTATGCGCCCCGTGAGGAAGTAGCCAGCGAGCTTATAGACGGGGAAGCCATTATTATCGACCTCAGCACCGGCATGTACTTCAGCCTGGATCGAGTGGGTGGACGCATCTGGGCCTTGCTGGCCAATCAGGCATCGCTGGGCGAAATTCGCGCGTGCCTGGTGAATGAATACCAGGTGGATGAGCAAGTGGCGGGCGAAGATCTGGAAAATCTGGCGCAGCAACTGCTTGCTGAGAATCTTATTGTGCCCGCCAAGGAGCCGCGGCCCTTGGACCACGCGGCTGACGAAACAACCGCCGCAAAGGCTCCCTATCAACCGGCGCGCCTGGTTGCCTACCGCGATATGGGCGACCTGCTGGCTCTGGATCCGCCGGCTCCCGGCCTGTCCGAAATAGTTTGGCGCGATGGCCCGGCAAACGAGCGCGACGAACGTTAAGCGATGCGCGCACCGGCAAACCAAGAGCTGGACGAACCGGGTTTAGAGAGCTATGCCGAACTGCGCGCGGAGTTCGAAACCTCGGCACGTGCCCGCGCGGTTCTGGAGAGAAGCATTGAGATCGCCGGCCGGCAGGTGCAAATGCGATTGGTGGGAGAGCCGATTGCCGCCTGGATCGATCCCGCGCTTGGCCATCTTGCATCGAAATCCGTCGGTTCATCGCCAAGACTGACAGTCGATCTGTTTCCCGGCGCTTCCGGGCAGCCTGGTTCCGACGGTGCGGGCCGCATTTCGACGTCGGCCGACGGACGCTTTCTGAGCCAGAGCGTGGGTGGCTGCTATTACCTGCTGGATCGAACGGAACGGCGGCTGGTAGGTTCCATTTGCTCGCTGGAGGAAATTCCTTCCTGGGAGCGGGTCAAACCGCTCTCGGTGCCGGTGACCACATGGCTGAACGACGATGGGCTTAGCGTGATTCACGCCGGGCTGGTTTCGCTGGGCGGCCAGGGAGTGCTGTTCGCCGGGCCCAGCGGGACCGGAAAATCCACCTGCGCCCTGGCGTGCGCGGTCGCTGGATTCGATTTTTTGGGGGACGATTGTATTATTCTCGACGTCCAACACGGCACGGGTTCGGCAAACAATTGCATCGGTTACAGCCTCTATTCAACCGGCGCGCTGGATGCCGCCCATCTCGAAAAATTTGCTTCGCCGCTGGTCCACACCAATGGCGCCACGGCATCGCGAGGAAAACAGTTGATCGCCCTGCATGTTGCGCAGCACATTCAAACCGTTCCTCAGTCGAAAATCCGCGCCATTATGCTGCCCCGGCTCACGCAAGAAGAACGCAGCGTGATCCGTCCGGCGGCTAAGAGCGATGCGCTGCGGTTGCTGGCGCCCAGCTCGATCATCAAGCGCGCGGTCCCGGCCGGGCGCACACTCGCCAGACTTGCGGCGCTGGTCAACCTGGTGCCCAGCTACTGGCTGGACATGAGCCACAATCCCACCGATATTTCAAAAGCCATCGCGCCGCTCATCACGCCATGACACCGCTTGTCAGTTGCATCATCCCGGTTTTCAACAGCGAGCGCTTCATAGCGGCGGCAGTGGAGAGCATTCTGGGACAGACCCACCGGCCAATCGAAACCATCGTCGTTGACGACGGCTCTACCGATGGCACGGGCGCAATGCTGCAACAGTTCTCAGGCGTCCTTAAAGTGATCACTCAAGCCAACGCAGGGCATGCCGCTGCCAGGAACGCGGGCATCCGCGCGGCGGCCGGCGAATATATCGCTTTTCTGGATGCGGACGATCTTTGGCATCGCGACAAGCTGGCGCGCCAATTACAGCGTCTGGCCGAAAATCCGGCGCTGGGCGTCACCTTTTCACATCTGCTGAATTTCAGCGGAAATCCGCCGCCGGCCGAGATCGATGTTTCCCCGGCCACGGCCGGCGCCGTCCCCGGCTACACCAGTGTCACCATGCTGGCGCGGCGCACGCTCTTCCACACCATCGGGCTCTTCGACGAAACGCTGCGCCACGGCAACGATCGCGATTGGCTGCTGCGTGCCGCCGAGCAAGGCGTCCACGTGGACTTGCTGCCCGAAGTTCTGGTTTACAGGCGGCTGCACGATGCCAACCGCAGCGCGGCGCTGGGTGGGTCCAGCCGCGCCGAATATCTCCGCATCATCAAGGCGTCGCTCGATCGGCGGCGTGCCAAAGATGGTCACGCCACTGAGTTGGATCTGGGAGGTGCCCGCCGGCAGGAGGAGCCTTGAGCGCGGGAAGCCTCCGGGTGTCCCTCTGGCGTGCGCTATCGGGAACTCTGCCGAATGCGGAACAGACACTTCTGCTGCGCGCGTGCTTGCTCGCAGGCGGCGACAGCAGCACTGCCTGGGAAGATTGGCGCGCTGGGGTGGCCGATCCGTTTCTGGCGCTCTCCGATACCAATCGCTGGGCGCGCTCGTTGCTACCCCTCTTGATGAGCGCGGTCAGCCGTTCGGGCGCCGAGTTGAACGCCTCGACGCTCTCCTACTTGCGCGCCGCGTTTGTGCGTGAGAAATTGCGGATGGAGACTTACCGCAATGTGCGCAGGTTGGTCTTGTCGTCGCTAGAGGCTCAAGGCCTGCGGCCCATCGTGATGAAGGGAGCTGCCTTTGCAGAGACGCTCTATGACACGGCGGAACACCGGCATTGCCATGACATCGATCTGCTGATCCGCCACAGTGAGGCGCGGCTAGTCCTCCCGATTATCGAAAAGATCGGCCTCTCCGCCGTATCCTCGCCGGAGGGAACGGCCCACGCGCTTTTTATTCATTCGTCGGGATTGCCGCTGCGCGCGCACACGCGGCCCTTTCTCGCCAACGTCTACAATCCGCGCGTGGAAGAACTGTTTGAGCGCGCGAAAGATTGCATGCTGGACGGTGTGGCGGCCCGCATTCTCTGCCCGGTGGATGCGCTGGTGCACCTCTGCGGACATGCTTCCAGCGTTCCAGGGGTTGATGCACTGCGTTGGGTCTGCGATGCTTTCCTCCTCATCGGCCGTGCCCCGGACCTGGATTGGGATCAGCTGCTGGAACGTGCCAGCGCGATGAACGTGGTTGTCCCGCTCGCGCTGCGGCTGGACTATCTTGCAGCGGAATTCCACGCGCAGGTGCCGGCGCGTGTCAGCCAACGTCTGCAGAATGCGGCCGGCGACGCGCCTTTCAGCACTATGCGGGCCGCATTCCAGGGCACGCTGTTGAGCGGACGCCAGGGGCTGAAGCGCTTAACGGACGCTGCGGCAGACCGGCGCGCATCCGCAGTGCTGGCCGTTTGGGCTGCCGATACAATTGCCCGCAGAACACTGCGGAACTTGAAGCGCTGACCAGCCGCGATAGACTGGCATTGAAGCTATTTTCGTATGCCCACCGCCGCCACTGCGTTCCTGAGCGCTCTCGAAGAAGCGGGAGTTTCCTACATTTTCGCGAACCTGGGCACCGATCATCCTCCCATCCTCGAGAGCCTGGCCGAAGCGCACGCAACCGGACAGCGGGTCCCTGAAGTGATCACTTGTCCGCACGAAATGGTTGCGCTGAGCGCGGCGCATGGTTATGCACAAGCCACCGGCCGGGCGCAGGTGGTTCTGGTGCACGTGGATTGCGGCACTCAATCGCTGGGTGGGGCGGTGCATAACGCAGCCAAGGCGCGCGTGCCGGTGCTGTTGTTTGCCGGAACGTCTCCCTTCACCCAGGAAGGCGAGCTGGCCGGCAGCCGCAACGAGTGGGTTCATTGGGTGCAGGACGTGCTGGATCAGCGCGGCATCCTTCGCGGCTACGTCAAGTACGAAAACGAAATCCGGACCGGCAGGAATGTCAAACAGCTGGTTCATCGCGCCATGCAGATCGCTCAAAGCGATCCCAAAGGGCCGGTTTATCTGACTGCCGCGCGCGAGGTGCTGGAAGCGGAAGTCCCGCCGGTTGCCGCACACGATTCGAAACTGTGGCGCCCCGTGGCGCCGTGCGCCATTGACCCGTCGGCTGTGGCGCTCATCGCCGAGGATCTGATCGCGTCGCGCCGTCCCCTGGTAATCAGCAGTTACCTCGGAAGAAATCCCGAGGCCGTGGGTGAATTGGTGAAGCTGTGCAACGCCCTGGGCATCGGCGCCTGGACATCCATTCCAACCTATCTGGACTTTCCCGCGGACCATCCGTTGTATCTGGGCAATCAGGTAAACGCTCCCGTACAAAACGCCGCACTCGAAGCAGGCGACGTGGTTCTGGTGCTGGACAGCGATGTGCCGTGGATCCCTACCGTGACGAAGCCGAACGGCGCCGCCAAGATTTATCACATCGATGTCGATCCACTTAAGGAGCAGATGCCGCTGTGGTATTTTCCGATGCAACACTCGTTTCGGGCGGATGCAGCCACCGCGCTCCGGCAAATTAACGCGTATGTGGCTAGCGCTCAGGCAAACGGAAAAATCGATGAAAATCTGGTGCAGCAGCGGCGGGCGCACTATACCGCGCTGCATGAAGTGCGCATGCAGGAACTGGCGGCGCGCGAGACTCCCCGCCAGGATGTCATCACGCCCGAGTATCTGACGGCGCGTGTGCGTGCGCACCTGCCGGCGGATGCGCTGGTTCTGAATGAAGGCATCACCAGTCACAACACCATCGCCGACCACATCCGAGCCAACCGAGCGGGAAGTTTTTTC
This sequence comes from Bryobacteraceae bacterium, assembly GCA_035486095.1. GTDB lineage: Bacteria > Acidobacteriota > Terriglobia > Bryobacterales > Bryobacteraceae > Palsa-89. The sequence continues at coordinate 73,952 of DATHNM010000479.1, forward strand.
ACCTGCGGCGGCGGATCCATTGGATGGAATACGGGCGCCGCGGTGGGAATCAAGCTCGCCAATCCGGATAAAACCGTGGTCGCCCTCACCGGCGACGGGTGTTTCATGGCCTCCATTCCCTCGGCCGCGCATTGGATCGCGGGGCGGTACAAAACGCCGTTTGTTCAAGTGGTGTATAACAACCGCGGCTGGAAGGCTCCTAAGATGTCGACGCTTGCCATTCATCCGGATGGGTTCGTGAGTAAGTCGAACGATATCGCTGCGGCCTTCGATCCGCCGCCGGATTATTCGGGAATCGCCAAGGCAGCAGGCGGTGCGTTTGCGGCCATCGTACACCAACCCGGCGAACTGGATGGTGCACTGAGCGAAGCGTTCCGCGTGGTTCGCGAGGAGCGGCGCTGCGCCGTTCTGGATGTGTGGCTGCCCGGATTTTAGGACTAGCGCGCGGATTTTGCGAGCGCCACCGTAGTGACCGGTTTGAGTTCCACCCGGTATGCCTGATAAGGAACACTGCCGAGGTTTTCCACTGAGTGCAGCGGCTGGCTGGCGGGGTCATAGGTCACTTGCAATTCCTTCAACTCCGGACGGGCTGTTTTCGTGCCGTCCTTTAAGAAACGCTGGGAAGGAGGCAAGCTGAAGTACACCACCACAGCCGGCCAGGTGTGCGTGTGCCACGGTTCCTTAGCGCCGGGTGGGATGCGCACGCTGAGCACGCGTACGTAATCGTTTTCCAGGACCACGGTCAGATTGGGGTCATGGATCTTTACTGCATCGGTGTCTGGCAATGGCGCGGCGGCCGCTGGCTGGCAATCGACGCTTTTGATCTCGATCAGCAGATTATGCCGGTCGCGATCGCTGCTTTCGAACCCCTTGCTGGGTCCTCCCTGGGACCATCTGATGTTGACGGTTTTCCAAGGCTCGTCGCGGCCCGAGGTCTGTTCGAAGAATACGCTGGGCCAAGGGTGCGTGTGCGGCGGCTCTTTGCTATGTAGCGGAACCCGCGCTTCCAGCACGCGCACCGCGTCGTTCTCCAGAATTACTTTGTGATGGTCGGGCGCAAAGGCAACCGCGTCGGTAGCGTCGGGCTTGATTAGCCCACAGCCGGCGGAGGCTTGCAGGCCAGCCGGCAGGAGCAGTGCCACGATGGCCCAAACGCCCTGCATGGCGAGAGATCTTATGGTCATGGTTTTGTTTCTCCGTTGTACTCAACCTGGGTAACTGCGTCCAGCCATTTCGTCTTGCCGTCGCTCATATCCACGGAAAATAGCGTGGCGGGCTGGCCCGCCGCTGCGCCATGCCAGTGCGGAACGCCGCCCGGCACATAAGCGGTTTCGCCGGGATGCAGTTCCTGAACCGGATGCCCTTTCACCTGTGTGCGAGCGACGCCTTCCTGGCAAAGCAGAATCTGGCCGCGTTCGTGAACGTGCCACTTGGTGCGCGCGCCGGGTTCAAAATGAATGCGCGCGGCCCGCACACGAATGTTGCTCTCAAGCCGGGTGGCGGTTCCGGTGAAGTTGGCATTGGGGTCCGGTTGCTCCTGAGCGAACAACGTCGACAGAAGCGCGGCGAATATCAGCGGGGATAACCGGCTCATTTGCGCGGCTCCGTATCCAGGCCGAACGCCAGCAGGACGTTGCCCGGCAGGCCGCCGCGCGCCGGATAGCCGGAAATAGCGAACATCATTCCGCCGGCTATCACAGGCCCCGCCACGTCAATGGCCCCGCCGCGGCCGGGAACGCCGTTCACCGTTTGATATTCGTGGGACGTATCGTAGTCCCAGATGATTTTTCCCTCGGATGTGGAATAGCCGCGCAGGTGTCCGTCTTCCGCGCCGGACCATACCACTCCCGGGATCGCGGTCACGGCCGCCGATTGAGCCGGACTGCACGGCCGCCGATCGCCGCAGCCAGGTGGCGGAGTCTGCCACATACGTTCGCCATTGTCTACACGAAATGCGAATAATCCGCCGCCTTTGGCCGGGTCCAGATTGTACGAGCGATCGTTGCTCGCCGGTTTGCGGTCCACTGCGAAACGGATATCGGAAAGAGCCACGTAGACATTGCGGCCGTCGGTGGCCGAGCCCCACTCGATGCCGCCCACGGTGCCGCCTTCGCCGATGCGCGCCTGCCATAAGATCTCGCCGCGCCGGTCCGGGTCCACCGCATAGATGGCCGCCGATTTTTGTCCCAGCAGAAGCGCGCGGCGGCCGTTGGGGAGTGAAACCAATATGGCCGATGACGCGAAATCGAAATCGGGTCCGTCTGAATCGGGGCAATTCACTTTGCCGGCCAGCTGGCAGGAGCTGTTCCAGGCGTCCTTCGCGGTAAATTGCTTGGACCACTGAATCTCGCCCGAGGACATGCGCAAAGACAGCAGGGCGTCGCTGAGCGCGGTGGGCGGATCGGAATAATTGTCGCCTGTGGTTACGTACATCGTGTCGCGTTCAGGGTCCAGCACCGGCGCGGTCCAGACGCCGACACCGGAGGGGCCAAAGGCCGCTGAACCGTGCCGGGTCTTTGCTCGTTCCTTGGCCACATCGCGAATTGTGTAGGTCTTCCACAATACTTTTCCTGTAACAGCGTCTAGCGCGGACTCGCTGCCGCGAAACGTGCAGCACACGTAGCCCGGAGAAACCGAGAGAGCCTCCTCGCGAGAAGCCACGCCGACATACAAACGATCCTTGTAAAACACCGGCGTCGCCGTCACGGTAGAGGCCGCATGTTCGTCCGCACGCGTCTTCCACAACTGCTTGCCGGACGTGGCATCCAACGCATAGACGAACCCGGCGGAATCGCCAAAGAACACCACGGGATTACCGTTCACCTCGCCGATGGTAATGGCCGTCCGCACCTGGGACTGCACGGTGGTGGCCCAATGCACGCAGCCGGTTTGCATGTCGAGAGCGTACACGCTGCCGTCCTGCCCGCCTGCGAATACTCTGCCGCGATAAACCGCCGGCTGGGAGCGCATGGTGGAAGTGTCCGGGAACGCAAATGCCCACTTCAGTTTCAAGCGGGGCAGGTCTTGCACGCTCAGGCCCGCGTCTTTTTCCGATTGGAACCTGGTATTGGCCAGGCCGCCTCCCCAACTGGCCCAGGCAGGTCCCTCGTTCCATGGCGCGCCTGCCGGACACAGATTCGCAATTTCCTCGCGCTTTCGTTCCAGGGTTACCGCTGTTCCCAAGAAGCTCGCGATTCTCTGGCGTTCATCCGCCGAAAGCGCCGATGCCTGCTGTTTCATGATGCCGCTGTCAATGGTCTTCTGAATGGCCGCCGGCGTCATGGATTTCAGCGCGGATATTTGTGGAACCCGTCCACTGGCTCCCGCCTCCGAGTTATGGCAGGAGGCGCAATGTTTCTGAAAGAGCTGGGCGGCGTAAGGATCGTCGGCCGCCAGAGAAGTGATGGCGGCGATTACAAAAAACAGGCAGAGTCTCATCCCGTACCCCGATCTGGCGCCTGGTTGGCTGCGCCCCGGAGTATATCAACAAACATCCGTCGCGCGGGCCGATTGAGAACACACGTTGAGAACGCGCGCTACGCCGTGCTTATTTCCCTACCATGTGTTCCACGTCCTTGTTGTTCTCGTTGCAGACATACTCTCCGATGTCGTCGTTGGCATCCAGCTCCGAGGCTCGCAGGATTTTCCAGGGCTTGGCGTAAGCTTCCGGATCGTCGATGGTGAACTCGATCTCCAGATGTCCCAGATCAGGCCGGCGAAAGCGCTCGGTCACGCGCAGCATTTCGGTGTGCGCATGACCCTGGGTATCGAGCCACGACCGGTCGTCGAAACCCACCGTGTCGACCACCAGCGTGTCTCCTTCCCAACGACCGATGGAATGCCCCATCCACATAGGATTGGGATCTTTCGGATGGCTGCGCCCGTCCAAAAAGACCTGGCGGTGGCTGGGGATGTCATCTTCAAACAGCATCACCAGCAGGGTGGGTGTCTGAACCAGTTTGTAAGGAAACAGCGCTCCGGCACTGGTGATGCCGCGCGGCAGGCAGTGTGCCCCAGGCGCATCCTTGGAGTTGTTAGCGGCCCGCTCCCTCAGCAACGCTTCCACCCAGGGCCGAGGTTCTGGCGTGCCCGCATCCACCGTTCGCTGTGCGAACCAGACGCCGGAGAGGTCGGGTTTGCCATCCGCGGTTCGAGGCGCGGGTCCGGATGGCGCGGCATGCGGACTTGTCAGCTGCACCCTGAACTCCCGCCCGTCGCCCAGGGTGCCCAACTGGTATTCGAGCAGGCGAACGTCCAGGCGCAGCGGTTCTGCCGGGCCCAGCGCGACGTTTTCTCGATTGGTTGGGTAAAACCCCGGAGCGCTCACAGCGACGTCATAAGTTCCTGGCGGCAGCTTCGATAACGTGTAGCGGCCTTGGTCGGTAGCCGCAGTCTTGTAAATTGCTTTGGTGCTCCGGTTGGTTGCTTGGACCTGGGCGTTTGCCACCGCCTCGCCGTCCGAGTCCCACACGGCGCCGGCGATTGTTCCCCCGCCCTGTGCATACGACGCGATGGCTATCCAGCACAACAGGCCCAGCCGTAGAATCCCGCGCATGATGTCAAGAGTATAAACCACTCCAAGCGGGATCGAAAAATTCAAGTCGCGAAAGGGTTGGCCGATATGATAGCGTAATTCAAACTACATGTTTTCCGCAAAGTTCTGGCTCTTCCTCCCGATTAGTGTGTTTGCGGCCCTCTGGCCATCGCAAGCGGCGGCTGACTGCACCAGTCTTCCACCCATCGATCCCACTAAAGGATTCATTGCAAACTTTCAGAATCCCTGTTACATGTTGTCGCTGCGCAACGGAAACTCGCATTTCGCCGGTGACCTGAATGCGATCTATACGAGTTTTTTCTATCAGGTTACGCCTGGTTATGAACTCATCATCGTGGGGGTCTATCCGAATGCCCGCTTCATGTCGGCGACGGTTTACGACGATCATCTGGTCGCCGTGGGCACGCTGCTGGACACCGACATTGTCCCGTTAACCAGCGCCATGACGAACCCTCTGGCGCCGGGAGAGACGTTCACTCCCAACCAAAGGTATGGCATGATCGTCTCCTTCGGGCAGCCGACGGCCACTACTGAGAGTCCGGGCTGTAGCATCGGCAGCACCAACATCAGCCAGAATGTGCTGGACGCCTCCCAACTCCACAGCGGAATCACCTGGGCTGGTAGTCCGTCCCTCCCACCTGGATTTCCCGCTCACGAGACCGGGCCCAACGTATCCGGGATGGTGACGCTGCGGAAATATGTGGACATTGACGCCTCGCCCGTTCCCGAATACGTTATCGTGCGCAGCCTGGCCAATGGCTGCGCCATGCCCATCCAGCAGGCCATTCAGGCCAATATCGTGGGCGTGCAGCAAACCGTTACCAGTCCGCTGCTTCATCAGGATCAGATCAGCGCTCATTTGCAATATGCTTCGGCCATCCAACCCTGGCTGGATTTTCCGCCCGATCCGCTGAACAATGTGGTCTGGCAGCGCCCTTCCGAATACATCCCGGTCAACGATACCGTGGCGGGCTATCTGGGCGGCGCCCTTTCGAATCTGCAAATCAAAAGTCTCTTAGCGGGTCAAACGTACTTGCGCATCCAATTTCAAATGCCCAGCACGCCGTCCACGCCTTGCACCACGGGGAATTGCAGCCTGCGGGGCGATGAACAAGTGCGCTTCGTTGGATTGACCTTCCAGACGGCGGCTATCAATTGCGCCGGGCACAGCAGCATCCTCTCGATCGACGACCAGAGTCTGGTGAAGGACGTGAATGGCAATGTCAACATCGTGGCCGGTTTTGGCGCTCCCCAGCCACCGAACGCGACGGCTGCCAATGGCTATACCTGGATCGATGTGAGCAGCATGCCAAACTACACCAGCTTTAGCGGCATGATCATCCGCGAGCTTGGTCCGAGTTCATCCTTTCAGTGTTCGACCTTGAATGTGCCGTTCAAGACTTCCGCGTATAACCCCGAGGGCGGTTACATGGGAGCATTCGCGCCCACCGTGGACTTTCCCACCGCGTCCCAGATTCCGGCAACCCCGATACCGGTAGTGAGGCCCAATAGTTGTGCGCTGGTGCCCACCCAGGCTCCGCAACAAATAGCCGGCACTACTCCTTTCCAGAGTTGCACCACGAACAACACTTTAAATTCCTATGCATCTATCGTGGGAAGTAGCGCCGGCAGCGGCACCTTGACGCTGACCGCCACCGGCGCCTGGACCGCCAGCAGCAACGCCGGATGGTTGCAGTTATCGGCTGGCAGCACCAGCGGCACCGGGAATGCGACAATTCAGTTCACTTACCCTGCCAACACGAACGCCGCTGCCCAGTCTGGAGTTCTTACCATAGGGGGCTTGACATTCACACTTACTCAAGTGGGCGTGAACTTTGTGCCAATCGCCCCGCCGGTCCCGCTGGAATCCATCGGATTGAGCCATCCTCAGGGCCTGGCGGTGGATGGATCGAACAATGTGTATATCGCCGACACGGCCAACAACGCCATTAAGCAGTGGAGCCCTGTCACGCAGGCCACCGCGACCTTGTCGTCGGCGCAAAGCAGCCCCGCCGCAGTGGCAGTGGACGGGACGGGAAACGTGTTTATCGCCGACAGTGGCAACCACGCCATAGAAGAGTTAAGCGCCGCCAATCAACAGCTGTCCACGTTAGTTTCGGGGCTGGGCAATCCATCCGGAGTGGCGGTGGACACACAGGGAAATATCTATTTTTCCGACGCCGGCAACAATACGGTCAACCAATGGAACACCGCCTTGCAGCAGCTAACTACATTGGCCGGCTCGGGGTTGAACCATCCTGCCGGCGTGGCGGTGGATGCGTTCGGCAATGTGTACTTTGCCGACAGCGGCAGCAACAGCATCAAGGAATGGACCGCGGCCAATGGCTTGGTTACGCCGCTGGTAGCGACGGGTTTGAACAATCCAACGGGGTTAGCCATGGATGCGCAGGGCAATTTGTATGTGGCCGACACGGGCGACAATGCCATCAAGGAATGGAATGCCACAACCCAACAGTTGACCTCGCTGGTGACCACGGGTCTGAATAACCCGCTGGGAGTGGCGGTGGATGGCACAGGCAATATCTATGCCGCGGACAGTAACGATAGCGAGATCGATGAATACACGCCAGGTTTTCTGGCCTTGAGCACCGGCAGCCTCACCGAAGCCGCCGTGGCTGGTACGGATTCGCTGACCGCGCAAGTGTTGCCCGCCAGCATCCCGCTCACCGCCACCAGCAACCAGCCATGGCTGAGCATCACGGGCATCAGCGGCGGTGTGATCAATTTTTCGTTCACCGCCAATACCGGAGCCACCAGCCGCATAGCGCAGATCATGGTGCTGGGACAGACCGTGACCGTTACGCAAAATGCCGATGTTCCGGCTACCATCACCAAGATCGTGGGCCGGAGCCAAAGCACGCCGGAAGGCCAGCCTTTTCCTTCCCGCCTGTCAGTGCGGGTGACGGATGCGGCTGGAAACAACGTTCAAGGGGTCAGCGTGATGTTTCAGGTGGTGGCGGCGCCCAACGGCGCGGCGGGAACATTTGCTGCGTCTCCGGCCCTGCCGGTTTTGAGCAACGCAAACGGAGTGGCAACCGCGCCGTTGCTGACTGCCAATGGCGTGCCTGGACTATTTGGCGTGAGAGTCACCGTGGGAAGCTTGACAGCAATTTTTGGCGCCACAATAACCTCCAATTGACGCACAATCTATCCAGGGAGGGGACTCATGATAACCCGCCGCTGGATGCTTGGATGGAGCACCAGGTTCCTGGGTGCAACTGTCGCCACCGCCAAGGCCTTCGCTTTGCGTTTACCGCGCCTGGGGTTCGCAGCGCAAGCCGCGCGGCCCGGCGGAATACCGAAAGGCAAGATCTACTACAAGGGTGACGCGGGCTACGAAGTTTATCGCCGGGGCGCCACCTGGAACGCACGCAAGCCCAATCGGTTCCCGAATGCGATTGTGCTGGCAGAGGATGTGAACGATGTGATCGCCGCCGTAAAACTGGCCAAGGAGCGCGGCTGGCAGGTGAGCGCACGCTCCGGCGGCCACAGCTTCACCGGTTCCCATACGCGCGACAACTCCGTACTGATTAATATTTCCAGGCTGAAGGAACTTTCCGTGGATCCGGTGTCCCGGATTGCCACGGTGAGCCCGGGTTGGCCCGGCGATCAATTCAACAAGATTCTGGCGGAGCGATACCAGCTCATGTTTCCCACCGCGCACGACCCCGGAGTTGGCTTGGGCGGATTTATTATGTGCGGCGGACATGGCTTGAATGGCCGGTTATGGGGGCCGGGATGCGCAAATCTGCAGGCGCTGGACGTGGTGAATGCCGATGGAGAACTGATTCACGCCGATGAAAACCAGAACAGCGACTATCTGTGGGCGGCGCGCGGCTCCGGGCCAGGCTTCTTTGGCGTAGCGGTGCGCTTCTATCTGAACGTGCATCCGCTGCCGGCATCCAGAAAATCCAGCGTATATATTTTTTCGCCGGACATGCTTGACGAGGTGGCCGGATGGTTGGGAAAATCGCAAAACTCCTTTCCGCGATTCCTGGAGGGCATTTTGATCGGGGGTACGGCGGATGGCAAGCCGGCGCTCACGCTGGCGGCTAACTCGCAAGGCTATTCCGAAAATGAGGTGGATGCGGCGCTGGACATTCTGGAAAACGCTCCCGTGGTGAAGAAAGCCGTAGCGCGGCACGTCAAGATTCCGTTCGCCACCGGGGGCGCGATCCCGGCCGGGTCGCGTCAGATACTGGATGGCGTCTGGACCAGCGCGCCGCCTGAGAAAATTCTGGCCGCCGGGCGCGACGCGTTCCTGAAATTCCCGACCCCGCAATCTTTCATGCTGTGGCTGCACTGGGGCCCGGTGCAGAAGCTCAAGGACATGGCATATTCACTGCAAGGCGACGTTTATCTCTCGCCCAACGCCATCTACCATGATGCCGCCGACGATGAGCGCTGCGCCGCGTGGTCCGCTGAGATGATCGGCAAATTGAAGCCCATCGGCAACGGCTCGCAGATGAACGACGAGAACATGCCGGTGAACAAGGGGCCGTATTTGTCGCAGGCAGCATCCGCTCGCCTGGAAGCCATGCGTGAAAAATATGATCCACAACGCCGGTTCGTCTCGTTTCTGACGTAACCGGGTGGCGTGCGGTTCAGTGCACGTTCAGGGTGACGTCGCGCGACGTAAACAACTGCCCGTCATTGGCGGTGGCTCGCAAGACATAAGTTCCGGGCGCGCCGAAACTCACTTTCGAGGCCAGAGTCACGGGCTCTCCGTACACCACTGCGGAGGCATCCGGATCGAACGTGACTTTGCCCGGTCCGCGATATTCAATCCACTTGATTTGCACCCCCCGCGGGCGCCGGGGCTGCGAATCGCGATCCGGGTTCGACGGCGAGCGCCGGTAAGGTTTCGGAAGACCGTCGTCAGTGGCCGAGGCGGTCAGGGTCGCCGCTTCCGGGAGCGCCACGGATGGAACATCGCCGATGGTTAGCGATGGAGGCTTGTTGTTCGGATCGGGAACGCCCCCGCCCATATTCTCGATGATGACGTCTTCGCTGAGTTCCCATACCGGCTGCAGCCATCCTTTGGCCTGGTCGGTTCGCCCGTGCGACGTGATGGTCCAAATTACTTTTCGTTCCTTGTCCCAATCCTTGGGCACCATCACTCGAAACAGAAAACGCTGCCTTCTGGGGTAGAAATGAGTGGGCTGCCCGCGATCGCCGGATGCGCCCTCGCCTGCGTCGACGGTGTTGGCGGGGCCGACGGGTATATCCAGTTCCTCTTCGTAATTCCGGTTGAGGTACCCAAAGACCATGTTGAACGTGCCGTCGGCATTACGCTCCCAGCCTTCAAACACCGGAGCGACATTCTGGCCGCGTGCGTATTGGACTTGCGCGCGTACCGCGATTACCGACACCAACACGGCACACGCCGCCACTATCCAGCGCATCCGCTATTCCGACTTCGCGAGAATGGTCTTGGCTTTTCGCGCAGCCACCTGCTGCTTGAACTCTTCGTCGGAGAGGAAGTAGTAGCTGATCCACGCGCCGCCCATTTCGTCCACGGTGCGCTGGCCGTAGGTAATCAGGTTTTCCGGATCGGGATTGAATTTGTTCGCCGGTGAATTGTCGTACCAGGAAATCATATGCAGGATGGTGCCGGCCGGAAGCAGCGGTTGTTCGTCTTCGGCATACAGATACACCAGATGCCACGCAAACTGGTATTTACTTACGCAGCTCAGCATCTCTACTTTGTGGCCGCCCGGATAGATAGCCTCCATGCACGAAGCCTTCCCGCGATTGTGCAAGTGCGGTTGGAACGATAACAGCCGCGCTGGTTTGGCCAGTGTGTTGTAGCCGTCAAACCGGACGCTGCCCTCGCCCGGGGGAATGTCCAGCTCCTTCGGGTCGCCAATTTTTTCGGTGGTCTCGATGTACTTGGGCGTGTATCCCTTGGGATAAAACTTGAGGGCCAGCGCCACGTTGGCCGGGGTTTCTTTGCCCATGGGATGCAGATGCAGGTTGAAGTTGATCTTCGTCCCCGCCTTCAT
>DATHNM010000480.1:0-9910 GCA_035486095.1 Bryobacteraceae bacterium
GTTCGCGAAGTTCACGCAATAACCCAGCCGCCGAAACCACCTCGCCCACCGAAACCGCGTGCAACCAAACGGCGCCCGGGGGCGTCGGGTGAAAGGACACGGGCTCGCCGCCCAGGCGTTCGGAAAACCGGCGGGAATAGCGATGATCGCGGGCCGAGCGGTAAACGAAATAGAATACAAGCAGCGGAAATGCGGCGACGCGAATCGCCCAGTAAAGGATTTGAATGAGAGCGCTCTTAATTTCCCTGATACTGTTCATGGCCGTGCTTTTTGTGGGCGACGCCACGCTGGCCGCCGACAATAACAAGGACGCGGCCAAGTTTTCGCCCGGGCCGGCATCGTCCTATCCCGCCAAACAAACCAATGATCACGTAACGGTGGCGGTGGTTGCTTACGACACCGAAGAGCTGGCTCACACGGCATTCGGGAAATTGAACCCTAATCAGTATGGCGTTCTGCCCGTTCTCGTCATTATTCAGAATGACACGGACCAGGCGCTGAAGCTGGAACACCTGGACGCCGAGTATACCGGTATCGATCGGCATCAGGTGGAGGCCACTCCCGCCGACGAAGTGCAGACGCTGGGCGGCGCGGAGCGGCCCAATGTGCCGGTGGGGACGCCGATTCCCATCCGCCGCAAACACAAAAACCCGCTGGATGTATGGGAAATCGATGGGCGGTCTTTCGCGGCCAAGCTGCTGCCGCCGCATGAAGCCGTGCACGGGTTCTTTTATTTCCAGACCACCCACCGTCCGGGATCGAAGTTTTACCTGAGCGGCATCAAGGTAGCGGCCACCGGCCAGGAGGTTTTATACTTCGAGATCCCGCTGGAGAATCCGAAGTAGCCAAAGCGTGCGTTACTTCTTGTCGGCCGGCGCGGCGGCGGGCTCGGCTGGAAGAATCTTAGCCATCTTGATCTTGTCGATCATGGGGAAATTCTTGGCGATATATGCATCGCCCTGATCGATGATTTTGTCCTGCTCCGGACGCTCGCCATAGCCGGCGTAAATCTTGTCGACGATATCCATTCCCTCCACCACGCTGCCGATCGGGGCAAACCCTTGCGGATCCAACCCGGCGTTGTCGCCGAAATTGATATAAAGCTGCGTGGATCGTGAATTGGGCAGAGAGGTCTTGGCGAACGTCAGCATGCCGCGCTTGTTGCTCTGCTTCACTGGATCGTCCTTGATGTTCGCGGTCTCCCAGGCTTTGTTCACCGCCGGATTCGCGGCCAGGCCGAACTGGACCATGAAGCCGGGGACCACGCGGAAGAATGCCGTGTTGGTAAAGAAGCCGTTCTTCACCAGGTTGTAAAAACGGTCGGCGCCCAATGGCGCCCAATCGCGATGCACTTCCAGCACGATGTCGCCCTTGGTGGTTGTGAACTGCGCCTTGAATACATCGGGCGCCTTGGCGTGCAGCGACGCCGGATTCGTCAAGGAAGGCCGCGCCGCAGGAGCAGCGCCGGTCTTCGAAGTGGCAGCGCCCTTGGAGGCAGCCGCGCCCTTGGTATCCGCGCTTTTGGACGCAGGCGCTTGCGCCAACAGGCTGGAGCATAAAATAATGCTAATCAACAGTGATTTCATTTAGCTCGATTATACTGAAACTTGTTGTTCTGATGGGTACTCTGCGCGCGTTCTTAGCGGCTGTCATTCTGGCGTGGTTGGCTTCGGGCGCGGAGCTGAAAATCACGCTGCTTGCCACTACCGACCTGCATGGCAATCTCTTTCCCTACGATTACTACACCGCGCAACCGGCGGCGCGTGGCTTGGCGAAAATCGCGACGCTGATCCAGGCCGCCCGAGCTGAGAATCCCAACAACCTGCTCATCGATTGCGGCGATACCATCCAGGGTACGCCGCTCGAAGCTGTCTATCAGGAATACGTCGAGACCGGCAAAGGCGTCCCACCGCCGGCTCATGACCCCATGATGCTGGCCATGAACGCCATCGGCTACAACGCCATGGTGGTGGGCAATCATGAGTTCAACTTCGGGCTGAAGAATCTTGCCAGGGCACGGGAAGATGCAAATTTCCCGTTCATCTCGTCGAACATCACCGCTGCGGCGGCATCCAAAGGATTGGCCCTGAGACCCTTTGCGCCATATTTCATCCAGACCGTGGCCGGCGTAAAAATCGCAGTCATCGGCGTCACCACTCCACTCATTCCCGATTGGGAAGCCGAGGAGCATTATCGCGGCTATCGTTTCGAATCGGGCGTTGATGCGGCCGGGCGCACAGTGGCCGAAGTACGCGCGCGCGAGCATCCCGACATTGTGATCGTGGCTGCCCATGCAGGTTTGGATGGCGATGCGAAAGAGAACATGGTGCGCCAAATTGCAACCCAGGTCCCTGGCATCGATGCCATCGTCTTCGGACACTCGCACCAGCAACTCGCCAGCCTGCAAATTGGCGACGTGCTTCTGATGCAGCCGAAGAACTGGGGCATGTCGCTGGGCGAAATGGATTTTGTGCTGACCCCGAAGGAAACTTCCGGGTGGAAGATAGTCTCAAAGACCAGCCGCCTGATTCCAGTGACGCGCGACACGGCCGCCGACGCCGGGATTCTCGAAATAGGACGGCCGTATCACGAACTTGCTGAACGCTATCTGAATACGGCGGTGGCCCAAGCCCCGGTCTCGCTCGATTCCAGGCTGGCTCGTGTTGAAGATTCGGCGCTCATTGATGCCATCCAGCAAGTGCAGCTTTTTTATTCGAAAGCCGACGTCTCTTTCGCTTCGTCGTTTAACGCGCGCGTGAGCGTTCCCAAGGGCCCGGTGACCATCCGTCAGATCGCTGCCTTGTATGTCTATGAGAACCAGCTCTACGTCTTGCAGGGCAACGGCAAGATGGTGCGCGATGCGCTGGAGAACTCAGCCCGCTATTACAATACCTGCGTCGCCGATTGTTCCCAGGGTCCGCTCATCAATCCGCAGATCATCGGCTACAACTACGACATGGCGCAGGGCGTGGATTACGAAATCGATCTGACGCAGCCGGCCGGTCAGCGCATCCGCAATCTGCGCTGGCACGGTAAGCCTCTGGAAGACAGCCAACCCCTGCGCATTGCCGTCAACAACTATCGGGCAGGCGGCAGCGCCGGTTATTCGATGTTTCGCGGCGCGCAGGTTATCTGGCGGTCTCCCGATGAAATCCGCGACCTGGTGATTCAATACTACAGCCAGCATCAGACCCTGCCCGCGCAGCCCGACAACAACTGGCGTGTGGTTCCAGAAGCCGCCCGGCACACGCTGGAACGTGAAGCGCTGGCCGGCGCGCAAACCGTAACACAGCAATAATCACGGCTGTCCGCGATAACCGCGCCGCCAAAAGACCGATATTTTGGGCGTTCCCCGCGAGCGCTTCACTTCCACCCGAACGTGATGAAAACGGCCATCGAGGGAGGGCCCGGAGGGCACGTATCCGATCAAATATTGGGAGCGCAGCTCGCGCGAGATCTGCCCGGCGGCGGCGTCCAACTCACGCCTGCCATCCACGCGGAAATAGCGCCCACCGGCCAGATCGCAAAGCCGCTCCAACAAATCCGGTCCCGCGATTTCTTCCGGCGAACGCGTTCGCAAAACCAACTGCTCCGCGCTGTCCACGGCATAAATCTGTACGCCTGCCTCCGCCAGGGACAGCATCAAATGGCGTTCCGTAAAGCGGCTGTGGTTATCGCCTCCATCGGAAAAGATCAGCATGGCCCGGCGGATGTTCCTGGCCTTTTTCATGTAGGACAGCCCGGTTGCGAGCGCATCCAGCAGCGATGTTTCGCCATGCGCGGATTCCAGCAGCAGCCGGTTCTGAACATCGCCGGGATCCGGGCTCCAGCCCACCGCCACTTGCGGCCGGTCTGCAAACGTGATCAACGAGAATTCGTCCTGTGCACCCGCGTCTTGGAGAACGGCGTCCACAGCCGCACGCATGCCGGCCATTTTGTGGTCCATGCTGCCGCTGATATCGAAGATCACGGCCAGCGACAACGGCACTTCTTCTTCAGAGAAATAGGCGATGCGTTGTTCGGCCTTCTCATCGTAAAGGCGAAACTGCTCGCGCGTCAGGCCGCGAACCGGCCGGTTATGCCCATCCAGCACGGTGGCATTAATCAATACGACGTTGGAGTCGATTTGGAACTGATCGGAGCTTCTCTCCGCGGCAGCAGCGACACCGGCGCAAAACAGGACGAGCCCTAGCCCGGCCGGCACGAACTTCATGGATCTACACTAACGATGGCGCCTGTATCCGGCGCTGGTGCCGTTGTACTGGCTGGTACTAAACCAGAACCGTGAACGCAGTCTCGGTGCGGGTTACCGGCCGATAGAGGGTATCGCGCTCCATGGGCTCCCGCCCGGCTTCACGAATCAGCCGCAGCAGTTCGCTTCGCCGCAAACCTTGCCTGGTGGTGGCGCCCGCCTCATGGTAGATCTTCTCTTCCACCACCGTGCCATCCAGATCGTCCGCTCCGAAACGCTGCGCGATCTGCGCAATCCGGGGCGTCATCATGATCCAGTAGGCTTTGATGTGGCTGATGTTGTCCAGCATCAGGCGTGACACCGCGATCATTTTCAGATCCAGGAACCCGGTAGTGGTACCGATATGTTCCAGCGCGGTATTGGCCGGATGAAACGCCAGTGGAATAAAGGTCTGGAATCCGTCGGTGTCGTCCTGCAGCGCGCGCAGCTTCACCAGATGATCCACCCGATCCTCTTCGGTTTCGATATGGCCGTAGAGCATGGTGCAGTTCGATTTCAACCCCAGCTCATGTGCGCTGCGTGCCACTTCCAGCCACTGGCTCCCGTCGATTTTGTGATCGCAGATGATGCGCCGCACGCGGTCGCTAAAGATTTCCGCGCCGCCGCCGGGCAGGGAATCCACGCCGGCCTCGATCAATTTGCCCAGCGTTTCCCGAATCGAAAGCTTGCTGCGCTGCGCCAGATAGGCGACCTCCACCATGGTGAACGCCTTCAGGTGAACTTCGGGGAAGCGCTGCTTCAGGCCGCGCAGCATTTCGCAATACCAATCCAGCGTCAGCTCGGGATGCAGGCCGCCCACGATGTGAAACTCGGTAACCGCTTCGCTCCACCCCTCGCCCGCTCGATGCCACACTTCGTCCAGAGACCAGGTATAGGCCTTGGGATCTTTCGCGCGCTTGCCGAACGCGCACAGTTTGCAGCTGGCCACGCAAACATCGGTGGGATTGATGTGCCGGTTCACGTTAAACCAGGTGACATTGCCGTGTTTACGCTCGCGCACCAGGTTGGCCATGTAGCCGATGCCCAGAATATCGTTGCTCTTGAAAAGAGCGACGCCGTCTTTGGCGTCCAGGCGAACATCGGCCTGAACCTTCTCCAGGATAGGCCGCAACCGCTTGTCTTCAATATGGATTTGCATGCGATTCAGGCTCTCAGGCCGAAGAAATAGATGTCGGCGGCCCAAAAAAGAAAGAATAGCACGCTCACGTAGCCGTTCACGGTGAAGAAGGCGGCGTCCACGCGCGACAGGTCGTCGGCCCTCACCAGGCGATGTTCGTAAAGCAGCAGCAGAACAATGGCGCCGATACCCGCCCAGCTCAGTGCTCCCAGCCCGAACGAGATCGACAGCAGGATAAGGCAAACGATCATGGCGATGTGAAACAGCCGCGCAATCCACAGGGCGCCGGACATGCCAAATCGCCGCGGCAAACTGAACAAACCTTCGCGCGAATCGAATTCATAGTCCTGGCACGAGTAAATAATGTCGAAGCCCGCAGTCCAGAAAGTGACGGCCGCCGTCAGCCATAAGATGCGCGGATCGAGCGAGCCTTGGACGGCAATCCAGGCCGCCGCCGGTGCAATGCCCAGCGAAAAACCCAGAATTAAGTGCGAGAACGTGGTGAAGCGCTTGGTAAACGAGTAAAAGAAGACCACCGCCAGCGCCACCGGGGCCAGCTTAAAGCACAACGGATTCAGGGCGCGCGCCGCCAGCAGGAACACCAGAACGGAAACAATCACGAATCCCCAGGCGAAGCGAACGCTCAAGATTCCTGCGGGAATGTGACGCAAACGCGTGCGCGGATTGCGCGCGTCGATATCGGCATCCAAGATACGATTAAACGCCATCGCGGCCGAGCGCGCGCCCACCATGGCCAGGGCGATCCACAGCAGCTTGTAGCCAAATCCGCGCGAATCGAAATGGCTTTCCCGGAAGGCCAACAAAGCTCCGGTGAGCGCAAAAGGCAGCGCAAACACGGAGTGCTCGAACTTGATCATCTCAAGCGTAAGCCGCAACCGCTTCCAGAAGGCCATCCCTTGAATTTCGAATTCAGAATTCTGAATTCTTTCGCCCGACATTCGCTACCATTCTAGTTCATGCGGCGTCTCCTCCTGGCGGTTCTGCTTCCTCTTGCATGCTGCGGCCCCAAACCGGATACCGTGGAGGATTTTCATACGCAGCCCGCCACGCTG
This sequence comes from Bryobacteraceae bacterium, assembly GCA_035486095.1. Classification (GTDB taxonomy): domain Bacteria; phylum Acidobacteriota; class Terriglobia; order Bryobacterales; family Bryobacteraceae; genus Palsa-89. The sequence continues at coordinate 6,443 of DATHNM010000480.1, forward strand.
CCCGGCGGCCAGGTGCTTCGCGTAGAAACCATGACCAGCAATTTCGACCTGTTGCGTGGCATGATGTTCCGCACCTCGCTCGCGCCCGATCATGGCATGTTGTTCGTCTACACCAAGCCCGACTACTATCAGCTCTGGACCTACCAGACAAAAATCCCCCTGGATGCCGTTTGGATGGATTCGAACCGGAGCATCGTGGAAATCATAGAGAACGCCCCACCCTGCGCAACGCAGGCCAGCAAGTGCCCGAAATATGGCGGCAAGCAGATTGCCTCCTACATGCTGGAGATCGGCGGCGGCATGGCCAGGAAGTACGGGTTGCAGGTGGGACAAAGAATCCAATGGTAGGCCGTCCGGTTGACGATGGGCCTGTTACCCTCAAGTTGACATGGATTCCGATCAATTGCGCGGCCTGCTAGAACAAGTCTCTTCGGGCTCAGTGGATGTAGACGCGGCGCTGGACCGTCTTCGCCACCTGCCCTTCGAGGATCTGGGCTACGCCAAACTGGATCATCACCGCGCCCTGCGGCACGGCCTGACTGAGGTTATCTTCGGCAAGGGCAAAACACCGGAGCAGATCGGCGCTATCGCCGCGCGCCTGCTTGATAAATCCCCGAATTTGCTGGTGACGCGCGCCGACCGGCACGCCGCGTCTCTGCTGAAGGCGGACTTTTCGGATGCCGAATACTTTCCGCTTTCGGGTGCCGTCCGAATCTGGCGCGATCGCACCATCCGCGGCAAAGGAAAACTGGCAGTGGTTTGTGCTGGCACCAGCGACATTCCCGTGGCGGAGGAAGCGCAAGTGACAGCCGAGGTAATGGGCAACGAAGTGGAATCCATCTACGATGTCGGCGTGGCGGGAATACATCGTTTAATTGCTCACAGTGAGCAACTGATGGCGGCGCGGGTGATTGTAGTGGCGGCGGGCATGGAAGGGGCGCTGCCGAGCGCGGTGGGCGGGATTGTTTCAGTACCCGTTATCGCGGTGCCCACCAGCGTGGGCTACGGGGCTAGCTTCAATGGCCTGGCGGCGTTGCTCGGAATGCTGAACAGTTGCGCGAGTAACGTAACTGTCGTGAACATCGATAACGGATTCGGCGCCGGATACGTAGCGAGTTTAATTAACCGGCTGTAACACGGCTTTTGTCAGGCCACGGCGACACTGACGCGTGCGCCGGACTCTTCGGCGTAGACGTAGAACCCAAACATGGGCATGCTTTCGCGCTTGCTCCAGCGGCTCATCTTCCAATGAATCCGCAAAAATCTGACATCGGATCGCGATCCCAGATTCAGCAGAATGGAATAAAGCCCGCAATAGAACTTGGGCGGAAACTTGGCCAGCGGTTTTGATTCCCACTTTTCGCCGTCCAGTGAGCCATAGACGGTTACTTCCAGGCTTTCTTGCTCCAGTATTCGAGTGATGCCAAGAGTAAGCACTAACAACTTACCGCGTTTGGGGCCAAGATCGATCTCTGGGCCAATGCCATCCGCTCGGGCGATGCTCTCGGGCAACAGAAAGTTACGCAGCATAATTTCCTCCAACACCGGGGGACGTGCCGGACTCTGCTATCAGTGCCACCTGGCAGGTGTACAGACAGGGTAACTTTAGATTCTACGGAGGCGGTTTCCCGCCTTTTCCAGCGTCTCATACTTCTTGCAAAAACAAAAGCGAATTAATGTTGCGCCAGCATGAGAATCCGAGAAAAAACTCGACCCCGGCACCGCCGCCACTCCCACCTTTTCGATCAGATGACGGACAAAAGAAAGATCGTCGGGAAAGCCGAATTCACTGATGTCCGTCATGATGTAATAAGCGCCATCGGGGCGATAACAACGGAATCCAGCCTGACCTAAACGTTGCGATAAAAGATCTCTACGCTTCTGATATTCCACGCTTAGTTTTTCATAGTATGAATCCGGTAGGCTCAAAGCTGTCACGCCCGCCTGCTGCAACGGCGCCGCTGCACCAACCGTTAGAAAGTCGTGGACCTTTCTAATGGATGCCGAAAGATCTGGCGCGGCCAAAACAAAACCCACCCGCCAGCCAGTTACCGAATAGGTCTTGCTCAAACTGTTTACCAATACGGTTCGTTCCCGCATTCCAGGCAATGTTGCTATCGGGATATGGGATGCGCCCTCATAAATAATGTGTTCATAAATTTCGTCAGTAATTGCAAGGACGTCGAACTCGTGGCACAGGTTCGCGATTACCTGAAGTTCCTCCCGTGTAAATACCTTACCCGTGGGATTATTCGGCGAGTTCAAAATTACCGCTTTGGTCTTCGAAGAGAATGCGCGCCGCAGTTCATCCGGATCGAAGGTCCAGTCCGGAGGCCGCAAGCGGACCAATTTGCACTCCGCACCGCACAATAATGCATCCGGACCATAATTTTCGTAGTAGGGCTCGAAAATCACGATCTCGTCGCCCGGATTCGTCACCGCCAGTAAGGCTGCGATCATACCTTCGGTGGCGCCGCAGCAGACTGTGATTTCCCGCTCTGGATCGTAATCCATACCGTGCCACTTTCGATACTTCGCCGCGATGGCCTCGCGGAATGGCTTGGCACCCCAGGTGATGGCGTATTGATTGAAGTCGGCCGAAATCGCATCCATGGCCGCGCGTTTTATCTCATCGGGCGCGCCAAAATCCGGAAAGCCCTGGGCCAGGTTGACGGCGTCGTGTTCAATGGCCAGCCGCGTCATTTCGCGGATCACGGACTCGGTGAATTGGGCCGTGCGGTAGCTGCGGAATCTGCCGCGCCCGGGCGTGCTCTCCACCGGCTGCACGGGCTTCTTTACCGAAGAAGTCATAAAACGAGGATGCCCATCTTTTTGGCCACGCTGGTCAGGATCCCCGCCGCTCGATCCAGCATCTCGCGCGTGTGAGTGGCCGTTACAATGGTGCGAATTCGCGCTTTGCCTTCGGGCACGGTGGGAAACCCGATTCCGGTGGCCAGCAAGCCCTGTTCAAACAGCGCCGCTGAAAAGGCGTGCGCCGTTCTCGCCTCGCCCACCATGATGGGCGTAATCGGGGTTTCACTGGCGCCGGTATCGAACCCGGCGTTCTTAAGCGCCGACTTGAAATACCCGGTATTCTCCCAGAGCTTTTCGATCCTCTCCGGTTCATTCTCCAGAATGTCGAATGCCGCCAGACACGCCGCCGCCACAGCCGGCGGATGCGAGGTGGAGAAAAGAAACGGCCGGGCGCGATGATACAGGAACTCGATCAGATCTTTGCTTCCACACACGTAGCCGCCCAAAACGCCAATCGCCTTCGATAGAGTGCCAACTTGAATGTCGACGTGGCCATGCAGGCTGAAATGGTCTACAGTGCCGCGGCCTTTGCGGCCGAGCACGCCGGACGAGTGCGCATCGTCGATCATCATTACGGCACCGTTCTTCTCGGCGGTAGCCACCAGCGCGGGCAGAGGGGCGATGTCGCCGTCCATCGAAAAAACGCCGTCGGTG
>DATHNM010000481.1:0-17155 GCA_035486095.1 Bryobacteraceae bacterium
GGGAGCTGGCTGCGGAGATGGAGCGTCTGGGAGTGGAGCGGGCGCGGCTGCTTTCCGACAATATCGAGCTGGACCGGCGCGCGGGCGAATTGGTGGAATTGATTCGCGCCTCCGACGAAGCGGTAGCGGAATTGGCGGGCCGCGAAACCATCCAGCGGGCCAATTTGGCGGCTCTGGAAGAGGCGCTGAAACAACTGCGCCTAACCGTGCAGGCGGCCCAGGAGCAGCGCTCGCAAATCGAGCTGGATTTGGTGCGCAAGCAGGCCGAGTTGAAGTTCCTGGACGAGACCAGCCGCAAGGAATTGGGCGTTCCGGCCGAAGAGTTGACCACCGGCGAAGAGGCGGTGCTGGATGAAGCGGGGCTGATTGAGGCGGAGCAAAAATATCAGGAAGTAAAAGCGCGCATTGAGGCCCTGGGGCCGGTGAATCCGCAAGCGCTGGAAGAGTTTCAGGAAGCGCAGCAGCGCTACGATTTCCTGAACGCGCAAAGGCAGGATTTGCTGGATTCGATTCGCGATACTGAAAAGGCGATTCACGACATCGACGTGGAATCGCGCAAGAGATTTACCGATGCCTTTGAGGCGGTGAACGGCTACTTCCGCGAAATGTTCCGCACGCTGTTTGGCGGCGGCATTGGTGAGATGCGGCTAACGGATGAAACCAACATCGCCGAATCGGGAATCGATATCGTGGCGTCGCCTCCCGGCAAGCGGTTGCAGAGCGTCCTATTGCTCTCGGGCGGCGAGAAGTCGCTCACCGCGATGGCGCTGTTGATGGCGATTTTCCAATACACGCCCAGCCCGTTCTGCATTCTCGATGAGGTGGACGCGCCGCTCGATGAGCCCAACATCGAACGGCTGACACGTCTGATCAAGGAAATGTCGACGCAGACGCAGTTCATCGTGATCACGCACGCCAAGCGAACCATGGAGGCGGCGCAATCGCTCTACGGCGTCACCATGCAAGAGCCGGGAGTATCGAAGCTGGTTTCGGTGCGGTTCGGGCAAGACGCCTCAGCCCCCAAACCGGTTGCGGAACTGGCGATGCAGGGCGCGGCAAACTAAGGCTTCGCGAAGATCGCGCCGCCTTTCATCACAAACCTGACCTTCTGCAAGACGGTGATGTCCGTGAGCGGGTTGCCGGGGACGGCAATAATGTCGGCCAGGTAGCCCGGTTTCAGCGCTCCCAGTTCTCCCTCCCACCCAAGCAGCTTCGCTGCGTTGAGCGTGCCGGCCTGCAGCGCGGCCAGCGGCGTCATGCCGAATTTCACCATGAATGCGAATTCGCGCGCCTGCGTGCCGTGCGGGAACGGACCCACGTCGGAGCCCATGGCGATGGGTACGCCCGCCGCGAGTTGCTTCGAGAAATCGCGCGTGTGCAGCGCCTGCAATTGGCGGTCGTGCTCGGCTTGTTCCGGCGTGGCGGCGTGTTCGATGAAATAGTCGATGATGGTGAAGGTTGGGACGGCGAAGATTTGCTTGTCGCGCATCAGGCGCATGGTTTCGTCCGAAAGTTGAAAAGCGTGATCGATGGAAGCCACCCCGGCGCGCGCGGCGTAGAGGGTTCCAGGTTCTCCTGTGGCGTGAACCGCCACGTGTTTGCCCACGCGCGCGGCTTCCTGCACTGCCGCGGTCAGTTCGGCTTCACTATATTGATACGGCGTGCTCAATTTGCCGTTGCTGACCGCGTCCCGGCCCGTTTCATAAATTTTGATAAAGTCGGCGCCCAGCTTGAATTGATCGCGCATTACCGTGATCAGCTGGTTGGCGTTGTTAGCCCAGGTGGCGTTGGACAGAACACGCTGCTCTGGATTGAAGCCGATGGCGTCTTCATGACCGCCCAGAATGTCGATAGCATTGCCGCTGATGCGCAGTCGCGGCCCGGGGATGAGGCCCTTATCGATGGCATTGCGCACGGCCGTGTCCGCGGCGCCCGCGCCTTCGGTTCCCATGTCGCGCTCGGCGGTGAAACCCGCCATCAAATCATCCCGCGCCGCCAGCGTTGCGATGATGGTGCGCTGCGGCACCGATTCCTGAACGGTCTGCAGATCTTCCGCGCCGGGATGCAGGAACAGATGCACGTGCGCGTCCATCAGGCCGGGGAGCAGCGTGCTATCGCCCAGATCGATGATCTGCGCGTTTGTTGGATGTGTGACCGACGTGCCGATCGCGGCGATGCGGTCGCCTTGCACCAGGATCTCGCCCGGTGAGACGATGGCGCCGGTTTCGATGTTGAGCAGGCGGGCCGCGTGCAGAACGATGTTTCGCGCGGGCTGGGCGCACAGCACCGTGGCGCAGAAGAACCCCAGCCAGCGCGTCATGAAACCGGCGTTCCTTCCTTGCGCGAAGCATCGAGCACCTGTTCCACTTCCGCCTGGTACTGCTTCAACAGATGTTCGTTGGCGGCTTCGAAGCGCATCACCAGGACGGGCTGTGTATTGGATGCGCGCAGCAGGCCCCAACCTTCGGGGAAGATCACGCGCACGCCGTCGATGTCGATGGTCCGGTAGTTTTTCTTGAAGTGCTCGGCGACGCGCGCGACCAAATCGAATTTGATTTCGTCGGGACAATCCACGCGGATTTCAGGAGTGGATACCATCTTGGGAACTCCCGCCAGCTGCGCCGAGAGCGGCTGGCCGGACTTCGCTACGATCTCGATCAAGCGGCATGCGGCATACAGCGCGTCGTCGTAGCCGCGATAGCGATCGCCGAAAAACATATGGCCCGACATTTCGCCCGCCAGTTCGGCGTGCTCTTCCTTCATTTTGGCTTTGATGAGCGAGTGGCCGGTCTTGTACATGATGCCGTTGCCGCCCAGTTTGGCGATTTGGTCGTACATTACCTGCGAGCACTTCACTTCGCCGATGAACGTGGCGCCGGGCTTGCGCTGCAGTATTTCGCGCGCATAGATGAGCAGCAGCAGATCGCCATAGATGACGTTGCCCTGTTCGTCAACCGCGCCGATGCGGTCGGAATCGCCGTCGAATGCCAGACCAAGTTCTGCGCCGGTTTCGCGAACCTTGACGATCAGGTGCCCGAGGTTGGCCGGGACCGTGGGGTCCGGGTGATGGTTCGGAAAGTGGCCGTCCATCTCGAAGAAAAGCTCGCTGGCGTCCACGTTGATCTTTTCAAATATGCGGTGGATCACCGGGCCGGCCGTTCCGTTGCCCGCATCGGCCACCACTTTGATGCGGCGATCCAGCCGGAACTGCGCCGCCACTTCGTTCACGTAGGGCGTCACCGCGTCGCTGCTGGTCACGCTCCCGCTGCCGGTTTCAAAATCGGCGCGTTGAATGATATGCAGAACCTCCTGAATGGCCTCGCCATGCAGTGTGCCGGTGCCGCACACGCTCTTGAATCCGTTGTACTCGGATGGATTGTGGCTGCCCGTGATCATGATGGCGCCGTGCGCCTGCAAGTTTTGCGCCGAATGATAGAGCACCGGAGTGGGGACTGTTCCGATATCGGTGACGTTGCATCCGGCGGCCAACAGGCCATCGACCAACGCGTCGCGAAGACGATTGGAGCTGAGGCGGCAATCGCGTCCCACGTTAATGTTTGCGCCGCCGCCGTGTCGCCGCAGATACGTGCCCAGGCCACGGCCAAGCTGCTCGACGTCAGGGCTAAGCAGTTCGGTATCGGCGACGCCACGGATGTCGTATTCGCGGAAAATGGTCGGCTTGAGCATGTCTCCTCATTTTAGCGGCTCACGAACCGGTTCCCTGCGATCACGAAGCGCAGCGGCCAGTCGGCACAGTGGGTGATCCCAATGCGTGGAGTAACTCCGATATCAAAGGGAGCATCGTCCAGCGGGCGGCGGACTTGTAGCGGCCCTTCCACCAAATCCGCGCCATTTAGCTGGCGCGTAATCCCCATGGCGAGCGTAAGCTTGCCGGGCCCCGACGCTAGATCTTCGACACGCCGGGCAGTTCGCCTCCGGCGGCGCATAACGCCGAATCCGGCCAGCGGTTCCAGCGCGCGAATCAAAACGCAGCCCGCCATGCCTTCGGGCTCTGCCACGAAATTCAAACACTCGTACATCCCATAGATAAAGTAAACGTAGGCGTGGCCGGGCGGTCCGAAAATGACGCGTGTGCGCGCCGTGGGCCCGCGCCAGGCATGTGCGGCGCGATCGTCCACTCCCAGATAAGCTTCCACTTCAACGATGCGGCCGGCGGTGCTGCCATGCACGAGTATCTTTCCCAGGCAATCGCGCGCCACTTCGATGGCCGGGCGCGCATAGAAATCGCGCCGTAGCAGCTTGGAGCCGGAAAGAATTTGAGCGATAGGAATCCCGGTTGCTTCTTGTATGCTAGGAGGTTAGCATGCGGCTATTCACTGGGGTCGATCTGCCCGATGACGTGCGGGAAAAGTTGGAAAGGCTGTTGATGCACCTGCGGCCGTGCGCGCATTTGAAGTGGAGTCCGCTGTATAACCTGCATGTGACGCTGAAGTTCATAGGCGAATGGCCGGAGGAGAAACTGCCGCAACTGGAAGCGGCGTTGCGGACCGTTGCGCCGCGCGGGGCCATTTCAGCGGAAGTAAAGGGGCTCGGCTGGTTTCCCAATCCGCATCATCCGCGCGTGTTTTGGGCCGGCGTGCACGGCGGAGAATCGTTTTCTTTGCTGGCGAAGGACATCGACGTGGGGCTGGCGCCCTTGGGGATCGCGGCTGAGGAGCGGGCGTTCAACGCGCATCTTACACTGGCTCGCATCAAGGCGCCGGCTCCGCTGCAGGGCCTGCGCAGCGCCATCGCGGCGCTTGAATCAGTGGAATTCGGCGTCTTCGATGTCAGCCGTTTTTATTTGTACCGCAGCCAGCCAGGACCCGCCGGCTCGATCTACACCAAGCTTTCGGAGTACCCTTTTCAGGCCTCATGATGCCAGTGCTCGCCCTCGTACTTGCCTATCTGGTTGGTGGCATCCCGTTCGGATATCTGCTGGTGCGTTGGAAGACCGGCGAAGACGTGCGCGAAAAAGGCAGTGGAAATATCGGCGCCACCAACGTGCTGCGGACCACCGGGCGCGCGGTGGCGGTGGCAACTCTGCTGCTCGACATCGCCAAGGGCCTGTTCGCGGTTTGGCTGGCGGACAAGCTTTCAGACGGGTCGCCATTGTGGATGAGCCTGGCGGCGCTGGCGGTGATGGCGGGGCATGCATTTCCGGTATTTCTAAAGTTTCAAGGGGGCAAAGCTGTCGCCAGTTTTGTTGGTGCTTTCCTCTATTTGACGCCGATTCCTATGATCGCGGCGCTGGTGGTGTTCGTGATTGTGGTGGCGGCTACGCGGCAGATTTCGATGGGATCCATTGTGGCCGCGGGCAGCCTTCCGCTGGCCACTTGGCTGATTGAACATCCCCCGTCTATCGTGATTCTGGCCACGCTGGTGGCGGCGGTATTTTTGATTTACCGGCACCGGGCCAACATCGGGCGGATTCGATCGGGGACCGAAAACGTGTTCCGCTTCGGTAACCCGCGGTGAGTTCGCGCGCCGCCGGCCCTGGCCTCGCTATCGTTGGTTCCGGCAGTTGGGGCACGGCGCTGGCTATCGTGCTGGCGCCGCGCTACCAACGCATCCGCCTGTGGGCGCATGAGGCCGATCTTGTGGAGCGCATGTTCTCCACGCGCGTCAACGATGTTTTTCTGCCCGGCTTTTCACTTCCACTCAATGTGGAGCCGACAGCCGACCTGGGTTATGCGCTCGAGAACGCCGGCGTCGTAGTGGGAGTGATGCCGTCGCGTTTCGCACGCGGACTGTATCGCGAAATGTTGCCTTATCTGCAACCCCAGATGCGATTCGTAAGCGCCACAAAAGGGCTGGAACAAGGCACGCTGCTGCGAATGTCGGAAGTGGCGCGCCAGGCGATCGGGCAGAAATTTGAAGCGCGCGTTGCGGTTCTTTCGGGGCCCACGTTCGCGCGCGAAGTGGCGCGCGGTGAGCCTACTGCGGTGGTGATCGCGTCGCCCGACCAGGAATTAGCCGCGTCCATCCAGCGCGAATTCTCAGGGCCGATGTTTCGCTTATATGTCAATGACGATCCGGTGGGCGTGGAACTGGGCGCCGCGCTCAAGAACATCATCGCCATCGGAGCCGGCATCTGCGATGGCTTGGGGCTGGGAAGCAACAGCATCGCGGCGCTCATCACGCGTGGCCTGGCGGAGATCACGCGGTTGGCGGTGGCGCTGGGCGGACGTCCGCAAACTTTGTCGGGACTCGCGGGTCTAGGCGACTTAGTACTCACCTGCAACGGCGATCTGAGCCGGAATCGCACGGTGGGCATCGAACTGGCGAAAGGCAGAAACCTCACTGATATTGTCGCTTCGATGAGCATGATTGCCGAGGGCGTGGAAACCACGGCGGCAGCATGCGACCTGGCGCGCAAATGTCAGGTAGATATGCCCATTACCCTGCAAATGGATGCTATCCTGCGCGGCCGGACCTCCCCTCGGGATGCGATTCGCGAGCTGATGGAGCGGGCATTAAAAACAGAGTGACCACATCCGGATAGGGTAAATCTGTGTAAACCGGCGCGCGAAAACGCCGTCGTGAGGGTCAGGTGAGATGGCTCCCGATCTGATCGATTTCGACGCGCCGCCCATCCCGCAACCTTCCTGGAAGTCGCGGGTTAACTACAGCAGAGCAGACGCCGGGCCAATTCGGGAGACCTGTGATCGGGACTCCGAATTGATGTTGCGGGTGCGAGACGGGGATCAAGGGAGCTTTGAGTTGCTCCTGGAAAAGCATCGGGGACCCATGATTCATTTTCTGTACCGCATGGTGCAGAACGACGCCGTGGCGGAAGAATTGTCGCAGGAAGTGTTCCTGCGCGTTTACAAGTCGAGGGGAAATTACGAACCCAGCGCGAAATTCACCACGTGGTTGTTTCGCATCGGGACGCACCTGGCGCTGAATTGGATTCGCGACGGGCGGAACGAGAAATCGCAAACCAGTTTGGATAAAGAGACGCCGGATGGTGCCGCGAGGCAGGTGCCGGACCGGCGCCGGACGGTGGAGCAAGAGTTGTTGTACCAGGCGAAGCTGCGGGAGGTGCGGCAGGCGATCCAAAGTTTGCCGCTTAAGCAGCGCGCCGCGGTGATGATGCACAAATACGAAGAGATGGAATACGCGCAGATCGCGGGTGTCATCGGTTGTTCCGAATCGGCGGTGAAATCGCTGATCTTTCGGGCCTATGAAGCTCTGAGAGGCCGATTGGCGCACATGGCGTGACGGGGCTTAGAGGGGGAGACTCGCATGAAATGCCCACTGGAATTCGATCCAAGCGCCGAGCTGATCGTCGCATACGGCGCTCGCACTTTGGATCCGGACGCTGCAGCCGCATTTGAGCGGCACCTGGATTCCTGCGCCACCTGTTGCAAAGTGGCCGCCGCGCAAAAGGCGGTGTGGGATGCCCTGGATGAGTGGCCCGGGATTCCGGTGTCAACGGATTTCGATCGCAGGCTGTTCCGGAAAATCCAGGCGGCCCGGCAGCGTACCTGGTGGTGGCGTGCATTGGTTCCGTTAACTGCATGCCTCGCGCTGGCTAGCATGCTTCTGTTGAGAAATCCCCAGGCTTCGCCCCAGCCCATTCCGCAAATTGAGCAAGTCCAACACGCGCTCGACGACATGGATTTATTGAGCCAGCTCGGCACGGCGAACTAGGCGATTGCATGTCCGGCCGCGACCTTCTGGTGGCGCTTGCAGTTGCCGCGTCCATGCTGATTGGTAACTCGCCGGCGTTGGCCAGACGGCCGCCCGCCGCTGGTTCAGCCCGCTCCGGCGCCGCTGCTACTCCCATTGACGATTTCGAACGGATGTCGCCCCAGCAGCAGCAACGCGCGCTGCAGCGTCTGCCGCCCAAACAGCGGCAGAAGTTGCAGGAGCGGCTGCAGCGATTCAATCAGCTTCCTCCAGAGCAGCAGCAAACGCTTCGCAATCTCTACAATCGTCTGCACCAGCTTCCGGAGAGCCGGCAAGAATCGGTGCGCAGGGCAATCAATCGATTTTCCGGCCAAGCCCCAGATCGGCAGCGAGCTATGCGCGACGAGCTGCGTTCGATGCTGGCATTGCCGGCTCCAGACCGCGATGCGCGGATTGCCAGCCAGCAGTTTCGCGCTCGTTTCAACCGGCGGGAGCAGGGCATTGTTAGAGAGATGCTGCCGCTGCTGCCGGCCCGTTAGTGGGTATCGCTCGGCGACGGCCGCGGCGCTACTTCTTCAATTGGACGGCCGGGGAGTTTCGCGGCTTCCGCGTGCATACCAGTCAGCTCAAGAATAGTGGGAACAAAGCTCAGGCTGTCATAGGGCGCTTCCACTTGTTGATGGTGGGGAATACCGGTGTCCGCTCCGCCAGCGAACAAAAGTATGGCGTGTGTTGAGGCGCGCAGGAACGAGCCGTGATTGCCCCCGGGATTGAAACTGCGCACGTTAAAGTTCCAATGATCGTTGGCGAAGATCAGAAAGTCCGGTTCGGCCAACCGCCGACGGCGTTGGTTGAAGCGCGCCAGGAGCCCCGCATCCTGATCATTGGAGTGGGCGGAGATGGCGGGCGGCAGGAATTGTTCGTGCAGCGCGATGATGCCATTTGAATAGGCCGTCTGTTCTATGGCATGGAACCACTCCGCTTCGGAATGCCATGAGTTGAGCCACGCCTCGCGTTCGCTTTGCGGCACAGCTAACTGATCGTCTTCGAACATGCGCAGCGGAAAGCCGGGCGCGGGCGCGGCCGGTTCGTAGTGAATTGAGCCATCGGCGCTCTGATGGAGCCCGCGGATCGGCACATAGCGCAGCTCGGTCCCTCCGTTCAAGGTCTCTCTGGATTGAAGCAGCGCTTGTTTATCTTCGGCCGCGTAGAGCCAGATGCCCGCATTGGGAACGGTCATCGCGAGAAAATCGATGGGGCGCGATCCCACGGCGGCCTGCACATTGTTTCGCACCGTCAGACTGGTCAGCAGCGGCGCATAATTGACGCGCTCAAAGCTGCGCACGAAATCGAGAGAACCATCGGGCGCGAGAATAAGGCCGCTGGCAGCCGGCCCAACCACATAGTTCTGAAGATCGTATACCGAATTCGGATCGCCCATCGCCCGCTTGGGGATCAAGTCTTCCTCCGCCATCCGATGCCGGTCAAAGTCGCTCGGCTCCAGCGTGAGCAGCTTGGAAAGAACGCGCAGGTAGGCCGAATACGTGCGCTCTTGCTCGCGCCAGGAATCCAGTTGCACCACTTGGCGCCGGGCAGCCTTGTCCAGTCCGGCATCGCGCTGCTCTTTGGTCCACTTGCGCGGCTCTAATTCCACCTGTGCATGTTGCCGCTCCATGGCACGGCGCAGCGCCCCCAGTTCGTCCGAAATCTGCCGCAGAGTATCCTGCCATTCAGGCCGATGTCCATCAATGACGTGAAAAAATCCTGTGATGGCAGCGCGGCGCAGCGCTGGGTCGGCGCCGGAGCGGTTGATTTCCTTCAGCAGAATGTGCAGCGTGTTGAAAGCGGAATTGCGAAGGTACACGGAGGCGCGCTCATTGCCATCCAGATCCAGCAGCGCGGTGGGATAGTCGTCGCCTTCGCCTTTCAAGTACAACGAGTCGTCGCTCTGAGTCACCACTTCGGACACGAACGGGTCCAGACCGCGGAGTTTGAATTCGTCCAGGGGATGCCGGTTGGTGACCACATGATGCGCTCCGCCGGCGCGGCTGTTGAAAAAGTGCAGCAGGTTATAGCCTTGGCTATAAAGGCCGGGTTGCGTGTTCATGCCGTGATCGGATACCGCCACTAGAACGGTCTGAGCGGCCAGCGGGCTAGCCTGGATGGCGGTCCAGACGCGGCCGATCAAGGCGTCGATGCGCTGCAGCGCCAGCCGCTGGGAGGCGACATCGGAGGCCGCATGGGCCACGTGATCGAAGTCGCCGGTGAAATAATCCAGGTATTGGATGGTGGGGTCGGAAAGCTTGGCCAGCAGCTCGCGCTCGGTCTGCTCTTCCACCGTGCTGCCAAGTTCAAAGCCGATGGTCCATTCGTCCAGCAGCTCGCGCAGGCTGCGCGAAAAGCGATTCGGCAGTGCGTCTTTCAGCGTCTCCCAGCGTACGCCCCGCTGGTAGAGCTGGAAGCTTTGATAAATGGCGGGATACGGAAAACGATCGATGAGCAGGGGAATTTTCTGATCGTCCAGAACTTCGACGCCCGGCATGTCCACTTTGCGCGAACGCGCGTAACCCAGGTAGAAGGGGAAGAAGTTCATGTAATCGTAGACCCGGCCGGTATAGCGGTCGAACTCGGCGTTGCCATGAATCTGCAGATGCTGGCCGGTGTCGAGTAATGACCAGGACGGCGTGGAGAGGCTGATGGCGCGCACATAGAAATTGTCGATGCGCGTGCCGCCCTGTGCGAAAACGCGGTCCATCCAGGGAAGCGTGCTCTTGCGTGTCAGCGGATCCACGCGCGCTAGCTCGCGTTCCAGAACACTTTCGGGAACCCCGTCCAACTTGATAATGACCACGCGCTTGACTTCAGCGGCCAGCGGAATGGAGAGCAGCAGCAGCAGCGCGCATCGCGGCGAAAGCCACGTCATCTGCCAAAGCTGGGGACGGCTGTGGCGATGGGCCCCGGCACTGAACCGGAAGTAGCGAGGGCCGGAACCAAGGGCGCATTCGCATGTTGCAAGGCGCGCAGGCAAGTGAGCCGGAGATCGCCTTCGGTGGACGCCGCGCACACTCGCGAGACCAGAAGTTGAGCCTTGGGCGTTGCGTTGGCATCGGCACTGAGCGCCGCTACAGACTGGCTGATGGCGCTGGCATCCCATACGACATCGGGACTTGGACTGGAAGCCAGCAGTTGATCCAGAAAACGCTCGTGGTATTGCGACCTGCGATAAGCGTCCAAGCGGGCGTGCAGGATGGCATCTGTTTTCTCGGGGTCCACGCGCGGCTCGCCCACGAAAAAACGGCCTAAACTTGCCGCCAGGCGCCTGGCCGGAGATTGTGTGTAAGCGTCTAATTCCCTCAGCCGGTCGTGTTCCAGTTTCGCCGCGCCGCGCGGGGACTCGGCGTACCGCAGCAGCGCCGCGTATTGTTCGCGCGCCACATTGGCTTCATGCGATACGTCATTCTCGCGGGGATTCAGTGCCAGGTGATTCAGCCGGCGCTGCAGCTCCGCATTGAGCGCGGGATCGAGACTGGAATCCACCGCCAGAAATGCCCGAGCCTCCGAATATGCTTCCAGGCGCGCGCTGTGATTCACCGCTGCGCCATGCCGCTGCCTTACGAAAGTAAATGCCACGTTGGCCGCGAAGAACGATGGATTGCCCAGGCGCGTCAGGCCGAACACGCCGGTCACCAGGCTGCTGGCACCCTGCCTTACCATTTCGCGCCGCTTCGGCTTCAGGCTGTCGCGAAAATCGGCCAGCAGCAGCGGAACCCGTGGATAGTCCAGGTTATAGAGCGCCAGCGGAATCATCTCTTCAGCGCGCGCGCCGGATGTGCCGGGCGGCACGGGGTGATTCTCGGGATCGAAATAGCGCAGCTGCGAATAGCCGGTCCAGTGCGTCAACCGCTCGTCTGTCCAAGGGTTGGCGATGCTCAGAAACTGGCCCTCAAAGCGCCGCTCGGGGGCGGCCTCGAGATCGGAGCGCGAAATCCACAGCAGCGCTTCGCTGGGTGTGCCGGATGCCATGGCGAGCGGTTCAAAAATCAGGCCGTTCAGTTCGGCGCGCTGGCGCAGCAGCTCCCAATTGTGGCCGCGAGTCTCTTCCATCTGGCTGCTTTGCTTGTCGTAATATCTCGCCAATTTTTGATCGCGGACCAATCCCCCGAAGGTATGCGTGGAGAGGCTCAGGCGGGAGTAAATCTCTCGCAGTTGGCTATCGGGCAAGACAGAAAAATTAGCCGGCTCGCGCTCCACATTATCCAAGGTGGTGAGCGCCTGGAAAACTTGCAGCTTGCTATAGTCGCTGGAATTCCCGCGATAGGTGCGAGTGGTGGACCGGACGGCGGCGCCCAGCGGATCGAATTCCAGCGCCTGCAGGCCATCGCTGAACAGATTTCCGTAGACGCTGCGGGATGGCGACGCCAAATCTAAAGCGGGGGAAGGTACGCGATTAGCGTGGCGCTTGCTCCCCGCGCGAAAATAACCGAACGAAAGCGCTGACGCAGCGCGCTGCCAGGGTGTGGGCCGCGTGCTGGTCAAGATCCAAACAGAACGCAGACGGTCGTTGGCTGGGTCGCTGTCGCCGAGAGAATCGCGCAGCACCGTGAGCAGCGGAACGTCGAGATCCTGAGAGCCGGAAGCCGAATCGTGCATGCGGCCGAAGACAGTAATTAACTCGGCCCCATCCGCCACAGGCACACGTTCAACGCGGTAAGACGGAGACGGCTGACCCAGAAACCCGGCCCCGAACAACAATGTTACCAAGGCCGACTGAAGCAAGCGAACAACCTCTTCTTTCAAGGTAATCGAAGCGCGCTGGGTAGATCAAGGCGGACAACCGCCTGCTAATACGACTCCGCTTCTCGCGCGGAGTTGCACAATTTTGCGATCTTTTTTGGCAGGACTGTTACTGGTACCTCTACTGGCTGGCTTAGTACCTTCGTACTCCTGATGCTTCAGATCATATTCGCCGGCAAACGAACACTGCGCCCACGCCTACCGTGAATCAAGACCGTTAATTCGGTTCCACCAGCTGCCCCGAGCTGCATAATTTCGCGATCTTTTTGGCCAGGCTTTCGCCGGCGCTCTGGGCATCGCCGCCCGCGATTCCGGTCCACGTCACGCCTTTCAAGTCGCGGTTTAGAAGTACTTGGCCCGTGGCAGCGTCGATGAACCATACTTGCGCCTGCACCACCGTGGCGCCGGCGCCGAAACCGATCAAATGCCGTTTCGCTCGGTTGCCAGGTTGGAAGCGCGTAACCACACCGGTGACGCGCAAGAGCGCATGTCCGTCAGGCGCCGGCTGCCCCTGGCGAGTGATGACTACGGTTTGGAACAAGAGGCTGATCTCGCGCGCGATATTTTCGGCCAGCCCGCTTTGATAATCGGGGGGGAACGCAACGCCCGGGCCCGCCACAAATCCATCCACTTCAACCGCGGTATAGGGCGCGGGCGCTTGCCGGGCGCCGTACAAGCCGGAAGCCGCGTAAATTGCCGCCATGAAAGCAACCATACGAATCTTCATAGCGTACCTGCCGGTTGCCGGCCTTTGGCGTCCTCCATGTACGTGCGCAGCACTTCGGCCACGCTCCAGGCCTGTGCGAAGCAGCCGCCCGGACGCTGCGGGACGTCGCCATCGAATACTTCTGAAATCTGGCCCAAGCCGGCTTCCAATAGATGAAGGCGCAAAGGGTCAAGAAAACGGTCGGCGCGGCGTCGCGCTTCCTCGGTGTTGCCATGGACTTTCACGTAGG
Source organism: Bryobacteraceae bacterium (assembly GCA_035486095.1). Classification (GTDB taxonomy): domain Bacteria; phylum Acidobacteriota; class Terriglobia; order Bryobacterales; family Bryobacteraceae; genus Palsa-89. Next base: position 13,386 of record DATHNM010000481.1, read on the forward strand.
AGGTCAGGAACGGACCCAGCAGCCAGGGCCACACGGTGCCCTGATGATACGCGCCATCGCGGCTGCGTGGATCGCCATCGTAGCGTCCTTGATATTTCGGATCGCGCGGCGAGAGTGTTCGCAACCCATAAGGTGTCAGCAATTCCCATTCCACCACGTCCACAACCTGGAGAGCCCGCTCGACGCTGATTAATGGGAAGGGCAAGCTGACCGCAAAAATCTGGTTGGGGCGAATAGAGGCGTCGGGAACGCCATGGTCGCTGATTACATCGTAAAGACAGCCTGTCGCATCGTTCCAGAATGCCGGGAGGAACCCCTCGCGAGCGCGATCCGCAAGAGCCGTGTAGTGGGCGCAAGCGGCGGTTTCGCCAAAGACCGATGCCAGGCGAGCCATCACGCACAGGGCATTGTGCCACAGTGCCTGGATCTCCACCGGCTTGCCCTGGCGCGGGGTCACCACCCAATCGCCCACCTTGGCATCCATCCAGGTGAGTTGCACGCCCCGCTCGCCGGCGTGCAGCAGCCCGTCCGAATCAAGATGAATACCGTAGCGCGTTCCGCGCTCATGCCAATCGATGATGCCGGTCAGCGGTTGGTAGAGTTCCGCGCGAACGAAATCGTAATCGCCCGTGTAGCGCAGGAATTCGTGGATGGCATGGAACATCCAGAGCGTCGCGTCCACCGTGTTGTACTCGGGAGTCTCCCCGGAATCGGGAAAGCGATTGGGCAACATTCCGCGATCGATGCTGCGTGCGAAGGCCCGCAGGATATTCCGCGCGTCGTCATGGCGGCCCGTGACCAGGGTCAGGCCGGGCAGCGAGATCATGGTGTCGCGGCCCCAATCACCGAACCACGGATAGCCCGCGATAACGGATTTCTGATCTCCTCGCGCCACGATGAATTGGTCGGCTGCGCAAGTCAGGGCGGTGGCAAATGGATCGTCCGGGGGCGCTGCCCGTGCCACGAGGGCGCGGCGCTGCAGTTCTCGATCGTGAAGTTGCGGCGCATCCCCCACCGCATGCCGCAGCGTGGACGCGACGATGGCCGCCGAGGAGTTTCCCGCGAAATTGAAGCGCAGCAGGAAAGGGCTGTAGAGATCCTCCAGAAAATCGAGGCCGCGCTCCCGCTCGCGCTCATACGCGAAGTTGTAAAACCAGAGGCCGGCGGTATCGATGGATTCGGCATTGTGCGCGAAGTAAAGGCTGGGTAGATCCGGATACGGCGTGATGATCGCCATGCCCGCCTGGGCCACCACTTCGCGCCGGATGGCATCGTTGGCATGAGTAAGGCTGTGATAATCGCGAAAAGCGATAAGCGGACGAACTTCGAGCGAACAGGTGTGGCCCTGTAAATCGCCCAATAGCTCATACTGAATGACCACCGTGTTTTCGCCCTGTTCCAACAGGACGGTTTTTTCCAGCTGCACATCTCCACAGCGATAGCGGAAGACCGGAAAAGGATCCAGCCGGAATGAGGCCAGGTATTCGTATCCGTGTGGATGGATTACGTCTCTATATTGATTGGCGCTGAGTTCGAAGCGCTGTTCCCCCAAGACCAGAGTTTCTTCCAGCTTGGAAAGCAGCACCACGCGTCCCACCGGGGGACGGGTGGCCGCGGTGAGCAGCGCATGATAGCGGCGCGTGTTCATCCCGCTGAGGGTGGAGCACGCGAACCCGCCGATGCCGTTGGTCTCCAGCCACTCACGCGAACACGCTTCCCCTGCAGCGCCGCACACCGGACGGTCGAACTCGATGGCTGTCGTCATCTGGGATCGCGTTAATCCATTGTGTCGAATTTCAAGCTAGAGTTGGTCATGACGCGTTTCGGCAGAGCAGTTCTGTGTGTGGCGGGTTCGCTATTGTGTTTGACGGCGCAGCCGCGTTATGCCGGCGATGGCCAGTTGACGCTGCCCAGCGATTATCGCGAGTGGGTCTTCTTAAGCTCGGGGCTGGGGATGACTTATGGCGCCGAACACCAGGGCGCCCCCTCTTTCACCAATGTCTTTGCGAATCCGGCGGCCTACCGTTCCTTCCTGGCGAACGGTAAGTGGCCCGACAAAACCACGCTGATCCTGGAAGTGCGGGCTTCTGCCAGCAAAGGATCCATCAATCGGGCCGGATCGTATCAGGGCGATGTGCTGGCTGTGGAAGCTGAGGTGAAGGACGCCGCGAAATTTCCCGGGAATGGCTGGGCGTTTTTCGCCTTCGGGAAATCCAGCACGGGCAGGCTTTTGGCTCGTACCGAGGAATGCTATAGCTGCCACGCCGGACATGCAGCGGTGGACAATACGTTTGTGCAGTTCTACCCGGTATTGCTCGAAATCGCGAAGCAAAAGGGCACGCTGGCACCGGCCTACGTTCACGAATCAGCCGCTCAACACTAACCCCAAAATCAGCGTCAGACCCAAACCTTCTCGGCCGGCACCCCACGCCTGCACATCTCGCACGACCCGGCGTCTTTGTAATACGTCGCATCCAACTGCGCCAGGTAGTACAGTGGCAGCGGACTGAAGTCCACGGTCTTGGGCGTGGGCTGATAAATAATCACCGCCATCCCCACCACTTCGGCGCCAGTGGATTCCACCAGCCGCTTCAATTCAGAAAGATTGCGGCCAGATCGAAGGATGTCGTCCACCAGCAGCACTTTCTCCCCGGGTTTCTGTTCCAGATACTGGCGGAAGCGCATGGCGCCGCTTTCTTCCTTGCGATCGGCCCAATAAACCTGGGGCGCGCGCAACGCCTCGCATACCCCGTAAGCCACCGGCAGGCCGCCGGTATCGGGAGAGACGATGGAAAGCTCGGGGATCATGGCTCGAATTTCCGCATTCGCGCGCAGTAAACGGCTGAGTCCCACGCTCAGCACCTTGGCGTGCTGGTAGTAGCGCATCGCCAACTGGACTTGTGTGTATTCGGTGGCATGCAATCCGTTGGGATATTCGAAATGTCCGTTCCGGATCGCGCCGGTGCGTCGCAACAAAGCGACTACTTCGTCTTGCGTTGGAACCAGGTGCATAGCTGTCCTTATTGTCTCGCGTCGGGGTGCGTTCCGCGAGGCTCCGGCGCGGAGCCCGTCGACATCGCGCTATCATGGTGGTTTCTAGACCATTGTTTTACAAGGAGCCCGGTTTCCATGCAGAATTCAGTTCTAGTGCCCATGGTGGTGGAGCAGACCTCGCGCGGCGAGCGCGCGTTCGATATTTATTCGCGCCTGCTCAAGGAGAACATCATTTTCCTGGGCACTCCCATTGACGACAACGTCGCCAACTTGATCATGGCGCAAATGCTGTTCCTAGCCGCCGAAGATCCCGAAAAAGACATCTCGCTGTATATCAACTCGCCCGGCGGTTCCATCACCGCGGGCTTGGCCATTCTGGACACGATGAATCTTGTGGAGCCCGATATCGTGACGTATTGCATCGGACAAGCGGCGTCCATGGCCGCGGTGCTGCTGGCCTGCGGTTCCAAAGGCAAGCGCTACAGCCTGCCGCATTCGCGCATCTTGATCCACCAGCCATCCATGAGCGGACTGGGCGGCCAGGCGACGGACATCGATATCTACGCCCGCGAAATCCTGCGCATGCGTGAATCGCTCAATCAGATTCTGGCCGACGCCACCGGACAGCCGGTGGAACGCATCGCTCGCGACGTCGATCGCGATTACATTCTGGAGCCCGACCAGGCTCTGCAGTACGGCATAATCGATCGCATCATCGAGAGCCGCGCGCTGCAACCGGTTCCCACGCGTTAAGCTGCTGGATGCGCGGCGTTTCG
>DATHNM010000482.1:0-4663 GCA_035486095.1 Bryobacteraceae bacterium
CGGCGATGTTCATGGCTGGGTTTCGTGGCTGATGGAAGATCAGCATCCGCGGCATGTCTTCGGTATGGGCGAATCACTTGGCGCGGCGGTGTTGATCGAATCACTCTCCGTGGAGCCGCGGTTTAGCGCCATCGTCGCAGATAGCGCCTTCTCCAGTTTCGAGCGAATCGCGCTGGATCGTGTTGCCGAGAAACTTCCTTTCCCGATGACTGTCGGCCGCGCGCTGGCCGCGCCGCCGGTTTGGGCGGGATTGCTCTACGCCCGCCTGCGATACGGTGTGGATTTGTGGGCCGCATCGCCCGAAGCCGCGCTGGCACACTCCACCACACCCGTGCTTTTGATCCACGGGCTGAACGACCGCAAGACTGCGCCCGTGCATTCAGAAATTCTGGCCGCCAGCGGCTGCCGCTGTACGACGTTGTGGCTGGTGCCGGGGGCGGGCCACACTGAAGCGTTCGGCACAGCGCCAAAAGAGTTCGAGAGCCGCGTGCTAAGCTTCTTCGGCTGGCGTAAAAGCCTCTCCGTAAGCCGCGCGGCGGGGTGTATACTGCCGAACGGGGAGGGGACATGCAGATCGATCAAGGGAAACTGGAGCAGTTCTTAGGACAAGTGGTCGGGGAATTGGGCGCGGCGATGAACACCGCCCTGGTGTTGATTGGCGAAAAACTGGGATTGTATAAGGCAATGGCGGGGGCCGGGCCGATGACCGCAGCCGAACTGGCCAAGAAGACCAGTACCGACGAGCGCTACATTCGCGAATGGCTTTCCGCACAAGCGGCGGGAGGTTATGTCACGTATGATCCGGCCACGCAGGCGTTCGAACTGCCCAACGAACAAGCCTTCGCATTGGCCATGGAAGATAGTCCCGCATATTTGCCGGGCGCATTCTACCTGGTGAGCGCCATCATCAAGGATGAGCCGAAGCTGCTGGAGGCGTTTCGCACTGGCGATGGAGTGGGATGGGACGAACACGATGTATCGTAGTTCGAAGGGACGGAGAAATTCTTCCGGCCCAACTATGCGGCCAATCTGGTGAGCTCCTGGATTCCTGCGCTGGATGGCGTGGATGACAAGTTGAAGCGCGGCGCGCGGGTGGCCGACGTCGGCTGCGGCCACGGCGCTTCCACAATACTAATGGCGCAGGCGTACCCCAATTCGCAGTTTGTCGGCTTCGATTATCATGGTCCGTCGGTGGGCTGGGCACGGCGCGCGGCTGCCAAGGCCGGGGCCACCAACGCCAGTTTCGAGGTCGCCAAGGCCAAGGACTTCCATGGAGCCAAGTACGATCTGGTGGCGTTCTTCGATTGCCTGCACGACATGGGCGATCCGGTGGGCGCGGCCAGCCATGTGCGGGAGATGCTGAACCCGGGCGGCGCCTGGATGATCGTGGAGCCGTTCGCCAACGATAAGCTGGAAGACAACCTCACGCCCTACGGTCGGCTGGCCTATTCGGCGTCGACGATGATCTGCACTCCGGCCTCCCGCGCGCAGGAAGTCGGGCTGTGCCTGGGTGCGCAGTCTGGCGAGGCTCGCATGCGCAAAGTTGTCACCGACGGTGGCTTCACGAAGTTTCGCCGCGCGGCGCAAACGCCGTTCAATCTGGTTTACGAAGCGAAAGTGTAAAAGCGAAGCTGGCTGAAAGTTTTACCAGAACTTGCCCAGCGGCATCCAGTTGCGCGAGAAGTAATCGCCCAGGGTAAGCGCCAGCAGGATCGCCATCCAGAAGAATCCAGCGAAGACAAACAGCTTGGTCAGCGGGTTGTCGGTTCTGACATGCATGAAGAACCAGATCACCAGCGTCATTTTGAATGCGGCGATTCCCAACGCCACCACCACGTTCAGGGCGCCCAAGTCTATCTGCGCCACGTAATAGGTGACGAAGGTCAGGATGGTGAGCGTGAGCCAGATCAGGACGTAGGTGCGAACCGGAGTGACAGGATGCATATCAGATGAGTTTCTTGGTGTGTCCAATCAGGTAGAGCAGCGGGAACAGGAAGATCCAGACGATATCGACGAAGTGCCAATACAATCCTGAAACTTCCACCGGCGTGTAGTAGCTGGGACCAAACGCGCCTTTGCGCGCCATCATCAAAATGGTGGTCATGATGCCGAGACCAACCAGCATGTGGATGGCGTGGAACCCGGTCATGAAAAAGTAAAAACAAAACAAAATCTGGGCTTGATGGGCAAACTGAGGGGGAGCGTTCGCGCCTTCCCAAACCCAGTGTCCGGGGAACAGAGGAACTTTGCCGTCCACCCAGTGCTCGTGATATTCGAAGCCCTTGATCACCAGGAACGCGGTGCCGAAAATCATAGTCAACACCAGCATGATTTGCAGCAGCTTCTGCTGGCCCAGATGGGCCGCGCGCACCGCCAACGCCATGGTCAAGCTGCTGACGATCAGCACGGCGGTATTGGCCGCGCCGAAAGCCGGATTCATAAAATTGCTGGTTGCGGCGAAGGCGTCCGGGTACATGCTGCGGTACACCGTGTAAGCGCCGAACATCCCGCCAAAGAACATGATTTCGGTGAGCAGGAACACCCACATTCCAAAGGTGGCCGAATCGAACTGTTGGCCCATGTCATCGAAGTGATGACGTAACTGCGGCGGATGTTCCGTTGCTACAGCGTGCGTGTCAGCCAACGTGCGCCTCCTCGTGTTTTGCGTATGCGTAGGCTTCTTCGGTGACTATCGGGGTCTCGTCGAAATTGAAGGTCGTGGGGGGCGATTGCGTGGTCCATTCCAATCCCTTCGCACCCCAGGGATTGTTGCCCGCTGGTTTGCCATAGCGCAACGACCACAGCAGGTAGATCAGCGGAATCAGGAAGCCCAGGCCCAGCACCGAAGCGCCCGCCGTCGACATGACATTCAGCACCTGGAATTCCGGCGCATAAGCGTGATAGCGGCGCGGCTGTCCGAGATAGCCGAGAATGAACTGCGGGAAAAAGGTCAGGTTGAATCCCACGAACACCAGCAGGGCGGAGAATTTGCCCCAGCCATCCGGATACAGTTTTCCAGTGATCTTAGGCCACCAGAAATGCAGCGCGCCCAGGTAGGCCAGCACCATACCGCCCACCATGACGTAGTGGAAGTGAGCCACCACAAAATACGTGTCGGTAAGATGAACGTCCATGCCCAAGGTTGCCAGGAACAAACCGGTAAGACCGCCGATGGTGAACAGCCCGATGAAGCCGAAGGCGTACAGCATGGGCGTTTCATAACTGATGGAGCCGCGGAACATGGTCGCGGTCCAGTTAAAGACCTTGATGGCGGAGGGGACAGCCACCAGCATGCTCAGCAGCGAAAAATAGAGCCCGGCGTACATGGACATGCCGGTCACGAACATGTGATGGCCCCAGACCAGGAAGCCCACGATGGCGATACCCAGGCTGGACCCGGCGATGAAGGAATATCCGAAAACTCCTTTGCGCGAGAAGCAGGTAACCAGTTCGCTGATAACGCCCATCCCAGGCAGAATCATGATGTAGACGGCCGGGTGGGAGTAGAACCAGAACATGTGCTGGAACAAGATGGGGTCGCCGCCGATGGCGGGATCGAAAATACCAATGTGGAAAGCCCGCTCTAAACCGACCAGCGCGAGCGTGATGGCCACCACTGGAGTGCCCAGAACCTGAATCAAGGCCGTGGCGTAGTTGGCCCAAACGAACAACGGCAGGCGTCCCCAAGTCATGCCGGGAGCGCGCATTTTGTGAACCGTGACGATAAAATTCAGACCGGTGAGAATGGACGAAAAGCCCGCAATAAACACGCCGACCGCGGCAGTGATGACGAAGGTGTTCGAGTAGGTGGTGCTAAACGGGGTGTAGAAGGTCCAGCCGGTATCCACGCCGCCCATCACAATAGCGGCCAACGCAAAGAGCGCGCCGGCGATATAGATGTACCAGCTCAACAGATTGATACGCGGGAATGCCAGATCCTTGGCGCCAATCATCATCGGCACCAGGAAATTTCCGAAAGTCGCCGGGATGGACGGTATCAGGAAAAAGAAGATCATCGTCACGCCGTGCATGGTGAAGATCTTGTTATAGGTGTCGGAGTTCACCAGGTCGCCTTGCGGAGTGAGAAGCTCCAGGCGAATGAGCATGGCGAAGACGCCACCCAGGGCGAACATCACGGTAATGGAAATCAGGTAGAGCACGGCGATGCGTTTGTGATCCGTGGTCAGCAACCACGACTTCCATCCGTACTCCGCGTTCAGATAATTCGGCGTTTCGGTAGTTTGAGGTTCTTGTAGAGCTGTGCTCATGGTTTACCACCATCTTGCTGCGTCGCGCGGCTGGCCAGCCGGACCGTGCTCACCGGTTTCGCCGCCGGTGCGGGATTCAAAGCCGCGGTTGGTGCGCCCGGGGTGTTTGTAATCGCCAGCGATTTGATATATACGACCAACTGGAGAATTCCTTCTTCGCTAATCTGGCCCTGGAAACTGGGCATCACGTTGGGATGATAGCCCGCTACGATTTTCGCATTGGGATTCAAAATCGATTCGCGAATGTAAGCGTCGTCGGCCATGACGGTTTGTGAGTTGGTCAGTTGCACCCGTGAGCCGTATACGCCGCGCATGATGGGGCCGCGGCCCTGCCGGTCCAACAGGTGGCAGGAAGAACAACCCAACTGCTCGAACAGCCGCTCGCCTTGCTGCGC
>DATHNM010000483.1:0-12290 GCA_035486095.1 Bryobacteraceae bacterium
CGGTTCGGCTGATCGATAACGTTTTGGTTGATAACATCAAAGCGTAACTCCATGCCGGACGATCTGGTTTCCATCGTCATCCCCGCGTATAATCCGGCATCCTATCTGCTCGAAGCCATCGCGTCGGCGAGCGCGCAAACTCACCCGCGCGTCGAGATCATCCTGGTGAACGACGGCTCCAACCAGCCCGAGAGCATGGCTATTCTGGAACAGGCAGCGCGCTTAACCGGCGTTTATATCGAACAGCCGAATGCCGGTCTGGGAGCGGCTCGCAACGCTGGATTTCGTGCCGCGCGCGGTGAATACGTGGTGCCGCTGGACGCCGACGATCTTATCGACCCCACCTACGTGACCGAGTGCCTGGCCGCGCTGCGGGATTCCGATGCCGCCTTCGCGTACACCGATTTTCAGGTATTCGGAACGCAGAGTTTCCTGGAACGGCCGGGTGAGTATAACTTGTATCGATTGCTGGATCGCAACTTTCTCACCTATGCGGCTCTGATTCGCAAACAAGATTGGGAACAATCGGGCGGGTACGATGAATCGCTGAAATGTTTGGGTTATGAAGACTGGGAATTCTGGCTTCGGCTGGGCGGCGGCAACCGCTTTGGGCGATACATACCGAAAGCGCTTTTCCGTTATCGCAAGCATGGCGAATCTTTATACGATTTTGCGCTGGCCCGGCACCGGCAGTTCGTCGCTTACATTCAGGGCCTGCACCCTGAGCTTTATGCCTACGAAAATCGCGCACGCGTGAAAGCGCGCTGGTCACCCGCGGCGTCTATTATTGCGCTTGAGCCGCCGGGGAATCAGACCATCGAAGATATCCAGGTGATTCGTCCGGGCGAAGCGCCTTTAGCGCAGGCTGTTCTCACGGCAATGGATGGCCCTCTGGAACCGCAAGCCGCGGAAATGGCCGCGCTGGCTCAATGGAGTGGAGTAGCGCCGCAGCAACCATCGCAAACCGCGGCGCGGAATAGCCTGCATCGGCATTTGCTGAACGCCGGGTTGCTCTCCTTGCGATCCTGGACGCATCATCCGCTGCGATCTTTCGCGCGCCTGATTCCACTGCGCGCCAAGGAACGAATCAATAGAACAGCTGGACGGAAGGTCTTCGATCTGGCTTTCTATTTGCAATTTCAACCCAACTCGGTGATGTTCGGCGATCTTCTCCTAGCGCCCTTGATTTACTATCCGAAGCCTGCGCCAGGCCGGAAACGAGTGGCGTTGGTAACCACGCAATTGGGACCCGGGGGCGCCGAGACGGTGCTGCATGACATTGCCTCCACGTTATGTTCCAGCCAATTCGAAGTGTTGCTGCTGGCCACACAATCCCGCGACGATCGGTGGCTGGGCAAGTGGCGCGCCACGGTTGACCACGTTTACGATCTTGCGCCCGTGGTGGCGCCGGAGCGGATGAGCGCCGCGGTTTATTCGATGGTTGCCAACTGGCGCTGCGATTATCTGCTGCTGCAGAACAGCTTGTACGGATATGCCGCGCTGGGACACATCAAGCAGGCGCTGCCTTCCATCCGGATCATCGACCTGAACCATTACGTGGATGAGGGGTGGGACCAGATTGCATCCACCGCCGAAGCCGCACCCTACATCGATTGCCGAGTGGCCCTGGCTGAATCTGTTCGCGATCGTCTGCTGGCCATGGGTACGCCCGCATCGAAGATCCTGCTGGTGCCGAACGGCGTGGATCTCGAACGGTTCCGCGCCACCCTGCCGGACGCCGCTTCTACCAAGACCATTCTCTTCGCGGCGCGCCTGGATCCACGCAAGCGGCCATTACTTCTGGCGGACATCGCGCGCGAACTTTCCGGCCTGCGGCCGCAACGCGATTTTCGATTTGTCATTGCCGGCGATGGCCCGGAAAAAGAGCCTTTCGAGCGCCGGGTGCATAAACTAGGGCTCGACGCCGTCTTCGATTTTCGAGGCCAGGTGGAAGATCTGCCGCCGCTGCTCGCCGCCTGCGACATAGTGATTCTTCCGTCGCGCAGCGAGGGCGTCCCGCTGGTGATTCTGGAAGCGCTGGCCAGCGGGCGGCCGGTGGTAGCGTCCCAGGTGGGGGCGATCCCCGAAGTTCTGGATGCAAGCTGCGGAGTCCTGATCGGGAAACCAGATGCCGCCGAATTTGCCCGTGCCCTTCACACCTTGCTCGAGCAGCCCGAACTGCGCCAGAAGATGGGCGCCGCTGGACGGCGGAAGATGGAAGCCAACCACGACATCCGAAGAACGCGCGCAGCCCTGGGGAGCCTTTTCGATCAGGGCTCGTCGGTTTCGGTGGCTTCCACCAGCCGATCCACCGCGATGGAATAGAGCGCCATTTTCCCATCGCGATCGCTCTGAAAAATAACGCGCTGGCTGTTGGGGGAAAAGAAGGACGTCACCAGCCGCGGATCGCTGGCGCGGTGCTGGCACAAGGGCAGTTCGCGCTTTACCGATCGAACCAGCAGCAGCATGTAAGGCGAAGCTTTACTGCCGCTGGCGCCCACGAAAACGCTGGTATCGCCGTTGCGATTGAAAGCGGCGAATTGGGTGGTTGAGGAAACAAACTGGTCGTCATTTGTATCTGGCGTAAATTCGCGAATGTTGTTCAGTTGTTTGCGGTCGGCCGGAATGTTGAGATAGTCGATGGCTCTTCCATCGGCGGACCAGAGCGCCATCGCGAAGCCGCCGGGGGCGGTACGCAGCTTGCGATTCTGCGCCGCGTCGTAATTCACCACCCATAGGTCATCGCCTTTTTTGTACAACAGCCCGGCACGCTTGGGGCGCGGCTGTGGATCGGAAATCGGATCGGGCGATTCCACCAGCGTTTCAGCCATGCCGCTGCGCATAGTGATCAGGCGCAGGCGGCTCATCCCCGATTTCTCCTCCACCAGCGCCGCGACCAGGCCATCTTCGGCGAGGCTGAATCCTGTTCCGAAATTGAAGCCGTCTTCCAGGCGATAGACTTCGCGTACGTGCTCGCCATTCAAGCGGCCCATGTAGAGCGATCGCCCAGCCAGGTAGGCGAACTCGCGTTCATCGGCGGCCAGGGTCAACGAAGCGGTTACGAGATCGGGGGCCGCGGTTAAAGCTCGCGACTGGCCATTTTTCAGATCCAGCCGATAAGCCTGGACGGCGCCCGAACGGTCACTCGAATAAATCAGGAAATCGCTTTTGCGCGAAATGGGCCGGCCATAAGAGACGGGCAGCCAGCTCTGATGCGCGGGATCAGTTAAGCGGACGACGTAGTTTTCAGTGGCTTCGTCGGCGTAGCGCTTCGCCTCCGAGGGGTAGGCCTGCCCCTTTTCGGCCCCCAGACAAGCACCCGCGCCGGCTATAGACGCAACGAAAGCTCGGCGGGTAATGGTCAAGCTAGCCCAGTTCGATCGAAGCTATCTGTGACTGCTCTGGTAATGTTCTTTCAGCAGATCGAGGCCGAAATCGCCGTCAAAATCGCGCCACACGGAGTGAATGTGGTTGGCATTGTCCTGCGTGTCGTCGAACTCCACCAGGAAGCTGGGCGATTGAATGCGATAGTAATGCCCTTGGCCGGGTTCTTCGCCGCCGGCCCATGCGAAGTAAATATTGTTGCCGGCTTTTTTGATCTGATCTTCGCGCGTCTGATCGATCTGGTCTGTCATGTTCTGGCAATATTCGTCCAGCAGGCTTTGAAAAATCGCGCGCTGCGCAGCGGTCATCTGGGACGCTATTAAGCCGCTAGGCTGCCCGTTGAGCGCGGCTTTGCGCGAGGCTTCCGTGAGAATCTCCTTGGGCGCATCTTGGCTGATAACGGCAGTTTTCTTTTGATCGGCGGTGAATGACTTCACCAGCTGCCGGCCCAAATCCTCCTCGCGCACCAGAATGCGCAGGCCCTTGCGCGGACCTTCGCGGATCTCCGCCGGGTTGGTTCCAAAGAAGCTGGGCGCCCCCTGCACCTTGCCGTTGACGATGGTGAAGTTCTGGCTGACGTGGTGCCCCTCAACGCGATAACCCCAGGTGCCGGTGGGCGAAGGCTCGCCGAAGACCGTGAAGAAATAGCCCTCCGGATCGCGCTGCTGACCTTTGCCGCCTTCCAGAACCTTGAGTACTTCATCCAGGCTCATGATGCTGACTGCTTTGATATAGCCTTGCTGGCTGAGGCCGGCTGCGAGCAGCGCGTGCGCCAGCTGTTTTTGTTCGGGCGTCATGTCGCGCAGTGCCAGGCCTTTGCGTGGCTTCGGAATGTAGTGCCAATCGAACCGCTCGTCGTCCTGAAACTGGTATGTGGCCTGCGCGCGCTGCGCGGGCGTAAGTGAACTAACGAAGGCTTTGGCGGCGTCCGTCATCACGGCCGCGGAATGGATGCGGGTGTAGGCGGAGGTGAGCAGCACCACTCCCACACCGATCGCGAAAATTCGCAGCGCTGCTGTCTTCACGATGTCCCTCCTCAAACGCGCTCAAGACCACCGCTTCGCGCGTGCTTATAGCTTATCCAAGGTAAGACGAGGTTGGGAGGACGGGGTTGGGGATTTGGGGTTGGCTTGCCATCAGGACTACAGCAGCAGAGCCTCGATACGATGCGCGTGCACCATGGTTTCGCAGGTTGACCACTCGAAGACAGTGAAACGCCCGTCCTGCGATGCCACCAGCGCGGCGCAATCCTTCTGATCCTGGACGAATTGCGCGGCCGAAAGATGCCGCGTGCCTCCCAGTTTATCGGGATGGGCCAGAATCGCTTCGCCGCCTTCTATCGGCTCCGTCACCAGGACCTGCTCCACTTGTGGATGGCCCTTGCGGCGGGTGATCTTCGCACCGAACCCCAGCACTTCGTATTGATCGGTAAGAACGACGGCGCCATCCACAGCGGTTAGACCGGCGACGGCGTCCACGGTCTTATTGAGCCGGCCGGGTTCTTCCGTACTCGCGCGCGCCAGGTCGGCAAGACCGGAGAACGCCGGGGACACTGCATAGGGGATGGGCGAGATGATGGATTCGCGCCAGGAGTCGCCCAGGGTGGGGACCACCAGCAACGACCCGCCACGGCCGTGCGCCCGCATCGAGATCGCAAGTTGTACCAGCACGTTCACCGACTGGTTCCCTGAAGGAACCCACGCGCCGGCCGATTCCGAGCCCAGCAGCGCGCTCAGCATTGCCGGACAGTCAGGACGGGCCGAGGCGCGCTCGTCAATCATCTTCACCTGGTCGCCTTCCAGCACCGCGATATTAACGAACTTGCCCGCCGTATCGCTGCTGTGATGCTTGATGACGATCAATCCGGGGGCGGCCACTTCCACCACGAAACATAGGCTGGGGATGGCGCGTGTGGCGCCCCAGACAGCCAGTCCGTCCGGACCGGGCGAGACGCCCAGGTGAATTCCGGGCCGTTCCACGGCTGGCGCGACTTTGGTGAGGACGCCGGGGTCCAACGGTAACGGGCGCTCAAACCGCATGGAGCTTTTGGCTTCTTCAGGGGCCAGAAAGGCGAGCGAGATCTTGGGGATGAAGCCCTCTTCCCGGCGCAGGCTGGCCCAGAAAGCGGCGTCCACGATAGCCTGAATAGTCACCGTATCAGGCAGGGTTGCCAAACGCCGGCCGCCGCCTGCATTTTCTGCTCGCTGCCGGACAAAGTAGGCGTGGATTTTGGGCGAGACTATGCGCGCGGCTGGGTAGGCAGCCTCAGGTTCCATGTTTGAGATTATCGCGTAGAGCCGGGAGCGTCCGTCCGACTAGCTTCGACCGGCGGTACTGGCTATGAATTCTTTAACCAGCTCGGTGATGTTGGAGGAATCCAGCAGCGCGGGTTCGACGTAAATTCCAGTGCGAAACTGGTCATCCTCTGGATTGGAGTAAACGATGTGCCCGTACAGCGTGAGGCCCAGGATCTCAAGCTTTACCATGGCCCCTGGCACTAGCGGCTCCCTGAAGAGCGAACAAATTCCCGAATCGGAGATGTCCTCCAACTTCCCACGCGACACTATATCGTCGTCTAGCTGGGTAAGCAGAACCGGCAGATCGGTGGAGAAGCGCTCGTGAAATCGGCGTTCCATTCGCTGATTTAGGTATCGCCGGAATGGAGGAACTACTTTAGCCGCCGCTCGAACGCGGGTACTCAGAAACGGCGAAACGCCTCAGCCGTAAGGAGATGGCCCTATTCCCTACTATGCCGCATCGGATTGGCAGACACTAGAAGTCCAACTTGGATCTGTAATCCCGATCACAGCCAGAAACGCCACATCGGAGTCGCTCAGCACCAGGGTTTCCGCTCGACCCAGCGGTTCGATTGGCTGAACCCGGGGCGCTTCCCGCAGCGAAACGTCGACCGAAAACACGGGGGACATTCCGCCGCCGTTGAGCGCCGCCATAGCTGCGGCCACATCGTTCGATTCCAGAATGGCTTCGTTAATAGCGTGCCTAAGGGCTTCCAGCAATCCTTTTACATTCTTGGTCACTTTAATTCCCTCCTCCGATTACGGTATTTCCTCGATCACTCGGACGAAGTAAGAGCATTTGAGGAGCCATTCAGAAAGATCGAGCCGGTTCAAGGTTTTAGGACAGCGGCCGCGGCAACCGCGAAGCGATTTCTGTGTGGGATGGCGCAGGGCGGTCACCTCAGGGCGCGTTCTACCACTGTAATGAAAGGTGATATGTTGAATAAATCCGCGTCCGGCCATTGGCCACAGCCCTCGAAATTCTAAGCCCATTTGCTTCCTGGAGGACCGAAATATGTTCAGGCCGCTTCGTGCCATTCTTTTTTTCATTTTGGCCACGCTCGGCTTGAGCGCCGCGCCAAACCAGTTTATTGCTCGATATTTGCCGATTGGAGTCTCCGGTTCCGCTGACCTGCTGGCAGCGGATGCGTCCGGTAACTTCTTCGTCGCCGCGACGGTGCAGGAGACCTCCGGATTTCAACGGCTGCGCGCCATCAAGACCGACTCTCACGGGAACATACTCGCAAGCTTCGATTTTGGCAGCGGCTCAGACGTGCCTGCGGGCGCGGCGGTGGATGCCGAAGGAAATCTAGTCCTGGTGGGGACAACCGATGCGCCGAGTTTTCCGGCTGTTTCGCCGCCGGTAACTGAAATTAACAGCCAAGGCGGGTTCATCGTAAAGTTGGATTCGCAACTGACGAAAATTCTTTTCTCGATGGTTCTGCCAGACAGCCAAGCCTTTGCTGTCGCTCTGGATATCGCCGGAAACATCTATGTGACCGGCAGTACGGGGTCGGCTGATTTTCCGGTCACACCAGGGGCGTTCCAGACCAGGGGGCCGGCTTCCAATTCCTTCGGCACGCCAACGTATGCTTTTGCCGCGGAAATTTCGCCGGATGGAAATCGCATCCTGTATTCCACGTTCTTTGGCTCCGATGACGCAACGTGCATCGGCGGCAGCGATTGCATCGGCGTAGTGGGAGAGACCAGCGGGACCGCGATCGCGATTGACGATACCGGGGCAATCGTCATCGCCGGCAGTACAACAGCGAACAGGCTTCCCGTAACGCCCGGCACGCTGGGCCAGCAGTGCAATTGCGACCGCATCGGCGCGCCGCCCACTTTCGTGCAGTCTGGTTTCCTGGCCAAATTCGCGGCCGGGTGGAAACAGCTCAATTGGGCGACGTATCTGCCATTGGCGTCCACCGGTCCCGAGACCGATTATGGGATGTCGATCACCTCAATTGCGTTTGACGCTCAAGGAAATGTGATTTTTGGCGGCAGCTCTTCCCCAGGCTTGGCGGTTACCAAGGGAGCGCTGCAAGCTTTTTACCAGGCCGCCAATCCCGCCGCCGACTACGGCGCGAGCTTCGTATCGAAGGTAGATGCGTCGGCCAGCAGTTATCTGTTCTCCACTTATATTGGGGAAGGTATCTGGGCATCGCCCAGGGGCGCGCTGGCGCTGGACGCTCAGGGGAATATTTGGGTGACCGGAGGCTCGGATCCCAGCGTACTGCCGTTCCCTACTTCCATTCCGCTGCTCGGATCGACATTTGTGGCTGAGTTGTCCGCCGACGGTTCCTCGGTGATCGACGGGGCCACGGCACCCGCCGGCGCGGCGGGACAAGCGATCGTCATCACACCCAGTGGATCGCCTGCCGTGTTAGGGTCCGGCGGTTCGCTGTTGCTGGATTTGCCGGGGCAACCGGCATCTCTGGTTGGGATCGAAAACTCCGCCGGCATTCAGGTTTCAAGCAACATCGCGCCTTATGAATTGGTGTCGCTGTTCGGAGCCGGACTGGGGCCGGCCAACGCGCTGGGCGGCCAGATTGTGGATGGAGCGCTTACCACCTCGCTCGGCGGCGTGCAGGTGTTGTTCAACAATGTCGCCGCTCCGCTGCTGTACGCGGGACCAAATCAGATTAACGCGATTGTTCCATACAGCGCGATCGAACAAGATACGACGGCGGTTCAGATTGTGACGCCTAACGGAATATTGACCGGTCCGACGCTCACGGTGGTTCCCTCTGAGCCGGAAGTCTTCCAAAACGGTCCGCCGATGCCGCCCGGCGGGCCGGCGGTAGCGCTCAATCAGGATGGCAGCCTGAATTCTGTGAACAATCCCGCAGCGAGCGGGTCAGTGGTGACCATCTGGGCGACGGGAGGCGGCCTGGAGAGCTCTTCGCACAATCAAGACGGCCTGATCACAACCGACTTGTACAGCCCGCTGCTTCCCGTGGCGGTCCTGACTCCCAGGTACACAGCAGCGGGTGGACTCGACTCGCTGGAGATCCTCTATGCAGGCAGCGCGCCTGCACTGGTCACCGGAGCGCTCCAAGTGAACTTCCGCTTGCCGCTAAGCACCGGCAGCTATGACGGCCAAATCCCGTGCCAGTTGCAGATCGGCGCGGCGATCAGCAGCCGTTTTTCGATCTACGTGCAATAGCGCGTCAGAAGCTCTGCTTGTCCAGGAACGCGATGAGCATGCGGTTGAATTCTTCCGGCTTTTCGAGCATCAGGAAGTGGCCCGTGCCGGCGATTTCCTCATAGTCCATGTTGGGAAAATGCGTCTTCATGTAGGCGCGATCGCCGGAGCGGGAATGGTCGGCATAAAGGCCGAGCACGGGTTCGTTAAACACATCGCCTTTCCAGTAGGCGGGATCGAAGGTGGCCTGCATGGCGCCCACGGCGGTGGATTCCGGGGCCCCCAACATCATCGACAGAATATGTTTCTGCATGTCGGGCGTGGTGGAGGCGGAGAACATGCCCCGGATCATGGTTTCGCGTCCCTTGAGACCATCCGGGCCGCCCACCTGAGCGGGATTGGGAACGCGAACGCCGCTGCCGGCAGCCGGCGGAGTGAGATTGACCAGGCCATCCACGAACACCAGCGCGGCGGTGTGTTCCGGATAAAGCCGGGCGTACTCAATCACCACGGGCGTGCCCATGCTGTGGCCCACTACCACCACGCGATCGGCCTTGGAATCTTTGCGAACCGCTTCCACGGCGCGCGCGAATAGCTCCATGGTCAGCTTGCCGTCCTTGGGCGCTCCGCTTTGTCCGTGGCCGGGCAGATCGAGGGTGATGACGCGGAATTCCTTGGATAAAACCGGCACCTGCGAATTCCAGGTGGTCTCGTCGCACGTCCAGCCATGCACCAGAATCACGGTTTTCGGGCCTTTTCCAGCCGATGAGGAATGAATCTTGATGCCGTCCACGGTGGCGGCGGAAAGTGCGGCGGCCAGGGACGCCGTAAGCAGCAAATTCGCAAGGAGTCGCATGGGAGAGATTATATGTCAATTTCCCAGGGTGAGACCGGCAAACACGTAACGGTAATCCCAGGTGGCCTGAACGGCGCCCGTAATTCCCTGCGCGCCGAGAGAAGATGGGCCTGGGTGGTGACGACAGATTGGTTCCAAAGATGGAAACCAGCGATCCGGCGGCAATGGGCTGCGCGAACGCCGCCTGCGCTATTGCCAGTGCGACAGCGACATAATTATCGGGATTCCGCGATTATCGACTGCCGGAGCTGGCGCCCGCATTCAACCCGGCGTTGAGCTTCACATAGAAAGAATCGTAGAAGGCCAGCATGGCCGGATCGATTCCCTGCCCCACCATGACGCTGTCGCCGAGCACGATGTTTTGCTCGCCCTTTTTCACGCTGTAGACGGGCCACTCCGGCAAACCTTTGCCGTTGGGATTTCCGGTGGCGGCGAAGTTAACCCAATAGGTGGACATGGTGTCGGCGAGTTTTTTGTCAACGTCGGTCCACATAACATTGGGTGGCTGATTGCTGAACATATACGCCAGATCGGCGGTGTGAGTTGCGCCGCGCGATGGCTGGCCGGGAGCGGTGGGAGGAACGTGGGTGAAGTAATAAAGATAAGCCTTGGCTTTTCCACGCTCGCTCTGTAGTAGTGCCCACTCGCGCATCTGCCAGCCAAATTCGTCACGGAAACTGGCCAGCTGCGATGTGCCCGCTTCGGTGTCCGAGCTTGCGGGGTAAAGTTTCAGATACGCATCGGATTGATCGGCAAAGCGGCGCTTGGCCGTTCCTGAGAACTGTTCGGCATTGCCCGATCCGGGGCGCGCGAAGAACGTTCCTTCATCGTGATTGGAACCCACCAGCACGTCGACGTCATTTTGCTTATGGTTCTGGTAGGTGATGGAGAGATCCTCGGGAACATACCAGCCATCGACGATGATTCCAAAACCACCCCGGCTGTTCTTGAGCAACTCGTCCGCTGGTTTGGCACGCATTTCAGCGATGGATGCGGCGCCCAACGCCTGGACCATTTTCTGTCCGTTCTCCTCGGCTTGCGCGCGGGTGGTCATTTTGCCGATGTTCACTCCCATCCAGGCCCCGCTCTGGCCGATGGCTCGCTGGAACAGGCCCTTACCCTGGGGTGACGCAACCATGGCCGATACCAGCATGGAACCGGCGGACTCGCCATCGATGGTGACGCGCTTGGGGTCGCCACCGAAATTCGCGATGTTCTTCTGCACCCAGCGCAGCACGGTGGCCATGTCCATCATGGCGTAATTACCCGACGAATTATGGGACGATTCCTTGGTCAATTCCGGATGCGCCAGGAATCCGAAGATGCCTAGGCGGTAATTGTAGGTGACCACCACGGCGCCCTTGCGCGCCAGGGCGTCGCCGTCATACATGGGAACCGATCCTGCGCCTCCGGTGAATGCACCGCCATAGGTCCAGACGATTACCGGGCGGCGTTCACTGGCTGATTTCGCGGCGGTCCAGACGTTTAAATACAGGCAATCCTCGCTGGGCGCCGGCGAAGCGCCAGCCGGTCCGCGCTGTTGCTGCATGCATACTGGGCTAAACTCGTCGGCTTTGCGCACGCCTTCCCAATGCGACGGCGGCCGGGGCTCGCGCCAGCGCAGATCGCCCACGGGCGGCGCGGCGAAGGGGATGCCCTTATAGATGCGCACCTCGTCGGTGGAACCGGGGATACCGGAAACCAAGCCGGTCTCGGTGCGTACCGGATCAGAAATCGCGGCGGAGAGAATGGAGGCTCCCGATAAAACTATTCCGATAACGAGGGGAAATAAGCAGCGCATGGTTAGCCAGTATGTCAGCTTGCGCCGTCATGGGTCAAGCAAGGCTATGCGGCACAATTAGGCTAAAATGAGCCATGTTTTCCTATGACCCGGCGCTGCTGGCCTTGGTGCAAACCGTGCCGCGGTCGATTGCGGACGTTCTCACCACGCTCGGGACCATCGACACCACCTGCGCCGACGGCGACGGCCTGAAATGGTTCAATTGGCTCTACCTGCAGGTGACCGAAGCGGTGGAGCAGCGGGTGGCCGGGGGAGGATTCGCCGATCCTAAATGGCTGGCCGAACTGGACGTACAGTTTGCGATGCTTTACTTCAATGCTTTGCGATCTTGGTTGTCTGGCCAGGCAACGCCGGAATGCTGGCGGGTGCTGTTCACCAGCCGCGACCACGCCGCCATCGCGCGAATCCAGTTTGCGCTGGCGGGAATTAATGCACACATCAATCACGATCTTCCGGAAGCCATTGTGGCAACTTGTCAGGCCACCGGCACCACTCCGGACCATGGCGGAACGCACTATAACGATTACACCGCGCTCAATTCCACATTGGATAGCCTGATTGAATCCGCCAAACGCACATTGCACGTCCGACTGCTGGGCGGGGCGCTTCCGCCGGTGTCGCACCTGGAAGATACCGTCGCGGCCTGGAGCGTGAGCGCGGCCAGGGAGTCGGCGTGGATAAACGCCCAATCGCTTTGGCTGTTGCGCGCCACTCCGGCGCTGGCTGCAGGCTTTCTGGACACTCTGGACGGCTTTGCGACGGTGATCGGTAAGACGCTGCTGGTGCCGGTGGCCGGATAAAAACGTC
>DATHNM010000484.1:0-2895 GCA_035486095.1 Bryobacteraceae bacterium
GTCAGGAGCGAAATACGCGATTGCCTCGCCGGACTCAATCCTTACGTTGGTTGTGGTTTCGTATTGTGGGACGCGTGCGGCCAGCATCCACCAGATCCAGGCGCCCAGCAGAATCACGGCAGCGAACAGGGTGAACTTCGAGGCGCGGAAATCGTCGGCGTCCAGGGCGCGAAGGCTTCTCGCGAATGCGATTCCCTGGTTCATGACCAAGCGGGCGCGGGACGGTCCTTAAGCCACAGGATGAAGTCGAAGGTGGGCGGTTGGCCCCCCGCGGCGCGCAGCCGGGAAGCACATTGTCCGCGGTGCGATTGGCTGTGCATCAGCACTTGCATGATGGCCTGCGCCACCGTCAACTTCGAGCCGGGCAGCCAAGGCGGTTCGATCACGCGTGCCAGCGAAGCATCGTCCAGATCCTTGGCGAAGGCGATTTCGGCGGGATGAGTATCGCGGAAACGAGCCACCAAGGCATCGAATGAATCGGGCGGCTTCAACTCGGCGGCCATATCCAGCGGCCATTTCACCAGCAGCGCCAGGAACGCGCGCTGCACCGTGATCATGTGATGCAACGTCTGGCGCAGCTTCTCGTCTTCCCACGCCGCCGGATGCGCGCGAATGGCGGCTAACATCGTCGCATCGGCCCAAGCCTGATGCTCAAACAGTTCGGCAAACAAGGGAAGCACTACGATATCGTACCGCAGCAACTTGGGGATCTTGCGTCCGTCGGCAGGCCGAACTACTATTCCGCCGCCGCTTGCCGCAGCAGTTGCTTCATACTCAAATTGCGGATCAGCCGGTGCAGATAATTGGGATGCAGGCCCAGCATGCGCGCGGCCTCCGTATAACTGCCCTGCGCCTGCTCAAAGGCATTCAGGATCAGTTGTTTCTTGGCCTCGCGCAGCGCGTCGTGGAAGGCCGTCATCGTTGCGCCGGCCGATTCCGCTTTCTCCAGCACCGCTTCGGGCAGATCCTCCGGAAGAATCATGTCCGACGAGCCCAGCACCACCGCGCGCTCTATCGCGTTTTCAAGCTCGCGCACGTTGCCCGGCCAATCGT
The DNA here is from genome assembly GCA_035486095.1 of Bryobacteraceae bacterium. Taxonomy (GTDB): domain Bacteria; phylum Acidobacteriota; class Terriglobia; order Bryobacterales; family Bryobacteraceae; genus Palsa-89. The sequence goes on from DATHNM010000484.1 coordinate 1,054, forward strand.
AGTTGGTCAAATAGGGGCGGGCGTGCGGCGACACGCCCAGCACCGCCCGGTTGGATCTCTTCGAGAACTTCGCGGCAAAATAATTGGCCAGCAGCGGGATATCCTCGCGCCGTTCGCGCAGCGCGGGCATGCGCAGAGACACCACGTTGAGCCGGTAGAAAAGATCCTCGCGGAAACGGCCCTTCTTAACCTCGTCCTCCAGATCGCGATTGGTGGCCGTGATCAGGCGCACATCCAGCTTGATGGTGCGGGTCCCGCCCACCCGTTCGAACTCGCGCTCCTGCAGCACGCGCAGCAGCTTGGCCTGCAGCAGCGGCGCCAACTCGCCGATCTCGTCCAGGAAAACCGTGCCGCCCTCAGCGATTTCCAGCTTGCCTTTTTTCTGCGCGATAGCGCCGGTAAAGGAGCCTTTCTCGTGGCCGAACAGCTCGCTTTCAAGCAGGTTTTCAGCCAGAGCGGCACAGTTGATGGCCACGCAGGGCTTGGTGGCGCGGCTGCTGGTGCGGTGTATCGCGCGCGCCACCAGTTCCTTGCCCGTTCCGCTTTCGCCGAAGATCAATACCGTGATATCCCGCGGCGCCACCCGCGAGATGAACTGATAGACATCGCGCATGCGCGGGCTGTCGCCCACCATGTTGTGCTCCAGGCTGATCTCGTCCTGCAGGCGGCGATTTTCCTGCTCCAGCGATGCCATGCGGCGCGCATTGTCCAGCGCCGCGGCGGCGATGCTGCCAATGGCGGTGAGCAATTGCAGATGATTCTCGTCGAAACGCGCATCCGGATTCGAAGCGTCCAGATAGATCACTCCCAGGATCCGGTCGAAGACTTCCAGCGGCACCGCCAGCACGCTATAAATGCGCCGCTCGATAATGCTGGCGGTATCGGAAAACGATTGCTGGGCCGGCAGGTCGTTGCACAGCATCGCCACGCCATCGGAAAGCACGCGCGAGACGATGGTCCGGCTAACCTGCACCGGCTGGCTGGCTCCGGCCCGCCGGTCCCATCCGAATACCGAAGTCCATTCGTCCATGCCGTGCTCGCACAACAGAATGGCGGCACGGTCCGCCGGGGCAACCTCCAGGATCGATTCGAGCACCTGTCTTTCCAGCGCCTCCAGGCCCCGTACCGAGTTCACCGCTTTACTGATCCGAAGCAGTGCGTTCAGATCGGCAAGCGTCCGGCTGGAGGTGCGGATGTCCACCAGATCGCGCAGGTAGCGCGCGTCTTGTTTTCGCAAGATTACTGTCGAGCCGCCGCCGGTATCGGCTTTGTTGAACTCCACCGACGTGGAGGCGTCCTTGCCTTTTTCTACTTCCGGCACCACGAAGACGAAGAGCGAACTGCCTACTTTGATTTCGTCTCCGGAAACCAGTGCGCGCTCGGTGACGGGAACGCCGTTCACAAACGTGCTGTTGCGGCTATCCAGATCTTGGATCTTAAATTGCCCTGCACTGCGTGAGATTACGCAATGTCTGCGTGATACCGCTGCGTCCAGCAGCGAAATTTGGTTGCCGGGTTCCCGCCCTATCGAGGTTTCGTCCTCTGGCAGCGGGATAATGCTGCCCTTCAGTGGGCCAGCCACCGCCTCGAGTTCAGCGGGAATGTCGGACATTGCTCTCGCGTAAGTATAACGGATTGCGGCTGTGTTGGCTCAAAAAGGAGGATTTTGGTTGCCTGAAAGGCGAAGCAGAAAAGAACATCGGTCGGCTGAAGCCCGACTAAGGTAAATGCCCTATCCAGATGGATAGGGTGACTATCTGTAGAGATAGGCAGAAACGTTCCTAGGGACCTTAGAGGGCTGTTCTGGCAGCTCTAGCTAGAAGTGTCTTATCACCTTCCTAT
>DATHNM010000485.1:0-5374 GCA_035486095.1 Bryobacteraceae bacterium
GTATTCCGCAACGATTTGTACGATTCCCTGTCGGCTAGAACCAAAGTCGCAGTTTCCGGCAAGCGCCTCACTTCAGAGCAACTCATACTGGCTGCTCAGAGCGCCTATCCCGGGTACACGGTTCGATCCCTCCGGCGAGGACGGTTTGCCAGCGAAGCCACCGATATCTTGTTGGTCAAGGGCTGGAGCCATAAAGACCGTCTTTTCGATCCTTATCTGGGCCGCGATATCGGTCCGTCGGTCGAGATCTATTACCGCTGGATCCATTTCGCCGGGGAGCTCCACGGCAATCTCCTGTTTGGACCGGCGGGCCTGACGGCGAACGGCGTGGGTGGATTCCTGATTTCCATGATGTGCCTCACCGGAATGATCGTGTGGTGGCCGGGAATCGCAAACTGGCGCCGCGGGATGACCCTGCGCCGCGATGTGGGATGGAAGCGCTTCAATTGGGATCTGCACAGCGTCATCGGGTTTTGGACTGTAGCGCTCATTCTGGTGTGGGCGTTGACCGGTGCCTACTTCGTGTTTCCAGATCCGTTTCGAGCGGCGATCAATTTGTTCACGCCGGTGAATCCTCCCCGTCTGGCCACGGTTGTCGGGGGCGCGGTGGCTGGGTTCCGGCGCGGGCCTCGCCCGCCGCTGAACACCGGCCAGAAAATCCTGCGCGGATTCTCGTATGCACACTATGGAAATTTCGGCGGCTGGCCGGTGAAAACGCTGTGGGTGATTCTTGGGCTCGCTCCTCCCGCTCTTTTCGTTACCGCCGCGCTGATGTGGTGGAACCGCGTGCTGCACCCGGCGGCGCGCAGGTTCCTGCGGGGTGCGCAACCCGCTTCGATGGAAGCCGGGCTTTCAGACAGCCGCTCCGCCATCAGTTGATACGCGCAGCATACGCGTCGCTTCCTTGCTTACAGTGAAAGGGTGCGTTTTGAACTAGAAGCCGAGTGCCCCGACACCGGCGCCCGTGCCGGACGAATCCACACCGCGCACGGCGTTATTGAAACTCCCGTGTTCATGCCCGTGGGCACGCACGCCTCGGTGAAGGGTGTGATGCAGCGCGATCTCGAGATGGAACTGGACGCCCATGTGATCCTGGCGAACACCTATCACCTGTTCCTGCGCCCCGGGCACGAGCTGATTCGCCAGCTGGGCGGGCTGCACCGCTTTATGTCGTGGCCGCGGGCGATCCTGACGGATTCGGGCGGATTCCAGGTCTTCAGCCTCAGCCACCTGCGCAAGATTTCAGAAGAGGGAGTTTTATTCCGCTCTCACCTGGATGGCGACTCGCATCTGTTCACGCCTGAATCCACAGTCGAAGTCCAGCTGGCACTGGGAAGCGACATCTTGATGCCACTGGATGAATGCCTGGAATATCCCGCCAGCCATGAAGGAGCCGATCGAGCCATGCGACGCACCGTGCGCTGGGCGGTCTCGGCGTACCGGTACTTTGAACGCAGGTTGGAGGAAACCGGCTCGGCGGCGGCCTTATTCCCCATCGTGCAGGGATCCATGTTCGCAGACCTCCGGCGAGACTGCGCCAGCGAACTGTTGCAGCTGAACGCCGCGGGTTATGCCATTGGTGGATTATCCGTCGGCGAGCCCCGTTCTTTGAGTCTCGAGATGACCGAGGTGACCACCCCGTTACTTCCCCGCGATCGCCCGCGCTATGTGATGGGCGTGGGCATGCCAGAGGAACTTCCCGAGTATGTGGCGCGCGGGGTCGACATGATGGATTGCGTGTTACCGTCGCGCAATGCGCGCAATGGCTGCCTGTTTACATCGGCGGGGCGGGTGATCATCAAGCAGGCTCGCTACAAGGACGACGGCGCGCCGCTCGATCCAAATTGCGGCTGCATTACCTGCCGTACCTACTCGCGGGCCTACCTGCGGCACCTTTTTCAGGCCGGCGAAATGCTATTTTCTACCCTCGCCACGATCCACAATTTGAAGTACTACCTTGACATGATGCGCCAAATGAGGCAGGCTATACTGCTTGGGAGATTTCGGGCCTACTTAGACAACGTCCGCAATTCGGCGGTAGAATCTAGTTAGATTTATTCCGCCGCAGTACTCCTTGAATTCATTTCCAAATGATGATTTGCTTGTGTGATACTCGGAATCGGAAAAGCCGTCCGTGAACATGACATACTTTGCGTTCTTGATGCTGCAGACGTCCACCGGAAGTAGCCCGATCATGGGCTTGCTTCTTCCCCTGGCTTTGGTGGCGATTTTCTATCTGCTGGTCTTCATGCCCATGCAGCGCCAGAAGAAGCAGCAGCAACAAATGCTGAAGACCCTGGAGAACGGCAGCCAGGTGCTGACCACGGGTGGAATCATCGGTACCATTGTGAGCGTCAACCCGGATGATACGCTGACATTGCGCGTCAAGCCTGACAATCTGAAACTGCAAGTGGCGCGCAGCGCGGTGGCCAGCTTGATCACCGAAGAGAAGAAGGCTGAGAAGTAAGCGGCTATATACCAATGACTAGCAACATCAAAATTAAGATCGGCATCATCGTCGCCGTGATACTGGTTTGCCTTTACGGCATTATCGGCATTCCCAAGTCCAAAGATGAGCTGGCGGCCAACTGGAAAAAGAATATCCACCTGGGCCTGGATCTGAGCGGCGGCACGCAATTGGTGATGCAGGTTCAGCTGCAGGACGCTTTCAAAGCTGCGGCGGACAGCGCGATTGACGCGTTGAAGCAGGAACTGTTGAAGGATGGTATCACCCCATCCGGCGATATCACGCGCAACGATCCGAACAGCATTGAAGACGCCAATAAGATCGAGATCGACATCAAGGGCATTCCCAGCGACAAGAGCAGCCGCTTCCGCAGCATTGTGAACGATCAGTTTCCGGCTTGGGTTCCCACCGCGCTCAACTCCACCGACTATAAGCTGACCATGAAGCCGAGCGATGCCCTGAAGCTGAACCAGGACACGCTCACCCAAACCATGGCCACCATCGAGCGCAAGATTAATGCCCTCGGCCTGGCGGAATCTTCGGTGCAGCAAACCGGGCGCAGCGACGCCGAGGCGGAACTGATGATCCAGCTGCCCGGCGTGGACGATCCGGCGCACGTGAAGCAGTTATTGCAGACCCAAGCCCAGCTGGAGTGGGACGAAGTGAAGGACGGTCCCTACAACTCGCGCGAAGAGGCGCTCTCCAAGCACGGCGGGATTCTGCCTTTGAACACCAAGCTGGTGCCTACCTCCGTACGCGGCGGACAGGCCAGCTGGTATCTGGTTTCGCGCATCCCGGTGGTGCGCGGCACAGACATTCGGGATGCCAGCGCGGCTGCCGGGGAACTGAACCGCTGGGAGACCAATTTCGTGCTCACCCAGCAGGCCGCCAAGAAGTTTGGGACTTATACCGAGGCAAATATCGGCCAGCGCGCCGCCATCGTGGTAGACGGCGTGGTGATTAGCGCGCCCACCATTCAAAGCAAGATCAGCGACACCGGCAGAATCACGGGCGCCGCCAGCCAGGAAGAAGCGGCGGATCTGGCGCTGAACCTGCGGGCCGGATCGCTTCCCGCGGCACTGACCGTGGAAGAAGAGCGGACCGTGGGGCCGTCGCTAGGCGCCGATTCCATCCGGGAAGGTTTTGCGGCCGGCATTGCTGGCGTAGCGGCGGTGGTGCTTTTCATGCTGGTTTATTATCGGCGCTCCGGCATCAATGCGACTCTGGCGCTCATTTTGAATGCGCTGATTCTGATCGCGGTGCTGGCTTACGTGGATGCCACCCTGACTCTGCCCGGTATCGCGGGCATCATTCTTACCATTGGTATGGCGGTGGATAGCAATGTTCTGATCTTTGAGCGCATCCGGGAAGAGCTGCGGGCCGGCAAAGCCGTGGTGGCCGCCGTGGACGCGGGTTTTTCCAAGGCTTTCCTGACCATTATCGACACGCACGTTACTACCGTGGTATCTTGTGCGTTTCTGTTCATCTTCGGGACCGGCCCTGTAAAAGGCTTTGCGGTAACCCTGGTGATCGGGCTGGCCGCGAATCTTTTTACAGCCGTCTTTGTGTCCCGGACCATCTTTGACGCAGAACTGTCCGGCAAGCGGCAAATAGCGGCTTTGAGCATTTAGCAGATGTTGAAAGAGGAAAAATCCCGCGTGCCCAGGCGCGCCGCCTGGAATGGCGATGCAGTGTTCACAGCCCGCTATCGGGCCGCCGCTCCGGGTCTCTATCAATTACCTGTAAGAGAATTTTCACAGGCGGGAACTGTTTCCCCCAAGCTGGTGTCTAACTTTATCGGATGCTGGCGCTGCGACTGGTGACATGGAATTATTCAAGCACTCAGATTTTGACTTTCTCGGCAAAAAGTGGCCGTTCATCATCCTCTCCCTTATCCTCACGGTGCTGGGCCTTATCAGCTTGGCGGTCAAGGGTGGTCCCCGCCTGGGTATCGACTTCCGAGGTGGGGCGCTGATCAGGGTCAGTTTTGCCAACCGCCCGCCGGTGGACAAAGTTCGCGCCGCGCTTTCAGGTAAGCTTCCGGTGGAAGTACAGGAAGTTTCAGGCCGGCCGGAGGACATCATCGGTATCGATGCGCAGCAGGATGCCGCGCTGCAGGCTTCGCGCCAGAAGGTAGTGGACAGCCTGGATGCGGCCTTCGGACAACCGGCCAATGGGAAATACAATATCAATGCCGGCGGCGTGGCTGCCCTGGCAGACCATCTGCGGGATGGCCTGGCGGCTGCCAGCGTGCCCATGACGGACCAGCAGCTGCAGACTCTGGCGACCGGTATTCTGGACTATCGCAAGCAGCACTCCGGGCTGATCAAGAACCTGGATGAATTGAGTTCAGTACCAGGAGTTACCCCCCCGGTGCTCAACGTACTGAAGCAGCAAACGTACCCCGATTCGGTGGCTGTGGTGGGCACCGAAGTGGTGGGACCCAAGATCGGAGCGGAGCTGCAGCGCAAAGCCATTCTGGCTGTTTTGTACGCTCTGGGCGGAATGCTGGTGTACATCTGGTTCCGCTTTGAATGGATCTACGGGGCGGCGGCGGTGATCGCGGTGTTCCACGATACCATCATCACCATCGGCCTGTTTTCATTGTTCAACAAAGAGATTACGCTCACCGTGGTGGCGGCGCTGCTGACCCTGGTCGGCTATTCGATGAACGACACCATCGTGACCTTCGATCGTATTCGCGAAAATCTGAAAATACTCCGGCGCGAGGAGTTAGAGCCCCTGATTAACAAGAGCGTCAACCAGACCCTGAGCCGCACCGTGCTGACTTCGGGACTGACGTTGCTCACCGCTCTTGCCCTGCTGTTCTTCGGTGGCCAAGTACTAAACGGTTTTGCTTTCGCGCTGACTTGCGGCATTATCGTTGGTACTTATTCGTCGGTTTTT
>DATHNM010000486.1:0-3047 GCA_035486095.1 Bryobacteraceae bacterium
CCGACGCGCGCTCCACCGTATCTGTCAGACCCGCCGCGCGACGCTCCGGAATCACCACGCCGTTCGCGCCAGCCGCAAGCGCCGTGCGCACAATCGCTCCCAGGTTATGCGGGTCCTCGATGCCATCGAGCAGCACCAGCAATCCCTGGGGCGTCCGCGCCGCGAGCAGATCCTCCAGCCCCATCGCCGGTTTTGCCGCGCCCAGCGCTGCCACTCCCTGGTGCTCGCGCGTCCCAACCAGGCGGTCAATCTGGATGCGATCTTCAAAGCGCACGGGGACGCCCTTGGCCTTCGCCAGCTGCACCACGGCCTCCACGCGCTCTCCGTGGCGCCCGCGCGCGATGACGATGCGGTCCAGCGGCCGCCCCGCCGCCAGCGCCTCCTCGACAGCATGAAATCCAGTGAGCCAGTTCATCTTTATTCCGTTAGTTCCGGCGCCGTATGCGGGCCCGGCCAAATCGCATCACTTCACGTTTTATGTTTTCTCTGCGAAGTCTGCGTCTCTGTGGTGAAATCAACCTTCCAACGTAGCTATGGTGTGCGCCGCAATCGCTTCGCCGCGTCCGATTTCGCCCGTGCCTTCATTGGTCTTCGCTTTCAGATTGATCTGCGCTTCCGCGATGCCGAGCGACTTCGCCAGCGCTGCGCGCATGGCAGGGAAGTGCGGCCCCAATTTTGGCCGTTCGCAGATCACCACAGCGTCCAGGTGGCTGATGCGCAGCTTGCGCTCGTCGAGCAACTTCCGTGTGTGCTCCAGAAAAAGCAGGCTTGCCGCGCCCTTCCACTTCGGATCGGTGTCCGGGAAATGCGTGCCAATGTCGCCGAGGCTCGCCGCTCCCAGCAGCGCATCGCACAAAGCATGCGCCAGCACATCGCCGTCGGAGTGCCCCACTGAGCCTTTATCGAACGGCACTTCGATGCCGCCGATCATCAGCTTTCGCCCCGCGGCCAGCCGATGCAGATCGTATCCAATTCCCGAGCGTGCACCTGAATGCTTGTTGATACTGACGGTTCGCCGCAAGCGGTCAATGGACCACACCCATGCGAATAAAACGATCACACCCGCCAAGGGGGCAAAATCGAGAATCCGATCGGCCCGTGAGTCCCCATTGCTAATGCTCAATTTTGCCCAGACTAGGGCAAGGGCCACCATGAGCGCCCAAAACGCGATGACGCGAAGCTTTCCCCAATAGGTCACGACCGTCTTGTACTCCGCTCCTGCTCCAGATAAAACCGCGCCAAATCCATGTCCGCCGGGCGCGTTATCTTGAAATTTCGCTCGGAGCCCAGCACAACGAAAACGTCGTGCCCGAATCGCTCCACCAGCGCCGATTCGTCCGAAGCGAGCACGCCATCCGTCTGCGCTTTGCGAAAAGCGTCGCGCAGCAACCAATAGGAAAATGCCTGCGGCGTCTGCGCCAGCACGATCCTCTCGCGAGGAATCGTTGTGGTGATCAGCGCCATATCTTCGGGCAGGGTCGCGCGCTTTACTTCTTTCACGGTATCAATCGCGGGAATTCCCAGAATCGCCGCGCCGCGCTTGCGCGCCTCTGCAATCACACGATCCAGCTGTTCTGGCGTCACAAACGGGCGCACCGCATCGTGCACCAGCACCACTTCGGTGGCGGGGTCCACCTGCGCCAGCGCGTTGGCCACCGACTGCTGGCGTGTATCGCCGCCATGCACCACACGGGCGGGCCGCCCCAGCGCCGCCTTCGCAACTTTGTCCTGCAGAGACACCACATCGTCAGCCCGCGTGGATACGAAGAAATCAGTGATGGTGTTGCAGGCGGCCAACCGGCGCAGCGTGAAAATCACCAGCGGCATTCCGTCTAGTTCCAGGAACTGCTTGGGCATTTCGGCGCCCATGCGGGTGCCCAGACCTGCGGCGGGAATAATAGCAGCGACTCGGCTCATAAAGGGAAGACAGTCTATCGCAATAGAGCGGCCCAGCACACGCACTCTTGTTTACATGGTGATCCCAGCCGCAGTTTGCTGGCGTTTTAGAGGCTGATGTTACCTAGCCCCTGCCGGTATCGGGGTACAACGGCCGTGCAGGCCGCTCCCCGCCGGGAGTTGCGCCTTCGTTGGTCCGAGGATTTGCTTGGGGTTCAGCGTGTGGCGCGCTCTGCGTCGCGGCGCGCGGAATCTGCTGCTCGCCGCGCTCGTCGTAGCGACCGAAGATCATTTTCCCCGCGGTGGTTTGATGAACGGAAGTCACGGTGATGTCTATGGTCTTATTGATCATTTTGCGCGCGCCGTCCACCACCACCATGGTTCCATCGTCAAGATAGGCCACGCCCTGGTTGTATTCTTTTCCTTCGCGCAAGATAAAAACACGCATCGTCTCGCCGGGCAGCACTACGGGCTTCAGCGCGTTGGCCAGCTGGTTCACATTCAGGATCTCGATGCCCTGCAGCGCGGCAACTTTATTCAAATTGAAATCGTTGGTGACGATCTTCGCGTCATACCGCTTGGCCAGCTCGATCAGCTTTAGGTCCACTTCCGGGATTTGCAGGAAATCGTCGTCGGCGATCTGCACTTCCAGGTGCGCCATCTTCTGGATGCGTTGCAGCACTTCGAGCCCGCGGCGTCCGCGTTGGCGTTTCAACGGATCGGCGGAATCCGCAACCAGCTGCAGTTCGTGGAGCACGAATTGCGGAATGATCACGGTGCCGTCCAGAAATTGCGCGTCCGCGATGTCTGCCACGCGCCCATCAATAATCACGCTGGTGTCCAGCACCTTGAAGGAGTGCTTCAAGCTGCGCTCACTGCCGAACAAGCCGCCCAGCGCCTGCAGATTGAGCATGTCGCCTTTATTCGCGCCCAAAATCAGCCCGATATAAGCCATCACCAGAAACGCCGCCAGGCTGAAAAAAGACCGGGTACTCTCCGGCATGATGGTGTGCGTGAGGATCAACGAGGTGAGGTACGCCCCCAATAGACCTAGGATTGATCCGATTGCCGCGCCGATCAGCCGGCGCAAGCTCGCGTGCCGCAGCCGCAGCTCGAATAGGATGACCGCCAAGCCGAAGAGAAGTCCGACC
>DATHNM010000487.1:0-15079 GCA_035486095.1 Bryobacteraceae bacterium
CCAGATTGGAGCAAGGTCCCATGAAAGCGGGAGCCTTCACCTCTGATTTGGCAGGCGTCTGCGCGCTCATCAGCGAAGCGAAGAGCCAGAATGCGACAAATACCTTGCGACGACTCATATTTACAGGACGACTCATATTTACAGTATGAGGGATGGCGCCCGGCCCAGGGTGATCCAACGCGGCGTGCTCGATCCCCAAAACTCCCCACGAGTCCGATAATTGAGGAATGAAGAAACTATCCGCGCTCTTCCTTCTCTTATGCGGTTCACTCTGCGCCCAGCCTTTCAGCGCCGGCGTGGAGGTGGGCGCGCCGTTTACCGATGCGATTTCAATCCCCGCAGGCGGCCCCGATACAACCATTAGTAACGGTCACTACATCATTGGCCCATACGGCGAAGTGCGTCTTCCCGGAGGGTTCTCTGTCGAAATCGAGGCGCTCTATCGCAGCTTCAGCTCGTCCTACCGAGGCGAGCCTCAGACGGCCGGCGGAAACTGGGAATTTCCGGTGCTGGCGAAATACAAGTTGCTCCAGAGTGGCCCCCTGAAGCCATACATCGATGGAGGCCTGGTCTTCAGTCACCTCACCGGTTCCGATCTCAACGTCGCCCACGACTCCAACTACGGCATCGCGCTGGGCGCAGGCGTCGAAATCCACACGTTGTTCCTGCGCATCTCGCCCGAAATCCGCTACGACGGATTCTTCCTGCACTCCTTCAGGAGCAACAGCATCGTGCAATCGAACCGCAATCAGGCAATGGTGCTGGTGGGAATCGGCTTCTAAACCCCGCCCGGCGTTTTACAGGTTGATCAACGCGATCCAGCCCGAGTGCTATTCTGCGTAAATGGCGGCGCCAGAAGGCAAAGGTGCAGCAAAGGAGCTGGGCATGAAACGCAAAGGTATCGGCGTAGTCGTCTTCGTCGTAATGTTTCTCTCCGTTCTGCTGGTTATGGCTGGGCAAGATAAGGCCAAAGGCCCAAAAGACAAGTACTCCCTGAAAGTGCCCAACGGGCTCGCGTTTTCCGAATTTCGCGGATATGAGGCCTGGCAAGTTGTCTCCATTAGCCAGGACGGAAGCCTGATTGCCGCCATCCTGGCGAATCCGGTAATGATCCAGGCTTACCAGAGCGGCGCTCCCGGCAACGGCAAGCCTTTTCCCGACGGCGCCAAGCTGGCGAAGATCCATTGGAACCCGAAAAAGATGGAGACGTTCCCCGCAGCCACGGTGCCCGGTACCCAACATGACATGGACTTCATGGTGAAGGACAGCAAGAGGTTCGCCGACAGTGGCGGGTGGGGTTACGCCGTGTTCGATTATGAAACTGCATCCGATACGTTCCAGCCCGGCACCTTGGCCGGCAAGCCGCCGCAAGGGAACGACGCCAAGTGCGGGTTCGCGTGCCACACGATGGTCAAGAACAGAGACTACGTTTTCACCGATTACGCGCATAGGTAAAGCGGTATGAGACATGGCCGCCGAAGATTCTTATATACTGCTTGAACGAAGAGGAAAACCATGAATCGAATAGCGCTTATCGCGACTGCCTTATGCGTCATCCGTTCCGCCGGCGCGGCGATTGACGATCCGGTGAAAATCGACACGGGAATGATCTCCGGCACCACCACGGGCAGCCCGGAGGTGCGTGTGTTCAAGGGTATTCCTTATGCCACGCCGCCGGTGGGCGATCTACGCTGGCGCGCGCCCAAGCCTGTCGCGCACTGGGAAGGAACCCGCAAGGCGGACGAGTTCGGCCCGGTGTGCATGCAGGGTGGCAATCAAAAGATGAGTGAAGACTGCCTGTACCTCAACGTCTGGACGAGCGCGAAAGCGGCGGCCGAGAAGCTCCCGGTGATGGTGTGGATCTATGGCGGCGGTTACACCAGCGGCTCCGGCTCGCAGCCCATGTATGATGGCGAGGCACTCGCGAAGAAAGGCGCGGTGGTGGTGACGATCAACTACCGGCTGGGCGCCTTGGGCTTCTTCTCGCACCCGGAGCTGACCAAGGAATCGGACCGGCGGGGAGCGGCGAATTTCGGCGTGATGGATTCCATTGCGGCGCTCCAGTGGGTGCAGCAGAATATCGCACGCTTCGGCGGCGACCCCAAACGGGTAACCATCTTCGGCGAGTCGGCCGGCGCTGGAATGGTGGCGAACCTGATGACCATACCCTCGGCGAAGGGATTGTTCGTGCGCGCCATCGGCGAGAGCAGCGCCTGGTCCACCGCCCGGATCGCCCCATTGACGACACTGGCGGAAGCGGAATTGGAAGGCGCGAAGCTGGCTGATGGAGTGGGTGCGAAATCGCTGGCGGAGCTGCGTGCCCAGCCGGCGGAAGCGATCCAGAAGGCCGGGCGCGGCCAGGGACCGGTGGTGGATGGATGGCTTATTACAGAGGATCCGGGCAAGGTCTTTGCGGCAGGCAAGCAGATCGACGTGCCGGTGCTGACGGGGTCGAACCGCGACGAGTCGTTCGGCGGAAATCCGAAATCGGCGGCGGAGTTTGAGGAGCAGGCGCGAAAGCGTTTCGGCGATCTCGCCGATGCGTTCCTGAAACTCTACCCGGCGGGTTCCGACGATCAGGCGCGTGAATCGGCGTTCTATTCGGGGCGCGACGAGATGGCGTTCGTAATGCGCAATTGGGCGCGGCTGGAGGCTAAACCGGGCAAATCGAAAACGTTCGTATACTACTTCACCGAGCAGCCGCCGCGATTACCGAACGCCCGCGGGCCGTTCGCGCCCGGGCCGCACGGCAGCGCCACGCACGTCTCTGAAATCCTCTACGCATTCGGCCATCTGGATGACAGCCGGCCGTGGACGGATGCCGACCGGCAGGTGGCCGACGCGATGTCGTCCCACTGGGTAAACTTCGCCCGCAGCGGCGACCCGAACGGCAAGGGGCTGAATAAATGGCCGGTGTATGACGGGAAGAGCCAGAGCGTTATGGTGTTCGGCAATCCGCCGGAGGGCACTCAATCGCCGGGCGAGGCGCAGTTGGCGTTCTTCCAATCGTATTTCGATAAGCTGGCTGCGCGCTAGCCGCCACCTGTCTTCTAATCCTTGGGCGCGACGTCGCGCGTCTTGATCAGCCACTGCCCGTTTAAGCGGACCAGTTCATCCACTTCCCGTCCAGCGGCTGCCACGCGCGCCGGTACCTTGGGGCCGCCATCGGCGAAAACCGTCATCCAATAGGCCTCTAGATGCGCGTGATCCTTGTCCAGAAATTCCAGGTAGCTGTTTGCGATCACGTGATACATGGCTGGCCGTTTTTCTCCGCTCTTGGATTCATTTTCCGCGGCCCGCTGCCGAAAGTCGTTAATCATCTTCTTCAGCGCGTCCCGTCCCTTCACCGCATTGGCGCCGCTGCCGAACTGTCCATCCGTGGTGAATACGGCGGCATAAGCATCGGCGTTTTCTGTGTCGAGCGCGCGCACGTACTGCCACATTAGTTTTTCGATTTGCGCGCGATCGTGAGCTTCCCGCTCTGTTCCGTTATCCGCCGCCACAGCTGGCGAGCCAAATGCTAATGCCAATAATGTTGCAACGCCAAAGACAAATGTTTTCGTCATGTCCGTCTCCTCCCATCTAAAAGATCACACAGACTGGTCGAGTGGTGAAAACCGGATAGAATGTCCCCTGTGCCTGACCCGCTCGATCTTTCACCGTTATTCGCGCCCTTCGCCATTCGCGGGCTCCGTCTGCCAAACCGCTTCGTGATGCCGGGAATGCAGCGCCAGTGGTGCGACAACGGGCGGCCGCTGCCACGTTTGGGGGAATACTATCGGCGCCGTGCCGAGGGCGGCGTCGGGCTCATCATCACGGAGTCTTGCGCGGTGGATCACCCTTCCTCGACGCAGACACCAATGTACGCGCGCATCACAGACGCGACGGTGGACGCCTGGGCGGATTGTTTCCAAGCGGTGAAAGATGCAGGCGGCCACATGCTCATGCAGCTGTGGCACGAGGGAGCAATTCGCAAAGAAGGCGGTGACGGTCCTTATGCCCACTATCCTTCGCTGAGCCCCTCTGGCCTGATCAGCCCCGGGAAACCGAATGGCCTGGCGGCAACGGCTGAGGATCTGGCGGCAATCCGGGACGCGTTTGTGCGCGGAGCCCTGGCGGCGCAGCAGATCGGGGCTGATGGTGTGGAAATCCATTCGTGTCATGGCTACCTGCTGGATCTGTTCCTGTGGGCCGGAACCAATCGGCGAACGGATGGGTACGGCGGGGATGACATTGGCGATCGAGTGCGGTTTCCAGCGGAAATTGTCGCCGCCGTGCGTAAGGCGGTGGGCGAGGATTTCGTCATTTCCTTCCGATTCTCGCAGTGGAAAGAAATCGACTACGAGGCTAAGATCGTACCCACGCCGCGCGATTTGGAGATAATGCTGTCCCAGCTGCGCGCCAGCGGTGTGGATGTGTTTCACGCTTCGGCGCGCCGCTTCTGGATTCCCGAATGGCCGGGTTCCGGCCTTGGAATCGCCGGCTGGACCAAATCGCTCACCGACGCCCCCGTTATCTCGGTGGGCAGCGTGGGCCTGGATACCGACGTCATGGAGAACTTCTTTGGCAAGGAAGCCCAGTCCACCGGAGAAGCGGGGCTCCAGGAATTATTGCGCCGGTTTCAGAACAACGAGTTCGATCTGGTCTCGGTCGGCCGCGGCCTTATCGGCGACCCCGATTGGGTGAATAAAGTCGCGGCCGGCCGCTACTCCGATGTTCGGCTGTTCACCCGCAAGGATGTGATGGGCGATCTGGAACTTACCGGTTTCGTTGAAGAAGCGCATCGCGGCAATTAGACGCCGGGGCGCCGATCAGGGCTACTGATACTGGGAATCAAAACTTGCCGCGCGTTGCATGCAATCCGGAGATACAATCAGTTAGCTGAGGAAATGTTGACAGCATCTCGCAATCTATTGTTTTGGATGACGGCCCTGGTAGGGAGCGCAGTGATCGCTTTCGCTCAGCAGGACGCCCCCTCCGCGCAACAAGCGGTCCTCAACAAATATTGCTTAACCTGCCACAGCGCGAAACTTCGCACGGGCGGTCTTTCGCTGCAGGATGCCGACCTGAACAATGTTCCAGCCGCCGCCGAGACCTGGGAAAAGGTGATTCGCAAACTTCGTACCAGTTCCATGCCACCCCAGGGAATGCCCCACCCGGATGGCGCGGCAGTGAACGCTCTGGCATCTTTTCTGGAAGTTTCGCTCGATCGGGCCGCAGCGGCAAAACCCAATCCCGGCCACGCTGCCATGCATCGCCTGAACCGCTCCGAGTATGCCAACGCGATTCATGACCTGCTGGCGTTGGATGTGGATGCCACCGCTTTATTGCCTCCCGATGACGAGAGCAGCGGGTTCGATAATATCGCCGACGTTCTGCGGATGTCGCCATCCCTGATGGAGCGCTACTTATCGGCTTCCTGGAACATTAGCCGCCAGGCCATCGGAAACATGAACATCACGCCGGAGACGGCCACTTATCGCGTTCGCCCCGATCTTTCCCAGGACCAGCACATTGAGGGGCTGCCGCTCGGAACCCGTGGCGGCATTCTGGTGCATCACTATTTTCCGCTGGACGCGGAGTATGTCATCAAACTCCGGCTGTGGCGCAATACTTTCGATCTGATGCGTGGCATGGAGGATGCCCATCAGATCGAGATCAGCGTGGATGGAGCCCAGGTGCGTTTGGTAACAGCTGGCGGGCATGACGAATTTCTCAGGATGACTGCCAATCCCGGCGTGTATGGCGCTGAGCTCGACCAGCAGTTGACGGTTCGCCTTCCGTTGAAAGCCGGTCCTCATGAGATTGCCGCCTCCACCATCCTGAGAAGCCACGCAGAAAAAGACGATCTGATTAAACCTTTTCTCCGGACGACCGTGGATGGCTTGGACATTATGGGCGATCCTTCGGTGGACAGGCTCACGGTTGAGGGCCCGCTGAATCCGACCGGTAGCGGCCAGACGCCCGCGCGCGTGAAGATCTTCGTTTGCAACCCCCGGAATGAGAAGGAAGAACTGCCGTGCGCACAGAAAGTGATCTCCGCGCTGCTTCGCCGCGCTTACCGGCGGCCATTGAAAGATAGTGACCTGGAGACGCCGCTCAGCTTTTATCAGCGACGCCGCAATGGCAACGGCAGTTTCGAAGCTGGCATCGAATCGGCTCTTCAATTCATTCTGTCGAGCCCCGAGTTCTTGTTCCGTTTTGAGCCGGATCCCAGCGGTTTATCCGTAGACGCGGCCTATCAGCTCAGCGATGTTGCGCTCGCGTCGCGTCTGTCGTTCTTCTTGTGGAGCAGTCCTCCGGACGATGAACTGTTGCAGTTGGCCAGTGCCGGGAAATTACACCAGCACGCCGTGTTGCAACAGCAGGTCACGCGCATGCTGGCCGATTCCCGAGCGGACGCTCTGGTGGACAATTTCGCGGAGCAGTGGCTTTTCCTGCGCAACTTGAAAAATTCGTCGCCCGATCCCCAGATCTTCCCCGATTTCGATGACAATCTGCGGCAGGCCATGCGGGAGGAGACCAAGCTGTTCTTCCAAAGCATCGTACGCGAAGACCGCAGCGTGCTGGACTTGTTGAACGCCGACTATACCTTCGTCAATGAGCGCCTGGCTCGGCACTATGGCATTCCCAACGTTTACGGAAGCCAGTTCCGCCGCGTCGCGCTCACTTCCGATGCCCGGCGCGGGTTGCTGGGGCAGGGCAGCATTCTTACCGTGACGTCCTATCCCAATAGAACCTCGCCCGTGCAGCGCGGCAAATGGATTCTGACCAACCTGCTGGGGATTCCGCCCACGCCTCCTCCACCAAATGTTCCCGCGCTCAAGGAAAATGGAGATGGCAAGCCGCTGTCGCTGCGCGAACGCATGGAGCAGCACCGCGCCGATGCGGTTTGCGCGGGCTGCCATAAAGTGATGGATCCCATCGGATTCGCCCTGGAGAATTTCGATGCCGTCGGCGAGTGGCGCAGCGCGGACGACGGCTCCCCGATAGATCCGTCCGGAACGCTCTACAACGGAGCCAAGGTGGATGGGCCGGTGGCGCTGCGTCAGATGCTGGCCGGCAATCCGGACGTCTTTGTGGGCGTGATGACCGAAAAGCTTTTGACTTATTCCCTCGGCCGCGGCCTGGAGTATTACGACATGCCGGCCGTCCGCAAGATCGTGCACGATGCCGGTGCGCACGATCTGCGCTTTTCATCGTTGGTGCTTGCGACCGTGGAGAGTGTGCCTTTCGAAATGAAAATCAAGACGGCTGGTTCGCCGCCGGATAGTTCCCGTTAAGGAGACTGCAGCATGAAGTTCGTCACCAAGAAACACCTGTCGCGCAGGACCGTGTTGCGGGGATTGGGAACGGCGCTGTCTCTGCCACTGCTGGATTCCATGGTCCCCGCTCAAACGCCTCTGGCGAAGACCGCGGCCAACCCGCAACTTCGCCTGGGACTATGCTTCATTCCTCACGGCGCCGTGATGGCCAACTGGACTCCGGCCGCGGAGGGCCCTAACTTCCAGTTGTCGCGAACGCTGGCTCCACTCCAGCCCTTCCAGGATCAGATGGTTGTGGTGACCAATCTGGCGCATAAGATGGCGGCGCCTGGCGGTCCGGGAGACAATGGGGGCGATCACACCCGGTCGCCCGCGGTTTTCTTGAACGGCGTGCATCCCAAGCGCACCGACGGCGCCGACATCCAGGCCGGTGTGACCATCGATCAAATCGCCGCGCAGAAGATCGGGCAACAGACGCCGCTGCCTTCGTTGGAACTGGCCACCGAGGATTTCAGCGGGCTGGTGGGATCGTGCGATGTCGGCTTCAGTTGCGCCTACATGAATACCATCTCGTGGCGCACGCCGACCACGCCGCTGCCCATGGAGATCAATCCGCGAGTGGTCTTCACCCGCCTGTTCGGCGATGGCGCGAACGCGGAAGAACGCATCGAGCGCATCGACGAGCAGCGCAGTATTCTGGACGCCGTGGTGGGCCAGGTGCGCCATCTGGAAGGCGGGCTCGGACCAGGCGATCGCAACCGGGTGGCCGAATACCTGGACACCATTCGCGAGATTGAACGGCGCATTCAACTGGCCGAAAAACAGAACGCGAATTCCACCCTGGCCGTGCCGGCTTCGCCCACTGGCATTCCCGACAATCACCAGGAACATACCAAGCTGATGTTCGACCTGATGACGCTCTCTTATCAAGCCAACATCACGCGTATTTCCACGTTCATGATGGCTCGCGAAGTGAGCTATCGCACCTTCCCGATGCTCGGCATTTCGGAAGGTTTCCATCCCGCCTCGCACCATCAGAACAATCCGGAACGCCTGGAGAATCTGACCAAGATCAATACGTACCATGTAAGCTTGCTGGCATACTTTCTGGGCAAATTGAAAGCCACACCGGATGGCGACGGCAATCTGCTGGACCATTCGCTGATCCTTTATGGCAGCGGCATGAGCAACAGCAACGTGCATAATCACGCTCCGCTGCCGGTGTTCGTGGCGGGCGGGGCCGCCGGGCGAATGAAGGGCGGCCGCCATCTGAAATATCCAGATGGCACCCCGATGGCGAATCTGCTGCTGACCATCCTGGATAAAGCCGGCGTGCCGCAGGATCGCGTGGGAGACAGCACTGGGATATTGACGGAGCTGTGATAGGAGCATCGGCCATGAAGACACTTTGCATTCTCTTGCTGTCGAGTTTTGCGGCGTTCGCCGCGAACAGCCCGGTTGCGGACGCAGTACAGAACCGCGACCACGCCGCTCTACAGACATTGCTGAAGCAGCACGCCGCCGTGAATGCCGCGCAGCCCGATGGAACCACGGCTCTTCACTGGGCGGCGCACTGGAATGATTCCGCAACGGCCGGCCTGCTGCTGCAAGCGGGCGCGGATGCGAAAGCGGTAAACCAATATGGCGCCACTCCGCTTTCTGAAGCCGCGGCGCTAGGCAATGCCGCGATCATTGAGCAACTGTTGAAGGCCGGTGCCGACCCGAACACGCGCACCACCGCCGATGGCGAAACGGTTCTGATGACCACCGCACGCGCCGGCAACCTGGATGCCGTAAAGGTCCTGCTGGAGCACGGCGCCGATGTAAACGCAAAAGAGGCGTATCGCGGTCAAACGGCTTTGATGTGGGCCGCCGCCGAGCGCCACGCCGGCATCGTCAGTCTGCTGTTGCAGCACGGCGCCGATTGGAAGGTTCAATCTTCGTTCCGTGAGACCAAGATTCCCAAGCTGAGCACCGCTTCTTCCATCTCGCCCATCTCGCGCGGTGGCTTGACAGCCTTTCTGTTCGCGGCGCGCGAAGGCGATATCGAGACTGCAAAAGCGATGCTCGATAACGGAGTGGATATCAATCAAACCGATGTCGACGGCACCAGCGGCCTGGTGGTATCGATCATGAACAAGCAGTATACATTCGCCAAGTTCCTGTTAGACCGGGGTGCAGATCCGAACGTGACCGATGTCAAGGGACGGGCCGCGCTCTATGCAGCCATTGATATGCGCAATGAAGACTGGTCCGCGTTGCCGATGCGCAAAGAGTTGGATCCGCTGCCGAGCATGGAATTGATTCAGGCCATTCTCGCCCGGAGTGCGAATGTGAACGCTAAATTGACGCACAATCTGCCCGGACGGAGCGGAATGGACTATGGCGACGCGGCTCTGGACGAAGGCACCACACCATTCATGCGTGCTGCCCGGTCTGGTGACGCCGCCACTATGCGAGTTTTGCTCCAGGCGGGAGCCGATCCCAAGCAGGTGACCAAGGACGGCAACAACGCGCTGCTTTTTGCGGCCGGCATCGGCTACCGCGACAAGAACACGCGCGGTACCGACGCCCAGGCTCTGGAGGCGCTGAAACTGTGCCTGGACCAGGGGCTGGATCTGAGCCAGACCAACGGCAAAGGTGAAACCGCGCTGCATGGGGCCGCGAACCGGGGCTCCGATCTCCTGGTAAAATTCCTGGTTGAACATGGCGCGAAGCTGGATGCCAAGTCCAAAGCTGGATTTACGCCCCTGGATATCGCCTTGGGCAAGGATAGCTTCGCCCTGCCCGTTCCGCATGACAGCACGGTGGCGCTGTTGCGAAGCCTGGGCAGCGCTGAAGGGACACATTGAAGCAGTGGCGAACCGAAAATTGAAAAGCACCGCTATCGCATTCGGCATCCTGGGGATGGCCGGTGCGTTGCAGGCACAAAAGGACCAGTTCCCTTGGGACGATTACCGCGTTGAAGGCGAGCTCACCACGCTACACGTTCAGGGCAACGTCTATATGATCCACGGATTAGGCGGGAACGTCGCTGTGCAGATTGGCGACACCGGCGTTCTGGTGGTAAACGCGGGGCTCGAGCAAAACTCCGCTAAGCTTATCGCCGCGGTCCGTAAACTGTCGGATAAGCCCCTGCAATACATCATCGACACCTGCGCGCATCCCGATCAAACCGGTGGCAGCGAAGCCGTGCGCAAAATTGGAGTGACCATCACCGGCGCCAACGTCACCGGCGACATCGCCGATGCCGGCCAGGGAGCGCAGATCATTGCACACGAAAATGTTTTGAACCGCCTGAGTGCTCCCACCGGCCAGAAGGCCGCGGCGCCCGCCGGAGCCTGGCCAACCGACACTTACGTCTCCGGTCAAAAGGAAGTTTACTTCAACGAGGAGCCGGTGGAAGTTCGCTGGCAGCCCGCGGCGCATACCGATGGCGACAGCCTGGTCATCTTTCGCCGCTCTGACGTCGTGGCGACGGGCGACATCTTTAATACGGATAGCTATCCCCTTATTGATGTGGAACGCGGAGGCAGCGTTCAAGGCGAGATCGACGCCTTGAACAATATCATCGATATCGCGATTCCCAAGCATGAGGAGGAAGGCGGAACGTATATCATTCCGGGTCACGGCCGTATCTGCGACGAATTCGATGTGGTGGAATATCGCGACATGGTCACCATTGTGCGCGACCGCGTGCAGCACGCCATCAAGAAAGGCATGACGCTGGAGCAGGTCAAGGCCGCGGGATTCACCAAGGATTACGACGCCCGCTGGAGTGCCCGGGAAGGTCCTGGCACCGCCGGCAGTTTTGTTACTTCCATTTATAGAAGCCTGATGGCTTCCAGGCCGGGAGCATGAGGCAACGTACATTTCTGATTTTGATCTTGGCGGGCTCGGGCCTGTCGCCCGCAGCCTGGGCGCAATTCTCCGGCTCGTTCAACGGGCAGCCGGGCATCGATCTGAGCGGCGCCTGGGCGCCCGAGCCGCATGAAGAAAGTACGGGCAACCCGGCCATCGCGGACTTCCTTGGAATTCCGATCAACGAAGGCGCGCGTGCCCTGGGGCTGGCGTGGAGTCCGTCGCGAGTTACCGTGCCGGAGCACCAATGCCAGGTTCACGTGGCTCCCTACATTATGGGTGGACCTCTCAACCTGCGGATCTGGGAAGAGCGCGACCATCAGTCGCAAAAGCTGGAGGACATCCGGCTGTACATCAGCACCTATGAACAGAACCGGACCATATGGATGGACGATCGCCCGCATCCGCCTGAGGCCGCCGCTCATACCTGGATGGGATTTTCCACCGGCAAATGGGAAGGCAACACGTTAACGGTTTACACCACGCATATAAAGGCGGGCTACCTCAGACGCAACGGCCTTCCGGAGAGCGATCAGGCGACATTGATCGAGCACTTCATGAGACATGGAGATTTCCTGGTGCACGTGAGCGAAGTCACAGATCCGGTCACGTTGACCGAGCCCTTTGTCAGAACCCAGATATTTCACCGCACCAGTGAAGAGGGACAAAACTGGTTGTATCCATGCGAATCCGTGGTTGAAATCGCGAACCAGCCGCGCGGCGCGGTACCCAACTACCTTCCCGACGAAAATCCATTTGTGGCCGAATTCGCAAAAAAATACGGGATTCCTTTGGCTGCCACGTTAGGCGGCGCCGAGACCATGTACCCAGAGTTTGAGCGGAAGATGAAAGACATGGCCGCACCGCGCAAGTAGCAGCCAGAACGCCATGCCGGGAGGTAGGGCTTGTCCCATGTCGCGGAAGCAGGCGGGATTGTGGTTCGATCCGACGATGCGGGGACTGTCCGGTTCCTGATCGTGACAGCCAAGGATAATCCCACCCACTGGATCTTTCCCAAGGGCCACATTGAGCAGGGCGAATCGGCAGAGGCTGCCGCAGTCCGTGAAGTTCGTGAGGAAACCGGCATCGAAGCCACGCCCCGCACATTTCTAGGGACCACCCGCTTCAGTTTCAACCAGGACACGATTGAGGTAGCCTTTTACCTGTTAAAGTATTCCCGATCGGTTGGCAAGGGCGAGAAGAGAACCATTCGCTGGTGCACATACGATGAGGCGCTGGCTCTGCTGTCCTTCGAAGACTTAAAAACGCTCCTGCGCAAATCACTGCCAATCGTCGAGACGGAATAACCAGGGAGACCATCCCATGTCGACCAAGCCGGCTGACTTTTTCATTGGCGTGATTGATTTTTTCGCGATCATCCTGCCGGGAGCACTTTTGTCCTATTTAGTTTTGGTAGCGCTACGGCAGTATCACCCACCGCTGGCGGACCTGCCCGGCGAGGGTACCGCAGCGGGCTGGGTTGCTTTCGCGCTCTCGTCCTATCTGCTTGGTCACTTCGCATCCCTGATCGGTGCGTTTTTCCTGGACGCCCTCTATGCCCTGACCTACCTCAAATTCAGGTCCCGCACTTGGCGCCGCAGGCCACTCTGGAACCGCTTGGACGACCAACTCTATGTACGGGCAGGCGCACTCAAGGAAGCTGAATTGGGGACGAGCAATGTCACCACCTATAAATGGGCACGCATGACCCTGCAATCGCACGCGGCCGGGGCCATGCAGGAAATTGATCGGTTAGAGGCCGATTCAAAATTCTTCCGCAGTGTGACGGTGGTTCTGGTTATCGTTGCCCTGGCGTTCGGCGGCTCCATCACTACGCACCTGGGAAGCGGTTGGGGAAGCCTGCTTTTGGCGATCTTCGTGTACCTGTGTTTCTGGCGCTTTTCCAACCTCCGCTGGAAGGCCACGGAAGCAGCCTACCTGGCCGTCATAGTTTTGAAACTCCAGCCTGCCAAGTGAAAGCTGGATTGGTCTGTGATACGTTGTGCGGGAGACATCGCATGCATATTTTTCGACGGACATATGCCGCGCTGGCGTTGGGGGTTCTGGGGCTTTGCGGGGGAGCCGCATGGCTGCGCGCCCAGTCGACAGCCAAACCGGTGAACATAGATGGCAAGATCCTGCGCAGCGCCGGGAGCGCGGGGAACGATGCTTTGCCCGGGTCCTGGCTGAGTTACGGACGCAATCAGAGCGAGACGCGCTACAGCCCCTTGAAGCTGATCAACGATACCAATGCGAAGCGCCTGGGACCCGTCTGGAGCTATGTGGTGGGCGCGGGAGGCGGCAATCAGGAAGGTACGCCGCTGGTCTGGAACAACACGCTTTACGGCATCACCACCTGGAGCGTGGTTTACGCTCTGGACGCTAAAACCGGCAAGCAGTTGTGGCGCTGGGACCCGGAAGTGAACCAGACCACCGTGCGGCCGAAGATCTGCTGCGGGATTGTGAACCGTGGCGTCGCAATTTACAACGGCACCATTATCGCGCCCATTATCGACGGCCGGCTGGAGGCGCTGGACGCCATCACGGGTAAGCCGGTTTGGGAATCGCGCGTGGCGTATCCGCAGGATTTATACACGTTGACCATGGCGCCGCGGATCGCCGGCGACAAGGTGATCGTCGGCGCGTCGGGAGGCGACAGACCCACGCGGGGCTTCTTTGCGGCGTTCGACGCCAAGACCGGGCATTTCGCATGGAAGTTCTACACGGTTCCGGGCAATCCCGAGCTGCCGCCGGAAAACGACGCGATGAAGACCGCGCTGAAGACTTGGGGTGGCGACTTCTGGACCAAGGGCGGCGGAGGTGCGGTCTGGGACAGCATCGCCTACGATCCGGAAGCGAACCTGGTTTACGTGGGCACCGGCAACGCACAGCCCTGGGTACAGAAATTCCGGGGCGCGCAGAATGTCGACAATCTGTATACCTGCTCCATCCTGGCCGTGGATCTCACGACGGGGCAGCTCAAGTGGTATTTCCAGACCACGCCCAACGACAACTGGGATTACGACAGCGTGCAGCAGTTAATGTTGCTCGATCTCAATATCAACGGTAAGGCGCGCAAGGTGATCACGCAGGCCTCGAAGAACGGATTCTTTTGGGTACTGGATCGCGTCACGGGCGAGTTCATCTCCGGAGCCCCCTATGTGAAGACCACGTGGGCGCTTGGGCTGGACGCTAAAGGCCGTCCCATTGTGAACCCGGCGGCCTACTACGATACCGAGCCGATCGCGCTGTTTCCCACCGGCGGCGGCGCCCACAACTGGTCGCCAATGTCCTACAGCCCATTAACGGGTTGGGTCTACATCCCGGTGTTCCTGCAACCGTTTACTTATGAGGCCCAAGTCGAACTCAAGCCAGGCACTAACGGCTACGCGCGCAGCGGCCGCGATCCCAAGCTGATCGACAGCCCAGCCATTGGGCCGCCCAGTGCCGAAGGCATGAAAACGGCGCTGCAGGCGTGGGATCCGGTGAATCAGAAGTTGGTGTGGCGTATCGAGGGTGGCGGCGGCATCGGAGGGGGAACCGTGGCCACTGCAGGCAACCTGGTGTTTCAGGTGATTAACGATGGCCGTTTCCGCGCAGTGACGGCCGATAAGGGCGAAATCCTGTATGAAATTAAGACCGGACGCACGGGCATGGCGCCTCCCATCACTTATCAGGTGGAGGGCAAGCAATACGTGGCTTTCCAGGGCGGCTTAGGCCGTCCGGCGACTAGCGTGGACCCCAATGATGCCAAGGTGGATAACCCGCCTGTCCTGTTCGTTTTCGCGTTGGATGGCGATGCCGAACTGCCCAAGCCGGCCCCTCCCGTAACCAACACCCGGCCCCCGTCCCTGGCGCCTGAGAAAGAACCTTAGGGCCAGTGTAACCAAACGCTTGCGGAAGTAGACTTTATGTGGGGGAACTGTGTCGTCTCCAACGCGTAGGACGTTCCT
>DATHNM010000488.1:0-5746 GCA_035486095.1 Bryobacteraceae bacterium
CTGAAGGCACACCGGTGATGCATATCGGCGGATTCGTTCGCGGCAAGGGCCGTTTCATGATCACGCAGTTCGTCCCCACCGATGAGCGCACCACCGGCAAATTCCCGCTCATTCTTACCACCGGCCGTATCCTTACCCAATACAACGTTGGCGCCCAAACCGCGCGTACCGAGAATAACCGCTGGCACGCCGAAGACGTGCTCGAGATCCATCCCTTCGATGCGGAGAATCGCGGCATCCGCGAAGGCGATCGCGTGTCGCTCACCAGCCGCGCCGGCCAGACCACCTTGCACGCGCGCATTTCCGAACGCATGCAGCCCGGCGTGGTTTACACCACCTTCCACCACGGCTTCACAGGCGCCAACGTAGTCACCACGGAATTCGAGGATTGGGCCACTGGCTGTCCCGAATATAAGGTCACTGCGGTGGAGGTCACCCTGGCCAGGAAGATGTCCGAATGGCAGGAGCAGTATTTGGAAACGCGCAAGCAGACCACGCAGATAGAACATGAAGTCCGATAGCATGGTTCACCGGGCGAACCAGATCGCCCTGTTCTTTGCGGCCTATCCACGCGATCAAGCGGTCGCCGGTGTCACCGATCACTTCAAGAAATTTTGGGAGCCGCGCATGCGCGATCAGATCATCGCCTATGTTGCGCACGACGGCCAAGGCCTGCACGAGCTGGCGCTCGAAGCCGTAAAACGTCTCCAATAGCTTGTGGCGCACTCCCTGCTCGCAATTATCCTGCTCCCCGTTGCACTGCTCGGGCAGAACAGCCCCCAGC
The DNA here is from genome assembly GCA_035486095.1 of Bryobacteraceae bacterium. Classification (GTDB taxonomy): domain Bacteria; phylum Acidobacteriota; class Terriglobia; order Bryobacterales; family Bryobacteraceae; genus Palsa-89. The sequence continues at coordinate 785 of DATHNM010000488.1, forward strand.
AGCGAGCCGAATGGAACCAGCCCGTAAAACCATTCCGCATCATCGGCAACATTTACTACGTCGGAGCAGCCAACGTCTCATCGTTCTTCATTAAAACCGCGGATGGCGCCATTCTCCTGGACGGCGGGCTGCCCGAGACCGCGCCGTTAATCGAAAAGAATATCGCTTCACTAGGCTTTTCAATCGCAGACGTCAAGTTCCTGCTCAACAGCCACGCACATTACGATCATTGCGGCGGTCTGGCCGAATTGAAGAAGTTATCCAACGCGCGAATGATCGCAAGCGAGCGGGACCGTTCGGTTTTGGTTTCAGGCCAAGGCCAATTCGGATCGTTTCCCCCGGTGACTGTGGATAGGGTCATCGCAGACCGACAGACCGTGCAACTCGGCGGCATCACGCTGACTGCGCACCTCACGCCAGGCCACACCAAAGGCTGCACTACCTGGACCATGCCGGTCTCAGACGGCGGCAAGACACTGCAGGTGGTCTTCTACTGCAGCACCTCCGTGGTGGACAAACTTGTCAATAATTCCGGCTATCCGGGCATCGTCTCCGATTACATGCGCAGCTTCGCCGAACTGCACAAACTGCCCTGTGATGTTTTCCTGGCGCCGCACGCGGGCTTCTTCCGGTTGGACGAAAAACGCAAACAGCTGGAGGCCGGAAAACTGGACGCCTTCATCGATCCCACCGAAATGCAGAAGTTCGTCAAGGAATCCGAACAGGACTTCCGTAAACAGCTAGACGAACAGATCCATCAATAATCAGTGACCCGCCGCCGCTTTTGCCGATGCGGCTTTCGTCAAAATCAAAATATGCTGCCGCGGCAAAGTCTCAATCACCTGGCTCATCAAAAATCCTTGCGGCTCCAGCTCCGCCTTCACTTCCGCCACCGTCATCTTGTGCTCCAGGCGAATCGGCACGCTGGGATCTTCCTTGCGATATTCCAATAACACCAGCCGTCCGTCCGGCTTCAGCGCCTCCCGAATTTTGTCGATCATCTCGCGCGGTTTCGAAAATTCATGATAAACATCCACCAGCAGCACCAGATCCATCCGGCCCAACGGAAGCTTCGGATCGGCCTCCTCGCCCTGCACCGTCTCGATGTTCGTCAGCCCGGCCTGCACTGCATTTTCACGCAGCCGCCGCAGCATCTCCGGCTGCAAATCGTTGGCGTACACCTTGCCGGTGGGGCCCACCCGCTTGGCCAGGCGCAGCGACATATACCCGGTGCCCGCGCCCACGTCCGCCACAACCATTCCGGGCCGGATGCCCAGCGCGTCCAGCGCCCCTTCCGGATTCTCTTCCTTCTCGCGCTCCGGGCGGTTCAGCCAGTCGGCGCCCTGCACGCCCATCACGCCCGCAATCTGCCGGCCCGTAACCGGATGCTCGCCCTGGCCCAACAAGAAGCTCGCCGCGGCCAGCGCAAGCCAGCAGTAACGTCGCATCAGACACATACTGGCGTTGTATCATAACAGCTATGGGGCAGCGTTGGAGCCTGATCACCGGCCTTATCCTGGCCGCAGCCGCCGCCGCGACCGCCCATGACATCATCACCACACCCATCACTTGGGATCGCGAGATTTCCCGCATCGTCTATGAGCGCTGCGCTTCCTGCCATCACGACGGCGGCCAGGCTTTCTCGCTCATGACCTACGCCGCGGCGCGCCCCTGGGCCGTCGCCATTAAAGAGGAAGTGCTGGAGCGCCGCATGCCCCCCTGGGGCGCGGTCAAGGGATTCGGCGATTTCAGCAACGACAAGGGTCTCACGCCCGAACAACTCGAACTCATCATCAGTTGGGTGGGCGGCGGCGTGCCGGAAGGCGAAGCCAAGGATCTGGCGCCCGATCCCAAATTCGATGAACACGCCCCCGAGGTTCCTTCGCACGGCGTGATTGCGGTGAGCGGCGAGTTCCAGCTGCGCAAGGACCTGTCGCTCGAAGGGCTGCTACCCAAGTCGGTCCCAGAGGACGCGGCGTTTCAAATCACCGCCGAGTTGCCCGACGGCAGCATCGAGCCGCTATTGTGGTTCGAACATTACAGCGCCAAGTTCGTCCACCCGTTTCTGTACCGCAACGCCGTCGAGCTTCCAGCCGGCACGAAAATTCATGGTGTTCCGCCCGGTTCCACGGTGTTGCTTTTGCCCGTGGCTCCGGCAACCACGAACGCCGCTACTCCAACTCCTTAACCGGAATATCGAAGTGAGCGGTGTTCACCACGCCCTTGCGCTGGAACTGCACCCATACGCGATACGTGCGTGCGCGCGGAAAATCCATGCTGAACTGGATCTGCGGACCGCCATCGGCGATAAACGGATGGGTATGAATCAAGTCGATCAAATCGTCGCTCGCGGCCAGCATATGTGCCCAGGCGCCGATATATTTTTCGAGGCCATCGGCCGGCGATAGCCGAAAATAGATCAACGTCTTCTGCGCCGCGATGGGCTGCGGCGGGTCGGTGGTCATTTCCACCTGCATGTTCTCCATTTGCTTGGCCGAATAGTCGCGCGGCAGCGAAGGCGGCGGAGGCGGAGTTCCCTGAACAAACACGGTCTTGGCGATCAGTTGCGGCGTCGCGCCATCCGGATAAAAATCCCCGAGGACGCGATACATGCCAGGCTTGGGGAACTTGATGTCATACAGAAAATCGCCGTCCGGCTGGAACACCGGATGGTCGTGCACAAAAAATTGCAGATCCTGGCTCACCACGAACATGTGGAACAGCTTCTCATGGACGATCTGGAAATCTTTTACCTGGCGGTCCTTCCACGGGTCGTGCACGCTGAACTTCAGCTGCTCGGGCTGGTTGGGCTTCACAGCCCGCGGCGCCAGCGTCAGGTCCATATGGAATTCCACCGGCTCCGGAATGCCCTCGCGCAGCTTCATGCCGCAGCGTCTGCAATTACCGGGCTGATTGGAACGGACATCCGGATCCATGGGGCATATAAATACTTTGTCCTGCGCCCAGAGAAGGCCGAAGACCGTCAACAGCAGAAAGACACGGACTGCTGTATACATGCCTTGATGATAGCCCAAACCGCTACTTCCTGATTTTTCCTAAGTGACACACAAACCAATCCCGTGCCGCGCCGCTGGTTAGTTCGAAGTCCTCCAGATAGGGCGCGAAATGCCCGCCAGGGATCAAGATCAGTTTCTTCGGTTCCAGCGCCCGGTTGTAGGCTTCCAGCTGAAGATCGGTGCATGTGATGAAGTCCTTCAGGCCCACAATCATCTGCAAAGGAGTTGGGCTGATGAAAGGCACGTAGCTACCAGGCTCATACCCGCGAGCGTATTCCATGCTGCGCAGCGTCACTTCGTTTCGCCAGTTCGGCGCGTTCTTGGCGGCGCTCTGAAAGTAGGCGCGCGTTTCGCCCGAAGGATAGAGCGGATTCTCAGATACCTCGCCCACCAGGGGACGCATTGCAGGAGCCTCGCCCTTCATCCGCCGCACCCGATCTTCGGCGAACACCTGGGTCAGTGCCTCCACGCGGTCCATCGGCACCCGCCGCAGACTGCTCTGGCGTCCGCTGATGGTGGGCACCTGCACTGACACACATTTCACCCGTCGATCGGTTGCCGCCACCATCAGACAATGTCCGCCGCTGTAGCTGCTGCCCCAAATCCCCACCCGGTTCGCATCCACGCCAGAGAGCGTGCAGGCATAAGTGATCGCATGCCGGTAATCCTCGGCTTGTTGCCACGGATTCAGTTCCTGGCGGGGTGAGCCGTCGCTGGCGCCCAGGTTGCGGAAATCAAATAGCAGGACTGCCAGCCCCGCGTTTGCGAAAACTTCCGCATAGTTCGGGAGATGCATCTCCTTTACACACGAGAACCCACCCGCCATTACCACCACCGGCAGCGGATCGTTCGCGCTCGCCGGACGATAGAACCAACCGCGGATCAGGCTCCCGTCGGCGTTGAACTCGACATCCTGACGCTCAAAAGTCAAAACTGTCTACTTCAGCGGCGAAAAATCGGTGGGGTCCATATAGGTGGAGTCCACTTTTTCCACCAGTTTCGCGTCGCCCTGCTGGGACTTGATCATCTCCTGAAACGCCGGGTCGGCTTGAAACGCGGCCCAATGCTTTTTCGCTTCCTCGCGGCTGGGATGGGCGAGGATGTATACGAAAGTGTTGTCCGATGCAGGCGCATCCAACGGCGCCCAATAACCTACCGCCTGCAGATCGTGCTTCGCAAACCACTTCGATACCTTCTCGCGAAACTCAGCTTGCAACGCGCCCGCCTTGCCGGGCACGGTGTGATAGATGCGCAGTTCGAACACGCGATTGCTATCGGCTCGCACCTGGTTCATGTGCGCCAGACGGGTTGTCACCAGCGATCCGGCGGCGAACGAGCACAGTGCGATACCGAAAGCCGTCAATCCTTTGAATTTCCAGCGGTTGAGTGTCATGGCAGGGATGTTATCAGACGCGCTAACAACAGGTCAATGCGCGCTTTAGACCGCTGCGGGCGTCAGCGAGCGCTGCCTGTCGGCCTTCTGCGAGGTGTTGCCGCCGCCAAACACCCTCCGCAGCAACGGCTTGAAACGTGGATCCTTTCGCAGTTCTTCGCCCCGCACATCCACGTTCATCAGGAATAACGTCGCTGAATTTTCCCTCCGCGCCCGCTCCAGTTCAGCGAAAGCCTGGTCACGCCGTCCCAAAGCATCCAGCAGCAACGCCATGAAATACGCATCCACGTATTCGCGTTCTCGCAGATTCTGCAATTCATCCAGCACCGCCAGGGCCTCGGTGCGCCATCCGTGCTTAGCCAGGCAGATTGCTTCCATGGCCCGCAGCCAGGGCAGATCCGGCGACATCATAGAGGCCATACGCAATTCGGCCAGCGCCTGGTCAACGCGTCCCATCCGTTCCAGAGCATTCGCGTAATGAACGCGTCCCACCTGTTGATAAGGATGCAAGTCGATGGAATTCTTGCCGCATTCCACCGCCTCTTCAAACTC
>DATHNM010000489.1:0-7366 GCA_035486095.1 Bryobacteraceae bacterium
CACCGCGCGTAGAAAACTCTGGCCCACGGGATTGGTGGGATCAACGGCGGCCGGAGTATTCGAATTTGAGACGTCGATGGTGTCTATGGGCGCAACATAGCCCATGAACGTAAGATACTTTCCGTCGGTGGAGAGATGCAGCCCCAGTTCCGACTTTGAGCTGAAGCTGGTAACCAGCTGGTCGCTCGTGCCACCGATATTCTTTAAAGAACTGTTCGGTACTTCCAGCGTGTTCAGCACCCAGCCGAATACAGTGGTCTGATCCAGCAGGATCTTGGACGTGATGCCGAAACTAGGATCGTACAGGACATTGTTAAAGACGGCGGGATAGGTTCCGTTGTCGGGCGCGCCGGTGGTGGGGCAGGGGATTTGCGTGCTGGCGCAGCCGGGCGGCAATATCTGGCCGGTCGCGACGTTGTTGGGATTGTTGTCGTATACACTGCGGCTGACCACCAGGTTGCCGGGAAAGAAGTGAAAGGCTCCGAAGCTATCGTCGGCGGCAGATGCGGCGAGTGAAGCCGCCACAACACACAACGGAATAATCGTCAGGGATTTGAGCATCGGCTGACGTTAACATTCGTCTGTTAAGAATTCATTGCAGTCCGATGAAACATTGATTATCGGCCGTTAGCTAACGCCATGATTGGCCGTTAGCTAACGGAGCCAGTATGTTTTACAAACGGCAGATCAGCAGTTCCCGCTCGTAAATCATTTCCGGCGGCAAATGGTCGTGCAGTGTGATGAACAGTTCTTCGTGCGCCATCACTTCCGATTTCCACGCCGTCCGGTCGAAGGCCTGCAGTTCGTCGAATTGCTGTTTCGAGAAATTCAGGCCGGTCCATTCCATATCCTCGTAACGGGGCATCCAGCCAATAGGAGTTTCGCGTCCCAGAGCGCGGCCGCGGGCCCGATCCACGATCCATTTCAGCACTCGCATGTTCTCGCTGAATCCGGGCCACAGGAATTTACCATTGGCATCTTTCCGGAACCAATTGACATGGAAGATGCGCGGAGTCTCGCTGAGAGAGCGCTGCATTTTGATCCAATGGCGGAAATAATCGCCCATGTGATAGCCGCAGAACGGTAGCATCGCCATGGGATCGCGCCGTACCTGACCCACGCCGCCGGTGGCAGCGGCGGTGGTTTCCGATCCCATGGTGGCGCCCACATACACGCCGGCGCTCCAGTTGAAAGCCTGATACACCAGCGGTATGGTGGTGGCGCGCCGTCCACCGAAGATCAGCGCGCTGATCGGCACGCCGTTGGGATCTTCCCAGGCCGGGTCGATGGTGGGACACTGCGAGGCGGGCGCCGTGAAGCGTGAGTTCGGATGCGCGGCCTTCGCGCCGGTTTCCTTACCGATTTCCGGAGTCCAGGGATTACCGCGCCAATCGATACATTCAGCCGGCGGCTCGTCCGTCATCCCTTCCCACCACACGCCGCCTTCGGGCGTCAGCGCAACATTGGTAAAAATCGTATTGCGTGACAACGCCGCCATGGCGTTCGGATTAGTTTTAATCGACGTGCCCGGCGCCACGCCGAAAAATCCCGCTTCCGGATTAATCGCGCGCAGCCGCCCATTCTCATCCGGCTTGATCCAGGCGATGTCGTCGCCGACAGTCCACACCTTCCAGCCATCGAATGCCTTGGGCGGCACCAGCATGGAAAAATTCGTCTTGCCGCAGGCGCTGGGAAACGCGCCGGCCACATAGGTCTTTTCGCCCTTCGGATCTTCCACGCCCAAAATCAGCATGTGCTCCGCCATCCAGCCTTCGTCGCGTGCAATGTTCGACGCAATCCGGAGCGCGAAGCATTTCTTGCCTAGCAATGCATTTCCGCCATAGCCCGAGCCGAACGACATAATCTCGCGGGTCTCCGGGAAATGCACGATGTATTTTTCTTTGTTGCACGGCCAAGGCACGTCGTGATCCCCGGGCCCCAGCGGCATTCCCACGCTGTGCAGGCAGGGCACCACCCGCTTTTCGTCCTTGTCGATTTCCTTGAACACGCTCAGACCGATGCGCGCCATAATGCGCATGTTCACTACAACGTATGGCGAATCGGTGAGCTGCACGCCGATCTGCGACATGGGCGACCCCACCGGCCCCATGCTGAAAGCCAGCACGTACATGGTTCGCCCGCGCATGCTTCCGCTGAACAACCCTTTCAGCGTTTTGCGCATCTCAAACGGATTCACCCAGTTGTTGGTCGGCCCGGCGTTGTCTTTCGACAGCGAGCAGATGAAAGTGCGATCCTCCACGCGTGCCACATCGCTGGCATCCGAGCGCGCATAATAACAGCCCGGCCAAAGCTCCTGGTTCAGCTTGATAAAAGTCCCGCTTCCCACCATCTGGGCGCACAGCGCCTCATTTTCTTCCGCGGAGCCGTCCACCCAATGAATGCTGTCCGGCTTGGTCAGCTCGGCCATTTTCTCCACCCACCTGAGCAGATGTTTATTGCTGCTCAAGGCTTGGGAGAGGTCCCGAGCGATGTTAGTAGTAGCAGTGGTCATGTCTCTATTATGACTAACTTGCAGCCTACGGTGCTTGTCACTTCCGGCCCGGAACTAGTAGTACGAATTGCGCGTCCGCTATCGCACGCGGGCCATGAATAACCGATCCGCCGTGCTAGCTGCTCATGTATCCTTGTCTAAGGCCATCAATGCCAGCCCCGCAGCCGCACCGGCTCCTGATAGTGGATGACGACCCGTCTATTCACGAACTCATCGTGGCTATGCTGGCGGGCACCAATTGGCAGACCAACAGCGTATCGGGCGGCGCAGAGGCCCTGACCAGCCTGGAAAACAATTCGTACGACATCCTGCTGGTGGATATTCTTATGCCGGGGATGGACGGCCTGGAGCTTCTGGCGAAGATCCGCGCACGGCATCCGGACACCCCGGTGGTGATGATGACCGTGAAGAACACGCCGGACCACGTGCTGGGATCGCTGCGGCGCGAAGCTGCGGCCTACATCAGCAAGCCTTTTTCGCGCGAGACGCTCTTTGCCACGCTACAAAATGCCTTGTCGGATTCGGTGCGCGGCGACGACATCAAAATACTTTCAGACAAGCCGCATTGGATTTCGTTGCAACTTCGCTGCCGGCTGGCCACGGCCGACCGGCTGACTCAGTTTGTGCGCGAACTGCCGAGCGACCTGGAGCCGGATCAGCGCGAACAGATTGCGATGGCGTTTCGCGAACTGCTGATGAACGCCGTGGAGCATGGCGGCCACCTGGATCCCGACAAGACGGTGGACCTGAGTTACATTCGCACCGCGCGCACCATCGTCTATTACATTCGCGATCCCGGCGAAGGCTTTTCCATGAACACGCTGGCGCATGCCGCCATTGCCAACACCGCCGAGGAACCGTTCCGGCACGTGGAATTGCGCCGCCAGATGGGCATCCGGCCCGGTGGATTCGGTTTGCTGATGACCAAAAGCTTCGCCGACGAACTGATCTACAGCGCGAAGGGCAACGAAGTGATTCTTATAAAATATCTGTAAAGTTGCGACGGAGGGACACCCAATGAACGCAGTCTTCTCGGATGGCGGAACCGACAATAACCAGAATTTCCCGCCAGACCCGTCTATTCAATCCACTCAATCCACGGATTACCAACCGCAATTCAGCGGTTATCAAACGCCGCCGGCGACCCCTGCACAGGATGCGCCCAGCGAGCCAGGCTCGGGAAACATCGATAAGATTCGCGACATTCTTTTCGGTTCCAACATGCGCGATTACGAGCAGCGTTTCGCGCGCCTGGAAGAGGCGTTGAAGAAGGAATCGGCGGATCTGCGCGACACCACGCGCCGTCACTTGGAATCGTTGGAAGCCTTTGTCCACAAGGAACTCGCGGCTTTGGAGGGCCGTCTCAATGTGGAGCGCGACGAGCGTTCGGAGAGCCATTCGCACCTGGCCGCCGACCTTTCCAGCGCCTCCGCGTCGATTTTCAGGAAGATCGGCGAAATGGAAAATCACGAAGCGCAGGCCAAGCGCGAAATTCGCAATGATCTTCTGCAGCAATCCAAGGAGCTGACGGACGCCATCCGCAACAAGGGCGAGGAAATCATTGCGCTGCTGGAACGCCGCTCGCAGGACCTGCAGCACTCCAAGACCGATCGCGCCGCGCTGGCCGGGCTGTTCAATGAAGTGGCGCTGCGGCTTTCCGATCAGTTCAAAGTGACGGGCGCCTAGCTAAATCCGCGTCCGCGAACAGCATGCCTACCGACGCCGATCAGCGCCCATCCTCGCCGGAAGAGCCCCTGGCCGAGCTGCGCGCAATTCTTCTTGGCCCGGATCGGGCGGCTTGGGAATCCATGCGGCAACGCCTGGACAATCCGTCACGCCGGGCCGAAGATGTGGCGGGCGTGCTGGCTGAAGCAGTCCGGCTCCGCTCGCGCGTGCATTCCGATGTGAAGCTGCGCCGCGCGCTGCAGCCGCTGCTGGAAGAAGCGCTCCAGCTTTCCGTGCAGTCCAATCCACGCATGCTGGCGGACGCGCTGTTTCCCATCTTCGGCAAGGCCATTCGTAAAGCCATCACTTCCGAGCTGGATGGCATGCTGCAATCGCTCAGCCAGACATTGGAGCAAAGTTTTTCGTGGCGCAGCCTGCGCTGGCGCTGGGAATCCTTCAGTACCCGCAAGCCGTACGCCGAAATTGTCGTGTTGCGCAGCCTGCTGTACCGCGTGGAACAGGTGTTTCTGATTCATCGCAATACAGGTTTGCTGTTGCAGCATGTTGCGGCCCCGGCGCCGGAAGGAGCAGCCGAGACAAAAGATCCGGAAATGGTTTCCGGGATGCTCACCGCCATTCAGGATTTCGTCCGCGATTCGGTGAGCGGGGCGGACAGCAATCTTGAAACTGTTCGCATGGGCGACATCGAAGTAGTGCTGGCCTACGGCCCGGACGCGATTCTGGCCGGTTTCGTCCGCGGCGTGGCGCCTCGCAAATTGAGCCGCGTGTTTCAGGACGTGCTGGATTCCATCGAACGGAAGAAGGCTGAGGCGCTGCACACCTTTTCCGGCGATACGTCGCCATTCGATAGCTGCCGCCCACAACTTCAGGCGTGCCTGCTGGGGCAGGGCAAGCTGGAGAAACCCAAATCCGGGTCCTGGGGCGCGCGGGCGCTGCTGTTTGGGCTTCCGTCGCTGCTGCTGCTGGCTCTGCTGGGCTGGTGGATTTATTCAGCTTCGATGCAGCGCCGCTGGACAGATTTCGCACATCGCCTGGAAGGCGAACCAGGCATCCTGCTCACACACACTGAAAATCGCGGCTCGAAATTTTACATCGCGGGGCTGCGCGATCCCTTGGCCGCCGATCCGGTGTCGTTGTTGCCCGCCAGTCTGCCCCGCGACAAGGTGGAATTTCACTGGGAGGATTATCATTCGCTGGTTCCGCGCTTTGTGGCGCAGCGCCGTCTGACGGAATTGCAAGACCAATTGCAGAAACGCGCGTTCCGCTTCGCCACCGGAAGCGCTGCCATCCCGCCCGAGCAGCGCTTCCTGTTGGAAGACGTGGGTTCGCAGATCATCTCGCTGATCCAGGCCGCCACGGCCTTGGGCCAGACCGTCCAGATTGAGGTGCGGGGAAATCATGATCCGGTGGGGACGGAGCAGTTCAACGCCGTCTTATCCCGGTCACGCGCCGAAAATGTACGCGCCGCACTGGTCACGTTGGGCGTTCCCGCGGCCCGTCTCATTGCGCTGCCGGAGGATCTGGACAAGGAAACCTGTTCGGCGGTGCGCGAAGAAGAACGGATGTTTTGCCGTAGCGCGTCATTTCGGGTAACCGGTAGGGTAATCGGCGCCCAGTAACGGATGTTGAAAAAGAAGATTTGCATGGTGGGGCAGTTCGGTGTTGGCAAAACAAGCCTGGTCCGCCGCTTCGTTGACAGTATTTTCGATGAGCGCTATTTATCCACCATCGGCGTGAAGATCGATCGCAAGGACGTCACCGTCGGATCGGCGACGGTCACGCTGATGCTCTGGGACCTGGCCGGCGAGGACGATTTGGCGCAGCTCAAGGTCTCGCATCTGCGCGGCGCTTCCGGCTACATCCTGGTTGCCGACGGGTGCCGCGCAACATCGTTCGACAAGGCTGTCGAGTTGCAGCAGCGCATCGCCGACCAGTTGGGTCCCCTGCCGTTCGTCTTGGTATTGAATAAATCCGACTTGCGCGACCGATGGGAGGTCCGGGCGGCAGCCATCGCCGAACAGGGCTGGCCTACGTTTGAAACCAGCGCCAAGGCCGGCAGCGGCGTTAACGAAATGTTTCTCGCGCTGGCTGGGAAGCTGATGGAATGAATTTGCTCAGCGTTCTTGGCTACGCGGTGTTTGAACGCTTGAGCGAAACATCGTTTCAGCTGGTTGGCCCGGCGCCGGATTGGCTGCCCGCTGGCCGTCTCCAAGAAGCCTTTCCATTTCTCGAAGCCTTTCTGCCCGACGCCGAGGAATTCTGGGTACGCGCCGGCGAAGGAACGGCGCTTTACTCTGACCTGTGGACTCAAGACGATCTACACTTCTGCGCGATCGCCATCGGGGGAAAACAAAACTTTCTACTCATCGAGTACGCCGAACAAAAGTTTCGGCAAATGCAAAGCACCGTCCAGTATGCACATGAGGCTGCGCTGTTGCGCGACCAGGCGGCTAAGTTTAACCAGGCCAAAACCGAATTTCTGGCGCGCATGAGCCATGAAATCCGGACGCCAATGAATGCGCTGCTGGGAATGGTGGAGTTGCTGTCGGAAACTCCGCTGAACGATGAACAGCGGGAATACCTGCGCGTATTTCAAAACGCGGGCGACAATCTTTTGAATGTGGTCAACGACATTCTCGATTTCTCCAAGGTGGAAGCGGGGCAGATTGAACTGGAATGCGTCGCATTTAACCTAGCGGGCGTGCTCGCGGAGGCGCTTGAAATCGCCGGTGTGCGTGCGCGCGCCAAGGGCCTTGAAATGAGCAGCCGGATTGAGCAGGCTGTGCCTCCAGGTCTGGTTGGCGATCCGGGCCGTCTGCGGCAAATACTCCTGAATCTGCTCAGCAACGCTACAAAATTTACGGAGCGCGGGGAAATTTCGGTGCACGTAGCATTGGATGCAGCTCCCGCCACTCTGCACTTTTCGGTTTCCGATCCCGGTATCGGCATTCCGGCCGATCGTCTTGCGACTATTTTCGACAGCTTCACCCAGGCCGATACTTCGACCACTCGCAAATATGGCGGCACCGGCCTGGGGTTGGCCATCTCGAAGCGCTTCGTGGAATTAATGGGCGGGCGAATCTGGGCCGAGAGCACGCTGGGCTTGGGCAGCACCCTGCATTTCACTGCGCAATTCGCCATCGCGTCCGGCGCGGTGGGTGCGAAAAT
>DATHNM010000490.1:0-4779 GCA_035486095.1 Bryobacteraceae bacterium
CGGCGATGGGTCCCCGGAATGCCGTGAATCTTGACCCATTCCTGGCCCCCGCTCTCGCTGCGGTAGATCCCGCTGCAGGCACTGGCGAAAACCAATTGGGGATGGGTGGGGTCCACCCGGATTGAGAAAATGTCGGAATCGTCAATCAAACCGCTCGCAATGGAATGCCAGGTGGCGCCGCCGTCGGTGGTTTTCCAGGGCAGGTGTGGCGTGCCGGCATAAATGACGTTGCTGTCGGCCGGGTCGAAGGCCAGCGCGGTGATCTCCTGCATCTCGGGATCGTTGAGCGCCGAGATTCTGCGCCAGTTTGCGCCTCGATCGGCGGAAACAAATACGCCTTTGGACGTTCCAGCTGCTAGAATGCTTGAATTCACCGGCGACATAGCCAGCGAATCGATACGCGCCCCCCGCATGCCGGCCAAAGCCCGCCAGGTCTCCCCGCCGTCCTGGCTCTCATAAACACCGGAGTCCTGTGAATCTCCCGCATCCAGACCGGCGAAGTAGTGCGACGATTCCTGGGGATCGATCAGGACGGAGTTGAAGACACCCGGAGTTCCACGAGGAAAACTAAGCAAACGCCAGGATGCGCCTGCATCGTCAGATCGAAACAGCAGCGAATCACGCGAACCGGCAATTAGCGTCCGACCGTTTTGCGGGTCGATCGCAATAGATCGCGCACTCCCGCCGAACGGACCTGCCAACTTCCACCCGCCAATCACAGGAAGCGTGGCAACCAGAAGCAATGCAAGACCCAGGGCTGGTTGCCTTCCCAGCTTTCTTAGTGGCACTTCTTAATACCATATCAAATAACTGACTGCCGAAGTTGTTGAAACGTTTATCGTTACAATGATTTAATGAAGCCCGGTACCGGCGGCGTGGGCGGAAGCATCGGTGATTTGCTCCGCCAATTCCCGGGGCCGATCCAGATTTTCCACCACTAACCGGCTGTTTTCCCCGGCAGTTTCGATAGAGATATCTCCCACCCCGAAGATCCGCTGTCCAAAGGATTGCAGCACACGAACATCTTGCACCTTGGGCAGCTGGATGATCCGCATGGATTTGGAAGCCAGCCCGGTTTCGAAGCGCAGCTTATCCCCGGCCAGGGTGAGTTTGACGGTCTGCCGCTGCAGGTGGCGCTTGATGGGCCAGAGTAAAACCAACAGACTGACGATGGGCAGGTAAGGATATTTTTGATCGGGATATTGATGCACCAGATACTTGTAGTGAACGAATATCGCGGCGCCTACCACCAGCAAAGCGCAAACGTATCCCGCCTTGATGAACTTCATGCTGGGACGAATCACTATGTCGGACATCAGGCACAATTATAGGTGAGGTGAACAATATAGGTGACGTGAGGAAGCTGCCTGTCAAGCGAGTGCGGAAGCCGGCCAAGTCCGGTGCAAGGGTGGCAAGCTACGTCGTCTCCTTGCCGGAGCGAGTGGTGCGCTCGGCCGCCGCGCTGGCGGGAGGATTGATTCGCGAGATTGGAGATGTCTCCGTTCCTTCCGCGGTGCGGCGCACCAAGACCTACCAGATGATGGTGGACATCGCGCTGCGTTTCATGATCGAACAGGTGGGCCAGGTGAAGGGCGTTTACCCGTCCGGAGGCGCGCTGGCGAATGATTTTCTGATGCGCCGCACCGCCGGGCATGGCATCGAACTGGCCGGTTTATTGGCTTTTCGCGCTTCTCCGGTCTGGATCATGGCCGCCTTGGCGGATGTCTCGGGCGCCGGACGGCATATCGTTCAGGAAATCGCCGAGGCGCTGAAACAGGAAGGGCTGCTGGCTGGCGATGCCAAATTCGAAAACGTCGATCAGCTTTTAGAAGGGCTGGAGCAGTCTGCCAGCCAGGTGGCCGATCTGTGCAATGCGCCGCCGCTCGATGTAGCCGGCCTGCGCCGCGAATGGAGCGCATTTCGAGAAGCCGTGGCAAAAATCCCGCCGCGCAATCTGCCTTCCATTGGATTTCTGGGGACGCATTGGGAGGAATTGAAGGCCGAGGCTGCGCTGCAAAACAGGCCTGTGTTTGAACTCTCGTCGATGATGGCGGTCTCGGCCATCGCGCGCTTTCCGGTGACCTTGTTGAAACTGGCGCGCGCGGCGAATCGCGCTGCTTTGCGGACCGGGGAGACATTCGGCGCCAGTGTTCTGCTGCATTACAGCCAGGTGCTGCACGACATCCACGAACGCGGTTACGCAGCCTATTGGGCGCAGGAATTTCAGCCGTATCTGCGCGCGGCAGCCGGGCAGTTTTCACCCAAGCATCGTTCGTTGACGGCGCGCTGGCTGAAAAAAGCGATCCACTGAGTCCTATACTGGAAGTCAAGTGCACAAGCGGTTAATCAACTGGATTCTGGCAGCGCTGCTTACCATTTCAGCCAGCGCCGCCGTACCCGCGACCGGTGTGCGTTCCAATACGGGCAATTCCGCTATTGTCTGGATCGCTCAGGATCAAGCCAGGCAGCGGGCTCAAATCCTAACCCGTCCGGCCGTTCCCGGCGCCCCAGTCGCAGTTTTCCGCCGCTATGAATCGCCGGCGCAAACGCGGCAATCCGCCCCCTCGCTCTACCAGCGTCCTCCACCTTTTCTTCGATAGTCCCATTTCGAAGAAGAAAGGAGGCGTATCACCATGCCTAAATCTTGGGTGCCTCAACTCAGGGTGCCTCAATTCCTGCGGAATCTATTTCGTGATTCGGCTCAGACCGGGTCATTTATTCCATCCATCCACAACCGTCGCTCGGAATTCGCCAAGCTGAGCGATGCGGAGCTGAAAGACTTGCCTTGGCGCGCCCTGGACCTCTGTGGCGTGATGGCCATCGCCGCCGTGGCGGCCGAACGCGTCCTGGGGCTGAAGATGTTCGACGTCCAGTTTCAGGGTGCTCTGGCGCTGTCTGCCGGGAAAATCGCAGAAATGCAAACCGGTGAAGGGAAAACCTTGGCTGCAGTGCCTGCAGTCGCCTGGTTCGCCCGGGAAGGCGCGGGTGTTCACGTGATGACCGTGAACGATTATCTGGCGCGCCGCGACGCACAATGGATGGGCGGCATCTACGAATTCCTTGGGCTCTCGGTCGGTTATTTACAGCAGGGTATGAATCTGGAAGAGCGCCGCCGCGCGTATGCCTGCGATATCACTTACGCCACGGCCAACGAAATAGGGTTTGACGTTCTGCGCGACGGCCTGGCGCTCTATCCACACGAGCAGGTACAGCGGCCTTTCGCCAGCGCGGTGATCGACGAAGCGGACTCCATCCTCATCGATGAAGCCCGCATTCCACTGGTGATCGCGGGCGGCGAAGCCGGCGAACAACCGCTGGCGTATCAGGTGGATCGCGTCACGCGATTTTTCCGGCGCGGCCGCCATTTCACGCTGGATGAATATGCCCGCAACATCGCGCTCACCGACGCCGGTATTCGCGCTGTCGAAACTTCCTTCGGCTGCCGCAATCTGTTCGACGAACCGAACCTGAGTCTGCTGACGGCTGTTCAGGATTCCTTGCACTCGCACGCGTTGCTCCGCCGGGATGTGGATTATCTGGTCAAGGACGGCGTCATCGAATCGGTGGACGAGTTCAAGGGCCGCATCGCGGAAAACCGCCGTTGGCCGGCCGGATTGCACACCGCCGTCGAAGCCAAGGAAGGCTTGGCGCTCAAGACCCAAGGCCGGATTCTCGGATCCATAACGCTCCAAAACCTGATCTCGCTCTACCCGATGGTTTGCGGGATGACCGGTACCGCCGCGACGCAAGCCGAGGAGCTGCGCCTGGTTTATGGCCTGGAAGTGGAGGTTATTCCCACCCATCGCCCCATGCTTCGCGCCGATCTGCCGGACCGCGTGTATGCCCAGAAGTTCGACAAGGAAAGGGCGGTGCTGGAAGAGATCAGGCGCATCCATGCCAGCGGACAGCCGGTCCTGGTGGGAACCCGCAGCGTGGAGGAATCGGAACGCTTGAGCAGCCGTTTACCCGACATTCCGCACCAAGTGTTAAACGCCCGGCACGAAGAACAGGAAGCGGGGATGATCGCACTCGCCGGACTGCTGGGAGCCGTGACCATTTCGACCAACATGGCGGGCCGCGGCACCGATATCCAGCTGGGGCCCGGAGTGGCCGAGTTGGGCGGCCTGCACGTGATTGGAACCAATCGCCACGAAAGCCGCCGCATCGACAATCAATTGCGCGGGCGGGCTGGACGACAGGGCGACCCCGGCAGCTCGGAATTCTTCATTTCCCTGGAGGACGACATGCTGGTGAAATACGGCATCACGGACCAGAAACTTGGACATGACGCCGAGAGCATCCAGCGGCTGGCGGAAGGACAGAATCTGGAAATCCGGCGCTTTCTTCACAAATATGAGAGCGTCATCGAAGGCCAGCGGCAGAAGATCCAGCAGCGCCGCCAGGCTGTCTTGACCGGCCAGACGCCGTCCGCTTCTGAGCTGCAGCGGCTGGTTGCGTTGCGCACCATCGACGATCTGTGGGCCGAGTATGTGGCGGCAATCACGGACCTGCGCGAAGGCGTCCAATGGCTTTCCTGGGGTGGCCGGGACCCGCTGCATGAGTATCTTACAGCGGTACATTCGCTTTTCACCCAGCTTGAGGGACAGCTTGCAGCGGAGATCGACCGTCGCTTGGGCGAGGCCGAGGAATCTGGCTTAGATCCATCCCAACGCGGCGCCACCTGGACTTACCTGACCACCGATCAGCCTTTTGGAACGGCCACCGAACGCATGCTGCGAGGGTTGGTGCGAAAATTAGGCCATAGACGCTGACTAGAGA
>DATHNM010000491.1:0-31108 GCA_035486095.1 Bryobacteraceae bacterium
CGCTGATGTCCGCAATCAGCCGATCGATCGGACGAAACAGGTCCGAAATACTTGCGCGGCAGCGCAATTCACCGTTGATCGAGATTCGAATTTCTTCCGGAACCCGGCCGGTCACTCGCGAACCGATAACGCAAAATCCATCGCGGCAACGCTGCCGAATCGCAGGCCGGTAATACGATTTATGCGGGATGCTTATATCATTCACCACGACGTAGCCACTACCAATCACTACACCAATGGTTCCAGCCACCTTCAGTTCTTTCGCATCGGCGGGCAATCGAATCGCAGCCCCGTTGCTGTTCCAGGTGTTGCGCGGGCGCAGGTAAAGCACCGGCGCGATAGGCGGCTTCTGGTAGGGGTCGCGATGCAGCTGTTCCCCCAAAGCCTCCAACTCGGCGCGAAAATTCAAGGCAACGCCGTAGACGGCGCCGCCGCACGCGGGGACCATCAGCTTTGCTGCTGCTCTACGTATTTGTAGACCAACGTATGATCGGCGCGGAATCCGAAGGCCTTCTCGGCGGCGGCGCAAAAATCCTTCTCGCTTGAGAGCAGCGGCGTATTCATCGCCAGCGCCTTCCAAGCGTGGCCGGAGCCCAGCCTACCGGTCAGCGTAAGACTGGCGCCCATGGCTTCAAACGCGGGACGGCAGCGTTCCACCAGCGCGGGATCGCCGCCGGCCATGATGGCCAGCTTCCCTTCGATGGCGCGCTTGACGCCTCCCGACACCGGCGCGTCGATCAGACCAAGGCCGCGCGTAGCAAGCGCCTTGCCCAGCTCTTCGGTATCCACCGGCGAAGACGAACTCATGTCGACCACGATGCCGCCGGGGTTCAATCCCATTGCGGCGCCACCGGGTTCGCTCAGCACCGCGTCCCGCACCACCTTG
This sequence comes from Bryobacteraceae bacterium, assembly GCA_035486095.1. Classification (GTDB taxonomy): domain Bacteria; phylum Acidobacteriota; class Terriglobia; order Bryobacterales; family Bryobacteraceae; genus Palsa-89. The sequence goes on from DATHNM010000491.1 coordinate 887, forward strand.
CCATCGGGCAGCATGGTGATCACCATGTCGGCGCCGCTAGCGGCATGGGCCGCGGATGAACAAACGACGCCATGGTTCGATTCCAGGAAACTCGTGATCGCGCCGGGATTAGCATCGAACAGCCTGGGCTTAAAACCGTTCCTTGAGAGCGACGCCGCCATCGGCGCGCCCATCATTCCCAGCCCGATAAAAGCAACCGTCACTAGATCCCCATCTCCTGAAAGACTTCACGCGCGATTCGAAAACTGTCCACCGCCGCGGGCACGCCGCAATAGATGGCGGCTTGCAGGAACAATTCCTTCAGCTCTTCCTTGCTGACGCCGTTGGCGAGGGCGCCCTTCACGTGAGCACGAATCTGATTGGGCCGGTTCAATCCAGTTAGCATCGATAACGTCACGATGCTGCGCGTCTTGCGATCCAGACCGGGACGGCCCCAGATCTCGCCGAAGCAATATTGATTGACCAGTTCTTCTAACGGCCGGTTGAAATCGTCAGCCGCGGCCCAGGCTTTGTCGGCCAGCTCCGCGCCGAACATATCGCGGCGAATGCCCATGCCCTTTTCGAACATCTGCTTTTCCATCGCTCAACATTATACCGGCAGACCGCGCGGCAGGGCCTTGCGGCTGGGATTGGGGATTGGGGTTCGCGAGGGCACTATTGGAATCAGCCTGCCTTCGGACCGCTATCATGCCTCCAAAAGGCTATGATTACCATCGACGGCCTGACCGGTGGCAGGATCAAATGGACATTTAGCGAACCAAGCGCGGAGATGTTCTCACCGATATCCTTGCATTTCACCTTGTTGCGCCGGAGCTAACGAAGTCGTCCATCACCGCCTTGCGCAGCAGGTTCGGCGGCAGCAGGCCTTGCGACAGGATGAAATCGTGGAAGCGCTGGACGTTGAACTTGGGGCCGAGAGCTTGCTCGGTGGTTTTACGAATTTCGAGTAGACGGGTGTATCCGTCAAAATACGATGGCGCCTGGCCGGGCGCTCGAAAAGTGTAGCGCTCTACTTCCTCGGTGGCGAAAGCCGGCGAACAGACCACGTCCTTCTCCAGCACCTGCATGGCTTGGGCGGGCGTGATCTTACCCTGCTGCAATTCGGGATCGAGAAACGCGCGCGCGGCGCGCAACAGCCGGTAATCGAGTGAAACCAGCTTGCCCTCGTCCGGCATATAAGGAAGCATGAACCATTCCGAATAGAGTCCCCAGCCTTCTACGTTGGTGCTGTTGAACGCAAACAGAGCGCGCGCCAGCGACACACCGCGCTCTACCATGGCATCGAACTGCAGCTCATGGCCGGGCCGCGCTTCGTGCGCGGTGAGCGTCCAGGATGCGGCCGCGAAACTAAAATCGTCGTACTTCAGCGTGGCGCCGCCCTTGCCGGTTGTCTCAAGCGGCAGAACAAACGCTCCCCGCTCGCCGTGATTCCCGATCAGGGGCGGCGGCTGCATGTGGGGCGCCGGCTGCTGCGCGGTCTCGGCCGCCGATGCCAGCCGGATAATCGCCGGCCGATCCGGCAGCGTGACCAGATGCTCGCGGCGGATAATGTCCTCGATTTCCGCCAGGCGCTTCTGATAATGCGGAAGCACCTGATCGCCCGGAATCTGTTCCTTCTTCAGTTCGCGGATCACATCCCGATAGTTGGCGGAGGGCAGGTGGCGTTCCTTGGCGATTTTCGCGGCAATGGGCTGCATCTCGCTTTGCAATTGCGAGAACGTCTGATGGGCCAGACGCGTCAGCTCATCGGGCGTATAGTCGATACCGAAGTTTTCGAGCGAGATGGTGTACAGCTCGGGAGGAAGACGGAAATCGCTGCGCGCCTTGGGCAACACTTCCGCGCGCACGAAAGCGTCATAGCCGGCGAGTTGCTCTTTCAGCTTGGTAAAGGCGTCCTGATAACCCGCCATCTTGTATTTTTCGAGCAGCAGACCGATGCCGGTGATGTAGGCCTGGGTGTTTTCCAGATTCTTGTCCACTTCCAGCTTGGATGGCCCCAGCAGCCCGGCAGTCTTCAGCTTCTCGCGATAGCGTTTCTCGGCCTGCAGCGTCAGCGGCTCAAAGCCCGCTTCGATACCGGTATACTTGCGCAGCCGGACCACTGAAGCAGGTTGGCGCCCGGCTTTGACCTGATCGTCCAGCAGGCTTTTGATGCCATAAAAAATCGTGCCAGCTACATCGTCATAGGGCAGCAGGTTGCGCTCCGAAGCCTCCGACGAACGGATGTCGCGATTGGCTTGCGCGATGAGTATTTCCAGGTCTTGGCGCACCAGTGGATCTTTCTCCGCGGCAAGGCGCTTTTCCATTTCGTCGCGCGCCGATCCCAGGTCTTTGCGGAAACGCTCCGGTTCATCCAGCCGGGCGCTGCTGACCTGCTCATCCAATCCCGCCACACCTTCGGCGCCGGCGTCTTCCGGTGAATAGCGCGCCATAATCGCGATCAGCAACTGGGCGTTTTGATTGCTCTTTTCCACCCAAGCGGGCGGCTGAGCCCAAACCGACGCGGCGACGATGAGAAGCAGTGGGAGCAGGAAGCGCATGTCTTTAGAGTATCCAGAAAGGGGCCGCTAGAAATGTGATACATTGCCCCGCATGCGACGGACGATTTTGATTCGAGCTTGCGCGCTGACAGCGGCTTTCGCGGGCGCCTGGCTCACCTACACGCAAAACCAGCCCACGCCGCCGCCCATCGGCATTCAAAAACTGAAAGACGACCTGTATGTAATCGGCGTGACCAAGGGCGTGGGCGCTGGCAACGTCGCGGTTCAGGTGACCGACGAGGGCGTGATTCTGGTGGACGATATGTTCGACCGCAATCACGACGAGATCCTGGAAAAGCTGCGGACGGTGACCGACAAACCCATCAAGTATGTGCTGAATACGCACCAGCACGATGACCATTCCGGTGGCAATGCGAAGATGCTGGCAATGAATGCCGAGGTGATTTCGCATCGCAACGCGCGCGTCAATATGGCGCTGCTGAAACAACCCGGCCTGGCGCGCGTGACGTTTTCGGACGAGATGTCCGTGTACCTGGGCGGCAAAGAAGTTCGCGCTCATTACTACGGGCGGGGCCACACCGGCGGCGACGCGGTGATGTATTTCCCCACCGCCAAAGTAATCCATACCGGCGATCTGTTCCTCACCTTTCCGCCGCAGCCGTTTATCGATTACGCCAACGGGGGCAGCGCGCTGGATTGGACCAAGACGCTGGACGGGGTGTTGAAGCTGGATTTCGATGTGGCGATTCCGGGGCACGGTCCGATTTCAGACCGCGCGGGCATTCTCAAATTTCGCGATAGCTTCCAGGCCATGCGCGATCGCATCCAAGGCATGGTGCGCTCCGGTGCCAGCAAAGATGAAATCTCGAAGGTCCTTACCGGGGATTATCATTGGGCCGTCGGCGGTTTGGCCGTCCAGCAGGTGGATGCCATGATCGCGGAATTGAAGTGAGCCTGCTCAGCCGTTTTCTGGGACGGCTTTGGAAACTCCCTGCAACCGTCACTCGCGATATCGCGATGGAGCCCATCCGGATTCCCATGCGCGACGGAACCGAGTTGTTAGCGGACCGCTATTACCCCAGAAACGGGGCGCCGGCGCCCGCCGTGCTGATCCGTAGTTGTTACGGACGAAGCGCGTTCAAAATCATCGCCACGCTGTTCGCTGAGCGCGGCATGCAGGTGGTGATGCAAAGCTGCCGCGGAACCTTTGGATCGCAGGGGACGTTTCGGCCGTTCTTCGATGAGCTGAAAGACGGCGAGGACACCGTGGCGTGGATGGAACGCCAGCCCTGGTTCTCCGGCAAACTTGCGCTTTGGGGGATCAGTTATCTGGGAAATACCGCTTGGGCCATCGCTCAATCGAATGCCGCGCCGAAAGTGGCTGCGCTCGGCCTGCACGTTACGCTGACCAACTTCCGCGATCGCACTTACGCCTTCGATGGATTTACTTTGATGAGCTGCATGGGTTGGACCGCCACCATGGCGAACATTCTTCGCGGCGTTTCCAGCAACCCCTTGGTGGCCATGCTGGGACGGCGGAAAATGAACGCGCTGTCGGCTCGCGCGGTGGCGATCATTCCGCTGCGCAAGGCGGATCGGTTGTTCATGCCGGAGGGTATTTCCTGGTGGCAGGATTGGATGGATCACGCCGAACCCGGCGACGTTTGGTGGGATGCGATCGATTACGGCGCGGCGGCCCGAACCCTGCCGCCGGCGGTGATGGTAGCGGGCTGGTACGACATTTTCCTGCCTTTCCAGCTGCGCGATTTTATGGCGGCTCAAAACGCCGGCCGCAGCGTTCGAATCACCATCGGACCCTGGACCCACGTGGCTGTTCCGGGACTGGTTGAATCGCTTCGCCAGACCATGGCGTTGTTTCAGGAACAATTTGGCATCGTGTCGCCGCCGGCCGGCGGAAAGCACGCCGTTCGGCTGTTTGTGATGGGCGCCAACGAATGGCGCGAATATTCGTCTTGGCCTCCGCCGAATACGGTTACTCAAACGTTCTATTTGCAATCCTCAGGCGGATTGTCGTCTGAAGCCCCTGCCGCGGAAAGCGAGAGCAGCTTCGATTACGATCCAGCGCATCCGACACCGTCGTTCCATGGCGCGACGCTCGAAGCGCGCAAAGGCTCGGGCGATATGGCAGAGTTGGAACGCCGCTCCGACGTGCTGCTATTTACCACTCAACCGATGGCGCTGGACATGGACGCCATTGGACCAGTATCGGCGGAGATTTTCCTGCGATCGAATACCGCGCACACCGATCTGTACCTGTGCCTGTGCGATGTTACGCCCGATGGCAAATCCACGAATGTGTGCGATGGTTATCAGCGGTTGCGTCCGGATGGCGCCGCGGGACCGGAGCTTCGTAAAGTCGGCATAGAATTTTGGCCCACCGCATATCGCTTCCAGCGCGGGCACAGGCTACGCATCATCGTCGCCAGCGGAGCGCATCCCCGCTACGCGCGAAATCCCGGAAGTGGTGAGCCTCTGGGCGATGCCACCAATATGGTTGTCGCCCATCAACGAATTCTTCACGGCCCCCAGCATCCGTCTACCATCACGCTGGCCGTTGCGCAGCGGTAACCATCGCTTATGAAGCCGTGACCACTTTTTCAAACAGAATCTGACGTGCGCGCCTCAGTCGGGCCAGATTTCGCGCGCAGTCTCCACCACCAGCCGCAGCTTTTGGAATTGTTGATCCCGCGTGAGCGCATTGCCTTCGCTGGTGGATGAAAACCCGCACTGCGGGCTCAGGCAGATCTGATCCAGCGGCACATATTTCGCGGCTTCGTCGATGCGGCGCTTCAGATCGTCCTTCTTTTCCAAATCGCCGCGCTTGGATGTCAGCAGGCCCAGCACCACTTTCTTGCCCTTGGGAACAAAGCGCAGCGGCGCGAACGTGCCGGAGCGGGCATCGTCGAACTCCAGAAAATAACCGTCCACTTTCAGTTCCCCAAACAGGGCTTCGGCCACATGATCGTAGCCGCCTGAAGCGGCCCACGACGAACGGAAGTTGCCGCGGCAGAGATGCGTGCAAACGGACATGCCGGCGGGCTTATTGGCCAGCGCTTCATTGAGCGTGCGGATGTGCCGCACATGGGCGTGTTCGCCATCTTCGCCCATCTGGTTGACCATTTCACGCTGCGCCGGATCGTTCAGATACGCCAGGCTGATGTCGTCCAGTTGAAGATAGGTGCAGCCCAGCTTGGCCAGCTCTGCAATTTCCTGCGCGTAGACCTGCGCCAGATCGTGCCAGAATTCTTCGATGTTGGGATAAATTGCGGGATCGATGGCGGCGCGTCCGCTGCGGTAGTGCATCATGCTGGGCGACGGAATGGTAAGTTTCGGCGTCGCGTGAGCCACCGATTTCAGGAATGCAAAATCGTCGCCGAAGATGCATTTGTCCAGCTTGAGCTTGTCCCGGATGCGCAAGGCGGCGGGAGTGAATTCAATGACACCCTGGTCATTACGAAATTGCACTTTCACGTTGTCCTGCACCTTGGCAGTGCCGCCCACCTGGTATAGAAAATCCATGTGCCAGGAGGCGCGGCGGAACTCGCCGTCGGTGACGCCTTCGAGCCCAATGTCTTCTTGCTGGCGGACCACTTCGCGAATGGCCTGGTCTTCTATGCGCCGCAGATCGGCGGCGGTGATGCGGCCGCTTTTTTCGTCTTCGCGGGCCTGCAGCAACTCCGGCGGACGCAGCAGACTGCCAACGTGGTCGGCGCGGAATGGGGGAGTTTTGGTTTGAACCATCGCATCCAGCTTACGCAAAATTGCCGCTCGCTGAGGTGCGCGACCAGGATCGCGGGCTAGTGCGCGCTTCCGGCGTATTTCTTTTCACCCGCGGCGATGGCTAGCGCCAGCCGATTTTGCGGAGGCGGCAGGGGACACGTCGCATAAGCAGTGAAGGCGCAGGGCGGATTTTCGGCTTTGTTGAAATCGAGCAAGACCACTCCGTTCTGAGCCTGCTCGGCGTACAAAAAACGGGAGGCGCCGTAGGTTGTCTTGCCGCTGGTCTGATCTCGAATGACAAAAAACAGCTTGCCCTCGTCGAGCGTGGGTTCCAAGCGGAACTCGCGGCCGTCTTTCTGAAACGTCACGAAGCCCGGACTGGGATCGGTTTCTTCCTGGCCGATGGTGTTGTGAAAAACCAGCGAATGGGGCGCCGGCCACGCCGTGAATTTCGCCTGGATACGCCAGGCGCCATCCACCGGATACCACGCAAGACCCTGAAAATGTTTGCGCGCTTCGCTGTCGTTGTCCTTCAGGCGTATGCCGGCCCGATCGCCGCGCCGGATCAAATAAAACTTCAGGTGGTTGATGGCCAGAACATCGTCGTCTTCGCGCAGCGCCGTCACAGAGGCCGGCTTGCCGTTGAGTGTGAGCGGAACTCCGGACATGGGATGCAACACGACCTTGCCGGCATGCAAGGAAATAATGGCAACGCGCCGCGGCGCCGAGCCGGGCGGTAGCGGCACCTCACTCATTGGATCCGCGCCCACGCGGTTATCGCCTTCCTTTAACCAATCCAACCCCACCACCGTGAGCCAGCCGTAATCGGCGGCCAATTTGTTCTGATGCCTGGCGCGCCACTGCTCCACTTCCTGCTGATAGGTGTCGCTGGTATTGCCGGCGGTGAGCGTGAACGCAAGCCATGCGGCGGCGCAAAGCTTCGCGGTCATATGTGATACATAAGGGGCTGCCGGCTGTGCTCCTGCTTGGCGGCTTCCACCTGGCGGATCAGATCGGCTAGCGTGGTTTTGTCCAGAACATCGGCGATGGAATCGCGCACCTGGCGCATGATAATCCGGGTGCCGCAATGTTCGATGTCCACACACTCGTCACAGGGCCTGAAGGCGGTTTCACTGGCGCACGGCAGGGGAGCAAGCGGACCCTCCAGCAGACGGATGATGGACCCGATGGTAATAGTAGACGGTGGACGGCTCAGCTGGTAGCCGCCGCCTTTGCCCTTCTTGCTTTCAAGCACGCCGCGGCCCTTCAGATCAAGCAGAATGCCTTCCAAGAATTTGAGCGGGATGGTCTCTTCGGTTGATAGGGTGGCGATGAGCACTGGTCCTTCTCCATAGCGGCGGCCGAGCGCAATTACCGCCTTAAGACCATACTGGGTGCGCTTGGAGATGGTTCTCATTCGCCTAACAGCGTATCAGAGGCGGCGCTGTAGCGCTTAAGCGACCAACGCCACGCAGCCGGTGACGATGAGCGCCGCGGCCCATACCAAATCAAGATTGAACCAACCCTGGCGCAGCAGCGATAGTCCAAACTTCCGATAGACCAGTAGAGCAATCAGCGCCGTCACGCTGAGATAGCCCAGAGTATGGACCAATGTCGCGGCGATACCGGTCCATGGGCCGCCGCCCGCCATCGGCATGTGATGTTGGTGCCCGGCGGGCATGGCGTTCGCGCTGGAGGGAGAAGCGGTGTGCAGCACGATGGGAAGCACCATCAAACCGGCGCCGTGCGCGCTGGCCATCAGGAACGACCAAAACGTCAAGTCGCGAAAGCCCACCTGCATTCCACCCCACGCGAAATGTTTCCGGCGTAGGATTCGAAAGATGCCCAGCGAGATGAGCATCAGTGCCACCACGATCTGAACATAGCCGAGCGGCAGCACGAACTGGATCAAGCCGGCCAGCGCCACCACCAATCCAATGGAAAGCGCGTGCCCCAGAGTGATGGGCGCCAGCGCGCGAACCACGGCTTGGGTGGAGTGCTCCTGCATTCCCCTCGCGACGGCGAACAGCCAGCCCATCCCAGGATTCAGGCCGTGATAGGCGCCCAAAAGAAACAGCGCCGGCCAGCCCCAGGATGCGATGCTGGTCATGAATAGCAGTACGAATCAGACGATGCGTCGCCGCCTTCCAATCGGATCTGATGGCCGCGCAGATCTCCGAATTCGAGAAAGAACTTGGGATCCAGTTCCATTCCTCCGTCCGGATTGGCGTCCAATTTGACCATCCAGCTGCGGACTCCTTCCGGATAAAACTGCGCGTCCCAGGGCGAGTACAGCGAGTTGGTGAAATAAATGCGCTTGCCGTCGCGGCTCAGCTCCACCATTTGCGGACCGCCGTTCAGTTCGGTCTTCGGAGCACGAGGATGCGCGGCGTGCCGCACGATTCCGCCCAGGTGAACAGAGCCGGTTTTTCGGGGATGAAAAGGATCGGACACGTCGTATTGCAGAAATTCGCCGGTGCCCCAGCAGGAGACATAGAGGAAGCGGTCATCGAGCGAGAGGTTGATATCGGTGATCAACGGCGGCACGGCTTTGAAGCCTTTGAGCAAGGGCGGCAGCTTCTCCGGATCGGCCGGTTCGGCGGGAATATCGATGATCTTCTTCACGCCCCATTTGGCGCCCTCGCGATGCCAGACCCAGATGGACGCGGAAAGATCCTTAAGCGAAACCACCGCGCCCAGAAATCCGTAGGCGCGCGTGGGATCGTGCGCCGGGCGCAGTTCCAAAGCCATCTGATATTCGGCGCCCAGATCCAGCTCTTGCAAATGGCGGCGTTTGCGAAGATCCCAGACGTGCAGCTTGTGCCCATAGCCGCCCTTGAGCAGAATCTCAGGATTGATTCCGTGCTGCACCATGCTGGGCGTGCCCCATTCGCTGGTGATAACGGTGTCCAGCCCCAGGTGCCACCAAAAATCATAGGCCAGATATTGGGGGCCGCGGTCTAGCTCCCACTTGCCCAGGATGTCGAAACTGTCGTGATCGATGACGAAGATGCCGCCGGGACCGTCGCCATTCGGCGCACCCAGCGCGCTGGTGTAAATTCCTTCCGGGCCACAGTGGATGGTGTGGGGAGACGCATAGCCCGTGCGGGCGGCCAAAGTTTCGGGTTCGATCACTTTGACGATCTGCGGCTTTCTGGGATCGGGCTTGGTATCGATAATATGAATGCGAGAAGAATTGATTCCCGGCACAATCAGATAACGGCGCTCGATGTGGGGATGCGGAGCGTAGGGGCACAGGCTGGCGCTGCAGGCGTTCCATCCAAAATGGTGCAGTTCATCGCCCACGTTGGGCATGTCCACCTGGCCGACTAAGCGGCCATAAGCGTTGGATTGAGGATCGACATCCACAACGCCCAGAGCATCGGGGCGCTGGTTGCCGTTGCCGTTCAACATGGCCACATAGGCCAGCTTTTCGGGCGGCGCTTGCATGGCCAATTTCGGGGAGGGGTAGAAAGTAGGATCAGGGCGCCAGAGGCTCATGGGGGCTCCGTTCTCGAAGGGGATTCTAGCATAGGTGGCTGATTGTTCCTATGTCGCCTATTGACGGTTCGGGCGGGGATTTTGGGGTTGGGGGTCAGGGGCTGGCCTCCAGCGTGGTTGCGGCATGGGTGGACGGCGAATCTATGGGTCGGGTTTGCAGCAATAGATCGACACCGCTTAACCTCGGATTATCTTCGTGAAATCCGGACAACTTGGTATTTCCAACATTTTCATTCTCGCGGTCCTGTCGGCTGCGCCTGCGGTGAGCCAGGGAAGGGTGCTAGGTCACGGAGCAGCGAGACGCTTTGTCAGCGAAAAGTATGGGTTCTCGATGGCTGTGCCGGTGGGTTGGGGAGTATCCACAACGCTCAACACGCCCGTATTTTTCTACGCTCCCTCTTCAGAAAGATTTGTTCAGGATGCCATTCCCCAAGGCGGTGCCGTTATAACAACAGAGCCTCACGATACGGCGTCCAGACTAAGTAAATCGGCAACAACTCCCGACGCATGGGCATTGGCGGATGCGCGTTCCTTCGCATCGGAAATTCCACCCATCGAACCGTTCCTGCTGCCAAGCGAATCCGGGGCCGCTCACGCGGTCATCTGCTCATATGACGAAGTTGTCTTTAGCTCGGATCAGCACATCCATCACTCAGTCGCGATTTTTTGGGAGTTCGACCATCAGTTGTTCGCGGCGCACCTCAATTACAATGCCAACGATCCGCATGGGCCTATCTTTGAAAAGGTCTTCTTGCAGACGGTACGGAACGTTAGACCGCTCCAGAAACATTCACCTTAAAGTGGCCCTCGCGAGGGCGCCAGGCCGGGGTCGCCGGAATCCTGCGCTCCCTTGATCTGCAGTAGCAACCAACCCCGCGCCAGGCGCCAGTCCCGCGTAACTGTTTCCGCGGATACCTGGAGCACGGCGGCTGTGTCCTGCACGTTCAGCCCGCCGAAGTACCGCAGTTCCACAACCCTGGCCTTTCGCGGATCGCCCTGCGCCAGCTCGTCCAGCGCGTCGTTTAACGCGATCAGCTGCTTGTCGTTTTCCTGGCTCAGGTTCAGATGAGCCACATCGTCCAGGTGAATCCGTCCCAGTCCGCCGCCGTGCCTGGTGGCGGCTCTTTTGCGGGCTGCGTCCACCAGAATGCGGCGCATCATCTGTGCGCAGATCGCAAAGAAGTGCGCCTTGCTTTCCAAGGCCACATTCTGAACGTCGATCAGTTTCAGGTAGACCTCATGCACCAGAGCGGTGGCCTGCAGGATAGGTTCTTCGCGCTCCCGCTTCATGAAATCCACGGCCAGGCGGTGAAGTTCCTGGTAAACGCGGGGCGCCAGCGCATCGAGCGCTGCCGCATCGCCAGAGGCCCACGCCAGGAGAAGCTGCGTCGTATCAGCGATTTGATAATCCACACCCACCCGCGCCTATCAGGATAACGTGAAAATATCGCACCGGCGTTACGGTTTTCGCTCTGGTTTCTCGCATGGAGGTCCGGGAGAAATATTTCCCCGACAACTTTCAAGGAGAAAGCTACCAATGGGAATCAGCAACAAAAGATACATAACGGGAATTTGTGGGATCGCGATCGCGGCGGCCGCGCTGGCATCCGCGCCAGCCCAGGCACAGGACCTCAGACCTGTTCACTTTAGCGGCTTGATCAATGACTATTCGCCCTCAACCTCGCCAGGCGGTCCCTATGAAATTCGCGGCGACTGGTCGCTGGACGTACAAGCAGGCGGCACGGCCACTTTTTCGGCGGACCTGAACATGGAGACGTCCGATTACGGAATAACCGGGGCCACCAAGGTGGATCCAACCAATCCGGCGACCCGGAGTCCACACACGCACCATATCAGTGTGACGAACGCGACGGTGAGCTATGACACCAGCCTCTGCCCCGCCAACAGCCCGCCGACCACTGTTTCCGGACTTATGGTCACCGGTACGGCCCCCACCACGGCAAACGGCGGGCCAGCTCCCTTTGACCCGAACAATACATCCACGTTGCAGGTCTGCATCATGGGAGGTTCGGGAGTCTCATTTTCGAACGTGACTCTGGTGTACAAAGGACCGGCAACCGCGCATTTCGGTACACAACCGATCCATGGGGTGGTAAGAAGCGTGTCCACAAAGTAAGAGGCGTCACTGGTAGTTTCGCTCGGCCGCGCCGCTAGCCTTTGCTGTTAAGCTGTCTCCAATGACACCCGAGCGTTGGGGGCAGCTGGAGGAGCTGTATCAGGCGGCGCGTGGCCTGTCTCCTTCCGAGCGACTCGCCCTGCTGGAACGTGCCGACCCAGAACTGAGCGCAGAAGTGGCGTCACTTCTGGCACAAGAGGATATCCCGGACGATGGCGCTTTCCTCGATCGTCCCGCGTGGGAGGGTCGCGAGAGCCTTCTGCAGCATGAAGATCCGTTCGCACCTGCCGGCGCTCGCGAACAACAAAATCACGGACATGGCGGCATGGCAACGGCGGAGATCAGCCTGATGGGTGGTCCTGCCGCTGCGCATTTCAGGCCAGGTGTTCGATTGGGCCCTTACCAGTTGGAAGAGTTGCTGGGAGAGGGCGGCATGGGCCAGGTGTTTCGCGCGCGCGACACGCGTCTGGGGCGTCCCGTGGCGATCAAGGTGATCCGCCGGGAACGGGCGCAGCAGCCGGACTTCCAGATTCGCTTTCAGCGCGAGGCGCGAGCCACGGCGGCGCTGAATCATGCGCACATTTGCACGCTGTACGACGTGGGGGAACAGGATGGCGCGTCGTACCTGGTGATGGAATACGTGGAAGGTCAGACCCTGGCAGCGCGCTTACGGGAAGGTCCGCTGCCACTCGACCAACTGCTGCGCCGGGCCACGGAGGCATCCCAGGCCCTGGCGGCGGCACACGAACGCGGGATTATCCATCGCGATTTCAAACCAGCCAACCTGATGCTGACGCCTGCGGGTGTCAAGGTGCTCGATTTTGGATTAGCGAAATTCACCGGGTCGGAGGCGCCAGGGCTGGACGCAACGGCGGCCCACACAATCCTGGGCACGCCCGGATATATGTCGCCCGAACAAACGCGAGGCGAAGAGCTGGACCCGCGCTCCGACTTGTTCTCGTTCGGTTGCGTGCTATACGAGGCGGCGACGGGCGTACGTCCGTTCCGGGGCTCGTCACTTCCAGAAATTCTGCGAGAAGTGGTGAGCGGCCATCCGCCGGCGCCCACTTCGCTGCGGCCCGAATTGCCATCGGGATGGGACGCGATTCTGATGCGCACGCTGGCGAAGGACCGGGACCGCCGCTACCAATCGGCCGCGGACTTGTTCAGCGCGCTGGAAGAACTTCGCGGGAGTGTACCGCTGGCCGGGCCGCGCATGGAGGAGCGCGAACCAGATCCGGTGTTCGGGCGCGAAAAAGAGCTGGGCAAACTGGAGGAGCTGCTAAGTTCCGCGATGCAGGGCAGTGGCGGGGTGGTGCTGGTATCGGGAGAACCAGGCATCGGCAAGACCGCTTTGACTGGGATGTTCGTGTACCGGGCGAAGAAGAAACATGCGGATCTGGTGCTGGCGCGCGGTGCGTGCGTAGAGCAGTATGGGGCCGGCGAAGCCTACTTGCCGTTTTTGGACGTACTGGGTAGCTTGCTGCAGAGTCCGGGCCGGGAGCGGGTGGTAGCGCTTCTGCGCCGGCACGCACCCACATGGTGTTTGCAGTTTCCAGCGGTATTTTCTTCGGGGGCCATAGACCAGATTCTGCGCGAGGCCACGGGCGCGACTAAAGATCGTATGCTGCGGGAGCTGGGCGACGCGCTGGGCGCCCTGACCGCGGAAACACCGGTGCTGCTGGTGTTGGAGGACCTGCACTGGACCGATCCGGCAAGCGTGGACATGCTGCGGCACCTGGCGGAGCGGGCCCACGGCCAGCGGTTGTTGCTGGTGGTGACGGCGCGCCCGGAGGATATCGAGCGCAGCAATCCCACGTTGAAGAAGTGTTACACGGAGATGCGTGCGCGCGGGATTTGCGAGGAGATCGCGCTGCAGGTTCTGAGAGTCCAGGATGTGTCGGCTTACCTGGATGCATACTTCGCCCCCAACGAGTTTCCAGCCGAACTGGCGTCGGTGATCCATGGCAAGAGCGAGGGGCATCCCCTGTTTGCCACCGGCGCCATCCAGATTCTGGCCGAGCGGGGCGACATTGCGCGCGACCATGTGCGCCCGAGCGGCGCGTGGAAGCTGAAGCAGCCGCTGGAGCAGATGGAGCTGGACGTTCCGGTCAGCGTACGCAGCATGATCGAGAAGAAAGTGGGCCTGCTGAGCGATGGGCAGCGGCAGGCGCTGCAATACGCCAGCATTGAAGGCGAGACCTTCACCTCAACGGTGCTGGCAGTGCTTCTGGAGGCCGATGAACTGGACCTGGAAGAGCGTCTGGATGTGCTGGGCAAACTACATCGGCTGATCCACGAGGAAGGCGAAGAGGAATTGCCGGATGGCTCAGTGGCCACGATTTACCGCTTCACGCACGCACTATATCAAAACTTTCTCTACGACCAATTGCTGAACAAACGCCGCGTTCTTTTACACCGCCGGGTGGGCGAGACCCTGGAGCGTGTGTATGCCGGCCAGCATGGGCGCGTGGCCGGCGCGCTTGCGACTCACTTTGAGCGCGGCCGCGATTTTGTGAAGGCGATCGCCTTTTTGATTCAGGCCGGCGACACGGCGCTATCGCGCTACGCCAACGCTGAAGCCGTAAGCCTTTTCAGCCGCGGGCTGGAGCTGGTGGACAAGCTGGGGGAGGGTCAGCAAGCGGAACGCCGCGCCGTGCTGCTGCACAAACGGGCGCTGGCGCAGATGGCGCTGGGCCGGATGAAAGAGGCGGGCGAGGACTACCAGGCCATGCGCAAGGTTTGCCATGCTGCCGGGGATGCGGAAGGCGAGTGCCGTGCCTTGATTGGGATCTGCGACGTGGCGCAAAACGCCCGCGACGTGCCCGGCATGGAGAAATATAACCCTGAGGCCCGGGCCCTTGCGGAGCGAATCGGAAATGAGGCCCTCCTGGCGGAGGTGGATATTGTATGGGCTTACTACCAGATGCTATCCGGCGACCTGGCGGAAGCGGAAGTGAGTCTCGCACGAGCGATTCCAGTTGCACGATCGCTGCAGCATCGTCCGGCTCTGATAATCGGGCTCAGGTATAGCGGTATTACGCATTTCTGGCGGAGCGACTACGCCAGCGCCGAACGCGTTCAAGTGGAGGCATCGCTTCTGGCGGCGGAAGCACGGGATGGTTTTCAATTGCCGCTGGCCCTTTATTTCCTGGGTCTGACACAGGCGAATCGCGGCCGGATTTCCCAAGCCATGGGATCCATGCAAGAGGCCCTGGACATGGCCAAGCGTAACAACAACGCGCTGGCTCTCTCGCGCATCCCCAATGGAATCGGCTGGGTTTCGCGGGAGATGGGCGATCTGGGCATGGCCATCGAGTTTAATGAGGAATGCGTGGAGTTTTCGCGGCGAACAAAAGCCGGGGAAGCCGAGGCGAACGCGCTCATCAACTTGGTTTACGACTATCTGCTGGCTGGAGAACGTGGGAAAAGCGAGCAAGCCCTGGAACGCATCCTGCCTTTATGCGAGCGCGAGAGCTGGTCGCGCTGGCGCTTTTACGGAATTCGCCACAAGGCCGCTCAAGCCGAATATTGGTTGGCTCTGCGGAAGCTGGATCGTGCCGAGGAATACGCTCGGGAGCTGCTGGCCAATGCGGAGCAGCATAGCGCTGCGAAGTACGTCGCTATTGCGAGGCGGCTTCTGGGCGAAATCGCGGCGGTGGGCGGCGATGCCACGACGGCGGAGGAAGAACTGGCGCGCTCCCTTGAGCCGTTCGCAACTCACCCGATGCCCCTGATCGAGTGGCGGAATCATGCCGCGCTGGGGAGGCTGCTCGCGGCGCAGAAGCATCCGGCGGGCGCGCGCGAAGCCTTCGAACGGGCCGAGACGCTGGTGCGAGAGCTGGCAGGTAATATCACGGATCCGGCGCTGCGCAATGTATTCCTGGAAATGGCCACCGTGCGGGAAGTGATTGCGGGCGCGGCCGGCTAGCTTCTTTTGGGCGAACCAGATAATGTTCAGCGCAGGCGCCGGTGCCGGCTATGGCTAGATCCATCAAATGTTGAGTCTCAGGAGTCTTGCATTCATCTTGTACTCAGCGATACGGCGAGCGCGCGCCCTTTCCTGCGCTGCTCTCCATTGCTTCCCCGACAGAACAAAGGCAATGATCAGCGGTAGAAACATGCTCACAACGCTCGCGAGCGAGCCTACAAAGTACAGCAAATCCCGGCGATCCATGTGCACTCCCAGGAACAGTTTACGCCTTCGTAGCCCACTACCTGCCCCCCTATGCGCAAGAGTAAACTGGTAAGAGTGCTCCAGCCACTCAATCGTCGTGGGTTTCTTCGGGGGTTGGCCGGCTTAGCCGTGGCCCATCAGGCATTTGCGCAGACCGCAGCGGGCCTTGCGCCGCTCGCTGTCACGAAGCTCAACGACACATTCCTTCTCGTTACGGGCGCGGGTGGGAATGTTCTGGCGGTTCTGGGCCCCGAGAGCGTTTTGCTGGTCAACGGCGGCTCCGCCGAACGATCGGAAGAGTTACTGAAACTGGTGTCCGAGCATTCGGGTGGAAAACCAGTAAAGGTGCTTTTCAACACCTGCTGGCATCCGTTGCACACCGGTTCGAACGAAACGCTCGGAAAAGCCGGCGCGAAAATCATCGCACACGAAAATACCAAGCTCTGGCTGGGCACCGAAATCGACTGCGGCTGGCAAAAGCGCACTTACGAACCGCATCCCAAAGCGGCGCTTCCGAACCAGACCTTCTATAGCGGCGTTCAAAAGATGACGTTCGGCCAAGAACCCGTCGAATATGGCTACATGATGCAGGCCCACACGGATGGCGACATCTATGTCTACTTTCCGGGGCCGAACATTCTGGCGGCCGGCGATGTGGTATCGGTGGGTTCCTATCCGATTCTGGACTATACCACCGGCGGTTGGCTGGGTGGCATGCTAGAGGGGCAAAAGGCCCTGCTAAAAGTAACCAATGCGGACACGCGCATCGTCCCTGGAAGTGGGTCCGGGTCTTTAATGACACGTGCCGATCTGGAAGCCGAAAACCAGATGCTGGCAACATTGAAGGACCGGCTGGTGAAGCTGATGAAGCAGGGGCTGACGCCGAAAGAGATGATTGCGGCGGCGCCGACCAAGGATTTCGACGAGAAGTGGGGCAATCCGGACCTCTTTATCGAACTGGCTTATCGGGGCCTGTGGGGGCACGTTCGGGAGTTGGGCGGGATCGTTTAGAGTGAGCCGCGACCAAAGGAAGCGGTGTTTCGGCCTCTGTAGAATAGGGAGAACCTGATTAAGACATGCGTCACTGGGTTGTGGCGGTATCCTTCGCGCTGTTAGCCGCAGGCATCAGCCAACTGCAAGCTGCGGCGCCCCCGGCCTCTCTTTCCGCGCATCGGGCCATGCTCGATCACTACTGCGTCACCTGTCATAACCAGAAGGCCAAAACTGCCAACGTGATGTTCGACACCATGGACCTCACGCATGTCGGCAAAGACGCCGCAGTGTGGGAGAAAGCGGTGCGAAAACTGCGCGGCGGGATGATGCCGCCTCCCGGGATGCCCAAACCGGATGCGGCCGCCGTCAACTCATTCGTCACGTTTTTAGAAACCTCGCTCGATCAGGCGGCGCTGGAATCTCCCAACCCAGGAACCGTGGCCCTGCACCGGCTGAATCGCGCGGAATACGCTAACGCCATGAAGGATGTTCTGGGCGTGGAGGTAGATGCCGCGGCTCTGCTGCCAAGAGACGACATCAGCAATGGTTTGGATAATATTGCCAGCGTCCTGAAGGTATCGCCGTCATTCCTGGACCAGTACATTTCGGCCGCGCGCGAAGTAAGCCGGCAGGCGATCTCGCATCCTCCGCCCACTGAACCGGTCAAGGCGGTGCTGCATGGCGAACCGGCAGATCCGGCGAGTTTGCCGCTAGGCACACAGGGCGGAATCGTGGCCCAGTACCGATTCCCGTTCGATGCCGACTATCAGTTCGATATCACGGGTCCGAACAGAATTCTCACCATCGATGGCCTTCCGGTTTCCACCAATGGCTTTGTGAAAGTGACGGCCGGACTGCATCAACTGGGCCTGACGGCGCCCGCGCATAGTTTTGCGGAACCGGAGGGCGAATTGCAGTCGTTTGTTCCAGGCCATGCGTTTCCAGGATACGGTTTCGCTCCCGGAGGCGCCGGACCTGGCGGCCGCAGGGCCCCGGCCGGTCCGAGTATCGAGATCGTTGGTCCGTTCCATCCCACCGGCAAACCGATTCAAACCGAAAGCCGGGCGCGGATTTTTGTCTGCCATCCGCCGGCTGAGAGCGAAGAGCCTTCCTGCGCGGCCCGCATTCTTTCCGGCGTGGCGGAGCGCGCCTTCCGCAGGCCGGTGACGGCCAAGGACCTGGTGGCGCCGATGGCCTTCTTCAAGGAAGGACGCGAGACATCAGGCAATTTTGAAGGCGGAATCCAGAACGGAATCATCGCGATCATCGCCAGCCCCAAGTTTCTCTATCGAGCGGAGCCGCCGCCGGTGGGCCTGGCGCCGGGATCCAACTACAAGGTGAACGATCTGGAACTGGCATCGCGCCTTTCGTTTTTCCTGTGGAGCACGGTTCCCGACCAGGAACTGCTCGCGCTGGCCGAGCAGGGCAAACTGAGGGACCCCAAGGTTTTCGCGCTGCAGGTGCGGCGCATGCTGGCCAGCGAAAAATCGCGCTCGCTGGTGACCAACTTCGCCTCCGAATGGTTGAAGCTGCGCGACATCGACACCATCGATCCAGACCCTTTTATCTATCCCAATTTCGATCCCAGCCTGCGCTCGGCTTTTCGCCGTGAGCTGGAATTATTCGTCGATAGCATCCAGCGTGAAGATCGCAGCGTGCTGGATCTGCTGACCGCGAATTACACCTTCGTCAACGAGCGTCTGGCGCTGCACTATGGCATTCCGGATGTGCGCGGGGATGAATTCCGGCGCGTGATCCTGCCCGATTCCACCCGCTACGGCCTGCTGGGCAAGGGCGCGGTTTTGATGGTGACGTCCTACGGCAACCGCACGTCGGTGGTGCTGCGCGGCAACTACATTCTCGAAAACATCATCGGGACGCCGCCCTCGCCGCCGCCGCCCAACGTCCCCGCGTTCAAGGAGAACAAGGAAGGCGAAAAGCCGCATACGGTGCGCGAGACCATGGAAATGCATCGCGCCAATCCTTCTTGCAACGCCTGTCACGGAATCATCGATCCGCTGGGATTCGCGCTTGAAAATTTCGACACGGTGGGGGCGTGGCGCGACAAGGACCGCTATACGCGAACGCCCATCGATGCCTCTGGAATGCTGGTGGACGGCACCAAGGTGGCCGGGCCAGACGACTTGCGGAAGGCGCTGGTGTCGCATCCCGACGAGTTCGTCCAAACCATGACCGAGAAGTTCCTGATGTATGCGCTGGGCCGCGGCCTGTCGCCCTATGATATGCCGACGGTCCGCAAAATTGTGCGCGACGCCGCGCGTGACAACTACCGGTTTTCATCCATTGTGATGGGAATCGCC
Source organism: Bryobacteraceae bacterium (assembly GCA_035486095.1). Taxonomy (GTDB): domain Bacteria; phylum Acidobacteriota; class Terriglobia; order Bryobacterales; family Bryobacteraceae; genus Palsa-89. The sequence continues at coordinate 20,258 of DATHNM010000491.1, forward strand.
CAGAGCGTGCCGTTCCAGATGGAAAGAACGCCGGAAGCGGCTCCCAGCCAGGTGCAAGTTGCGTCCGCGCAGAAGTAAAGGATTCTAGAGGAGAGCGAATGTTCATCACCAAGAAACATCTGGAGCGCCGGACGTTCTTACGCGGCCTGGGCGCCGCCGTGGCGCTGCCGCTGCTGGACGCCATGATTCCGGCGCGCACCGCTCTGGCCGCGACGGCCGCTACTCCCACGCCCCACATGGGGTTCATCTATTTTCCGCATGGCGCCATCATGGAACATTGGACGCCAAAAACGGAAGGAACCACTTTCGACCTCCCCACCATTCTGCAGCCGCTGGCGCCTTTCCAGAAACAATTGACCGTGGTGAGCGGCCTGGAAAATAAGCCCGCAATCAGCCCCGCGGTACACGCCATCACGCCGGGCACCTGGCTAAACTGCGTGCATCCGCGCGCCAGCCAGGATCCGTTTTGCGGTCCGACCATAGATCAGATCGCCGCGGCGCACATCGGACAAGATACGCCGCTGCCATCCATTGAACTGGCCATCGAGGGGCGCGGAGGCGGCGGTTCCTGCGATCGCGATTTCGGCTGCAGCTATTCGGGCACTATTTCGTTCCGCACCCCCACCACGCCGCTTCCCATGGAGACCGAGCCGCGCAAATTGTTCCAGCGACTGTTCGGCCAAGGCGATACCGCAACCGAACGCAAGGTTCTGGGGAAGCAGTACGCCAGCATTCTGGACCTGATCTCCACAGAGGCTACCGATCTGCAGCGCACGCTGGGCCCCGAGGATCGGGTGATGCTGAGCGATTATCTGGACACCGTTCGCGAAATCGAGCGGCGCATCCAAAAGATGGAAGCGCACGATCTTTCGCACGTCGACGTTCCCAACGCACCCTCCGGAACACCCGGGCAGTTTGAGGCGCATATCAATCTGATGTTCGATCTCACCGCCCTGGCTTATCAGGCCAACATGACCCGGGTGTTCAGCATGATGATGGCGGCGGAGGTGAGCAATCTCACTTACAACCAGATTGGCGTACCCGACGCGTTCCATCCGCTTTCGCACCACAACAATGAGCAGGCGAAGATGGACCGGCTGGTGAAAATCCAGACCTATCACACCGGCATCCTGGCGAAGTTTCTGGCGAAGCTGCAAGCCATGCCGGATGGCGACGGCAACATGCTGGATCATTCGCTGATTCTGTACGGCAGCAACATGAGCAACAGCAACATGCACAATCATTACCCGCTGCCGACAGCGCTGGTGGGTGGCTGGAAGACCGTGAAAGGCGGCCAGCACTTGAAGTATCCCGATCAAACGCCGCTGGCGAACATGCTGCTCACCGTGCTGGACCGGGCGGGCGTGCCGCTGGATCGCTTCGGCGACAGCTCGGGCAAGTTCGCGGAGGTCTAAATCATGACGCGCAGAGCTGGGTTGACCTTTACGCGCATTGGGGCAGTGCTGGCGCTATTGATCGCGCCTGTGTTTGCGGGCGTCTCGGGCGATGTTTCGCTGGTCGAACAGGTGAAGGCTCGGAACCAGCCGGCCGCGCTGGCGCTGATCGCGCAGCACGTGAACGTCAACATAGCAACGTCCGACGGCACCACGGCGCTGCATTGGGCTGCCCATAACGGCGACGTGGAGTTAGTGGAACGCTTGCTGGGCGCGGGCGCCGACGCCAAGGCCAAGAATCAATTTGGCGCCACTCCGATGTCGGAAGCGGCCTTTGCCGGAAACGTCGCGATCATCGAAAAGCTTTTAAAGGCGGGCGCTGATCCCGATTCGCCCAGCGCGGACGGCCAGACGGCCCTGATGCTGGTGGCGCGCACGGACAATGTGGCCGCCGCCAAATTGCTGCTGGATCATGGCGCGCACGTGGACGCGCGCGAAAAGCAGAAGGAACAGACAGCGCTGATGTGGGCGTCGGCGGAGAGCCAGCCGGCCATGGTGCGCGAGCTGATAGCACATGGCGCGGATGTCAACGCGCGATCGCAGGTGAATGAAGATCTGGCGCAGGTGAGTTCGGAGCCGCGAGCCCAGCACCAGTCCTACGGCGGGTTCACCCCGCTGCTCTACGCCACGCGCGAAGGCTGTTTATCGTGCATCCAAAGTCTGGTGGAAGCTGGGGCGAAACTCAACCTGACCGATCCGGAAGGCGTCACTCCGCTCATCATGTCGATTACCAACGCCCACTTCGACGCCGCCGCATATTTGATCGCCAAGGGCGCGATGGTGGACAAGTGGGATTGGTGGGGGCGCAGTCCTCTCTATTGCGCGGTGGATATGAACACCATTCCGCACGGCGGCCGTGCGGATGGTCCGTCTCTCGATGAGACCACGCCGCTGCAGATCATCGAACAGCTTCTGGACAAGGGAGCGAATCCGAATCTGCAGTTAAAACTGCTGCCGCCCTTTCGTTCGGTGGGCGCGGATCGCGGGGTGGATCAGATGTTAAGCATCGGAGTGACGCCGCTGCTGCGCGCGGCCAAGGCGCTGGACGCTCCGGCTATCAAGCTGTTGCTCGCGCACGGTGCTCTGGTGAATCTGCCGAATATTCGCGGTATCACGCCCACCATGGCGGCCGCCGGCCTGGGCTCGGTGGATGCCGACACGCGCGGCGTTTACACCACTCCCGATGTGCAGCAACGCTCGCTCGCTTCGCTGGAGCTGCTGCTGGCGGCGGGGGGCGATATCAATGCCAGCGAGAGCCGTGGCCAGACGCCGCTGCATGGCGCGGCATTTTGGGGATGGAACGATGTAGTGCAGTTCCTGGTGGATCATCACGCCAACTTGAACGCCGTGGATCTGAAGGGCAAGACGCCCATCGATTCCGCCATGGGGCGCGCCGGTGGCAATAGCCGCGGCGGGCAGCGCATCGACGTGCATCAGGACACCGCGGACCTGTTGAAGAAGCTGGGCGAGACCGCGGCGAAATAACGGATCGCCGGTCTGGCGGATTCCTTAACAGCACAGCGCGGGCAAAGCGGCCGGCTGGGCCGTTGAAACCGCTTGGATGATTTCCTCGCAGCCTGCGGGTGACAGCAAAGTGCCGGCCAGCGCTCGAAATTTGTCCGCCAGTTCATCCCAGGTGAGCGGGTTTTGCGGATCGCCCTTAGGATAGCGAACAAACTTGTCGAAGCGCCGGCCATCCTCGAGTTCGATGGCAACACTGGCGGGCCATTCCAGCGGGAAATTCTTTTCGATGCGAATGTCCTTGTTGAGCACCACCATTCCCATTAACTTGCGAACTTCGGGCGAGCGCGCTTTTTCGACTGTAAACTGATCCAGCCCGGCCGCGCCGTCCAGCGCCGCGATGGCCGCGCCGAAGGGCATGGAGAATTGCGCATCCACTACCGATTCGGGATGGTATTTCGTCGCCCGGGGTTCCGCGACAATGGCCCAGCCGGCTTCCAGCACAGCTACTTCGATGCGGCGAATCTGGCCGGCCTGAAGATGGTGCTCGTGCATGAGGGCGAGGATGGCATCAATAGGCCCCTGCATGTAGCGGCAGCACGCATGCGGCTTGACGGCAGTGTGCAGAATCTCGAAAGACCCACCCAGGCCGTCGGTCAGCCGTTCCGGGAAAGGATGCCGCGAATAGCCATGCAGAAAGCCATCACGCCCTTCCAGTATTCTGAGCGGGCCGGTGAACCCTTCGGCCGCAAGCATTGCCGCGTGAATACCGTTTTGCGCCGCCAGGCCGGGATGGATGCGCTTGGTCCACGCGCCGTCCGCGAGAAATTCCATGGAGCCGGCAGCCATGCTTCCGGCGATTCCAACGGCGGCCAGCGTCTGCTCCGGCGTTAGCCCCAGCAACTTGGCGGACGTGATGGCTGCGCCGAAAACCCCACAGGTGGGCGTCATGTGAAATCCGAGCGCGTAATGTTCCTTGGGCTGAACCGCCATCGCGATGCGTGCCGCCGCTTCAAAGCCGGCGACAATAGCGGCCAGGAAATCATCGGACGAAGTCTCGGGCATGGTTTCGGCCAGAGCCAGGGCGGCCGAATACATGGTTGCGCCCAGATGGATGGATCCGCCGCTATGCGTGTCGTCCTGTTCGATGCCGTGCGCGGACGCGCCGTTGGCCATGGCGGCCAGGCCCGGCATGCTGCGCATGCGAGTGCCGATTACGGTGGAGCAGCCATTAGCACCCACGCGCTGGACCATTCTTTGCACCGCTGCCGATGAATCCTCGCGCGAACCCCGGATGGCGCATGCCAGATAATCGAGCAGGAAATAGCGCGCCCGATCGAGCACCTCGGCCGGCAGGTTAGCGGCTCTGAGGGGGTGCAGGAATTCGACTAATTCGCGGGTATATCGTGGTTGTTCAAAGTTCATACGGCGCCTCGCTTGGGAGCGAGATATCGGCGGCGAAGTACGATGACGCGCTCTTGGTTCTGATTGAAGCCGCGCGTTTCAATGGCCACGATGCCGCGGTCGGGTTTGCTGGCCGATTCGCGCTTCTCCAGAACCTCTGACTCAGCATACAGCGAATCGCCTGGGAACATGGGCCGTTCAAAGACCACGCTTTCGTAGCCCAAATTAGCGATGGTCTTGCCGCTGGTGTCGGAAACGCTCATCCCAACTGTCAGGCTGAAGATCAGGGTGTCCAGCACCGGGCGCCTTCCCAAGGGCTGCGTGCGCGCGTAATGCTCATCAATGAACAGCGGGTTCTGGTTCATGGATAACAGGGCGAAAAGCGTATTGTCGTACTCGGTGATGGTTCGCCCGGGCCAGTGTTTATAGATCGCGCCGGCTTCGAACTCCTCGTAATAGCGCCCGAATTCCATTTACGCGTTGTCCTTATACTTCTTGAGCAGGTTGCGCGCGATAATCAGCCGCTGCAATTCATTGGTGCCGCCTCCGATCACCACCAGCGGCGCGTCGCGATAATAGCGCTCCACCGGAAAATCCTTGGAGTAGCCGTTGGCGCCCATAATACGCATGGCTTCCAATGCTACCTCGGCAGCCGTTTCGGTGGCGAACAGCTTAGCCATGCCGGCTTCCAGGTCGCAACGCTCACCCCGATCGCGCTTCTCGCAGGCCGAATAAATCAACAGGCGCGAGGCTTCTATGTGCGTGGCCATATCTGCCAGTTTGTTCTGGATAGTCTGGTATTCGGCGATCGGTTTGCCGAATGTGGTGCGGCGCTGCGCGTAGCGGATGGCCTCTTCAAAAGCTGCCCTGGCGATGCCCAGGCCGCGGGCGGCGACGTTCAGGCGCTCCGCTTCCAGGCCAGTCATCACTTGTTTGAAGCCCTGGCCCTCGACGCCTCCGATCAGATTTTCGGCCGGAACCGGAAAATCGGAAAAATGCAGTTCGCAGGTTTCTACGCCCTTGTACCCCAGCTTGTCGATGTCGCGGCTTACGGTCATGCCGGGCGCGCCCTTCTCGATCACGAAAGCGCTCATGCCGCGATGCGGTGGTTTGGCGCTTGCATCGGTCTTAGCCAAAAGCAGAAAGGTGCTGCCGTGGCGCGCGTTGGTGATCCACATCTTCGAGCCGTTGACGCGATAGATATCGCCGTCGCGCGTGGCCGTGGTGCTGATATTTTGCAGATCGGTGCCGGCGTTCGATTCGGTGAGACAGATGCCGCCGCGCTTCTCACCCGTCGCCATACTGGGGAGAAAGCGGCGCTTCTGTTCTTCAGTCCCGAAGCGCGCCAGCACGTCGCACATCACCGAATTGCTTCCAATCACGCCTGCCAGACCCAACCAGCCGCGCGAAACCTCTTCGAAGATCATGGCGAACGTGGTGCTGTCGACGCCCGAGCCGCCATATTCTTCCGGGATATTCAAGCCGAACAGCCCCATCTCTTTCATCTGTGCCACCAGGGCGTGCGGATATTCGTCGCGGTGTTCCATCTCCGATGCCACCGGGATCACTTCTCTGGCGACAAACTGCCGGACGGTTTTGAGTATTAACTCCTGCTCTTCGCTAAGCGGTTTCACGCGCACACTCCGGCGCTAATCAATTGGTCGATTTCGGCGTCGCTAAAGCCGGCTTCCTGCAGGATGGAACGTCCATGTTCGCCGGTGCTGGGCGGAGGACCTTGCGGAGCCGCGGGAGTGAGCGAAAGGCCGATCGGCAAACGCGGCAGCACGATGGGCTGCTCGCCGGTCAAATTGATCTGGGTGAATAGATCCAGCGCGGCGGCCTGCGGATCGTTCAACACCTGCCCCGGGCTTTGAATGGGATCGTTGGCGATGTCAGATTCGTCCAGCAGCGCCACCCAATGCGGCGTGGGTTGGGTACGCAACACGGTGGCAATCAGATTCTCCAGTTCTTCGACGTTGGCCACGCGATCGCGATTGACGCGAAAGCGAGGGTCGTTCGCCCACTCTGCATGGCCGAGCGCGGTGCACAGGCGTTGAAACTGGCGATCGCTTGAAATGCCCAGCATGATTTGCCCGTCGGCGGTGGGCAGCGAGCCATAGGGAGCGAAAGCCTTGTGGCGCGCTCCTTGCGGCTGCGGATCCACGCCGGTGAACTGCCGGTAAACCAGGTGGTAAGCCATGAACAGGATGCCGGTCTGAAAAAGCGACGCGTCTACGCGCTGGCCCTGCCCGGAGTTCCTGCGTTCCAGCAGGGCAGCCAAAATGCCCAGCGCCATCCAGGTCCCGGTGGTCACGTCGAGAATTGAAACGCCGGTGCGCATGGGATGTCCCTGGCCGGTTCCGGTGACGCTCATGATCCCTGTGCGGGCCTGCAGCACCGCATCGTAACCGGGTTTGGTGTAATCTGGCCCGCTGGGTCCATAAGCGGAGAGCGAGGCGTAGATAATGTCGGGCTTGCGAGCGCGAATGGCCGCTTCGTCCAGGCCCAAGGCAGCAGCCTTGCCACCGCGAAAGTTTTCCAGAAAGACATCGCAAGTGGAAGCCAGGCGCAGAACAGCCGCGCGTCCCTCGGGCTTTGCAAGATCTAGCGCGATGGACCGCTTGCCGCGATTGAGGGCCACGAAATAAGCGCCCCAATCGCCGCGATGCGGGCCCATTGCGCGACCGTCCTCGCCGCCGCCGGTGCGTTCCACTTTGATGATGTCGGCCCCCAGATCGGACAGAATCATGCTGGCGGTGGGACCGGCGACGATGCTGCTCAAGTCGAGAACGCGAATACCTTTGAGTACAGGGGCCAAGAAAACGAAGATAACATTATCCGCGCGTGCATCGGGGTTCGCTACGAGCGGGCGAAGGCGAGCAACGGGCCGATATCGTGCTGGTCGGCGGTGTGCAGTGCGCCGATGTAGCGCTGGCGCACCTGGCTGGCGTCGCGCAGGCTGATGCTGCCCCACGAGAAGCGCGCAGCCCCGAGTCGTATCACCAGAAGATCCGCCAGCAGGCGGGAATGACGCCCATTGCCGTTGGGGAAGGGATGAATCTGCACCAGGCGATGATGCAAGCGCACCGCGATTTCGTCGCGCTGATAGGTTTCGTATTCGATCCACGCTTTCGTATCGTCGAGCAGATGGCGGAGAGCCACGGGAATATCATAGAAGGCGATCCCGATATTGCGTTCGCTGGTCCTGAATTTCCCAGCCCAGCGCCAGACTTCGCCGAGCATGCGACGGTGGAGGTCCCGGATGAATTTCTCGGTGAGCAGGTCGCGGCGGCTCCCGAGCGCCCAAGCCTGCGCCCGAGCGATGTTATCCTGTTCAGCTTCGTTCAACTCACCCCGGTCGGCGATATAGGCGGGGATCAGCTCGCGCATTTCCGCCGGGGTCAGCGGTGTGGCATGCTCCGGTTGCTCGAAGAGATCGCTCAACCCCTAGTCCCAGAACAGGCGAGGGTTCGTTTCGCGCACCACTTCATCGAGCAGCGCCTTGGAGTTCTTGCGGGTCACTTTTTGGGCCTCGAGCAGCATGGAATGCTCCACCGGTCCTCGACGGCCGCGCAGAAACGCTTGGGCCCGTTCGCGAACTGCGGTCTCCAGTGGTTTGTTCGGAACCAGTGCATAGACCAGGGTACAGTCGAGCGCCTGGGCCACACGCCGCAGGGTGGCCAGTTCGATGCTGCCCTTGGCCTCCGATTGCTCCATGGCAACAACGGAAGGTTGCCGCACTCCCAGCCGTTTCGCCAATTGCGCCGTGGTCATGCCGAGTGCTTCGCGGATGGCTTTTATCCATCCCCGCGCGGGCGGCGCGATGGGGCGCAGGTTCCGGAGGCGTTTATTCATGTGCCGGCGGGATTGCGCGGCAAGGCGGGCTTTTTTCATAGGTTATGGTCTATTTTATAACTGCTAGTAATATAGCATAGACTATCAATATTCATACTTTTAATAGGTTATAGGCTATCCAAATGCGCTTCCCAGTAAAAAGCCCCATTTCCCCTCAAGACTTCCGGTTATCCCCATCCGGTGGATTTTGATATTGTGGTCAATTCCAAGGAGACCGTCCCGATGAAGATCCTCCGATGCCTGGCGCCGTTACTGTTGTTGACGGCGATCGCTTTGGCGCAGCAGCCCCGTCGAGTGGACGACGCTGCCTTAAAAAACGCGGGCAAGAGCGGCGACGATTGGCTGACTTACGGTTTCACGCCCGGCGAAACACGCTATAGCCCGCTCGATCAACTCAATCCGGGGAACGTGAAGAGGCTGGGACTGGCTTGGTCCTATGATCTGGGCGCCGGCGGGGGCGGACAGGAAGCAACGCCCCTGGTGTGGCACGGGACCATCTACGGAATCACCAACTGGAGCGTCGTTTTCGCGGTGGATGCGCGCAGCGGCAAGGAACGCTGGCGTTGGGATCCGGAAGTGAATCAGAACGCCGTGCGGCCGGCCATCTGCTGCGGCGTGGTGAATCGCGGCATCGCGCTCTATCAAGGCATGGTCATCGCGCCCGTCATAGATGGCCGGCTGCAGGCGTTGGATGCCGAAACCGGAAAGCCGGTCTGGGAGGCGCGCGTGGCGTATTCGCAGGACGAATACACCATCACCATGGCGCCGCGCATCGCACAGGGCAAGGTCATTGTCGGCGTTAGCGGCGGCGATCATCCCAAGCGGGGTTTCTTTGACGCCTACGATGCCATGACGGGCCATCGGTTGTGGCGCTTCTATACCATCCCTGGCGATCCGTCCAAGCCGTTTGAAAATTCCGCCATGCGCAAGGCGTCTGAAACCTGGGACCCGGAGGCCTGGAAACTGGGCGGCGGCGGCGCGGTGTGGGATGGAATCGCGTACGATCCCGAGACCGACCTGGTATATGCCGGCACCGGCAATGCCGAGCCGTGGCCAGAGGAGTTCCGCGGCGCCAAGGGCAAGGACGGCCTGTACGCCTGCTCCATTCTCGCAGTGCAAGCCTCCACGGGCGAATTGAAATGGCATTACCAGCTGGTGCCTGACGACACTTGGGATTTCGACAGCGTGCAGCAGATGATGCTGGCGAATCTCAACATCAAGGGCAAGCAGCGCAAGGTGATCATGCAGGCCAGCAAGAACGGCTTCTTCTACGTTCTGGACCGGGTGACCGGCGAATTCATTTCGGCTGAACCGTACGCCAAGGTGAACTGGGCGAAGGGCGTGGATGCCAAGACCGGCCGGCCCATCGTGAACCCGGAAGCCCGCTACGCTCGCGAGCCAGTCACGATTTTTCCTTCGGCGGGTGGCGCGCACAACTGGTCGCCCATGTCTTTTAATCCGGCCACCGGGTTGGTCTACATTTCCGGCAACACGGGCAGCAGTTGGACCTTTGCCAGCGTGGATAAGTTCGAGGCCAAAACCGACAGAACATCGAATAACGGGTTGGTGCGTCCGATGCCGACTCCGCGCGAGAACAATCTTCCGGTGATTGGTCCCGAGCCGCTGCCGGGAACAGGCAGCCGGGGCGCGTTGATCGCGTGGGATCCGGTGGCGCAGAAGTTTCGCTGGCGCATGCCGGGCGGCGGCGGAATAGGCGGAGGAACGCTGAGCACGGCGGGGAATCTGGTGTTTCAATCCATCAACGACGGGCGGCTGATGGTTTACAGCGCCGACCAAGGCGAGAAGCTGCTGGAACTGCAGACCGGCCTGAAGAGCGGCGTTGGGCCGCCCATCACTTATCAGGTGGACGGCAAACAATACGTGGCTCTGATGGGTGGCATTGGCGCGGTAATTGGTAACGCCGGCCCGCAGAACACGGCCACAACCACGCCGCCGCGGCTGCTGGTGTACGTGCTGGACGGTACTGCGACCTTGCCGGAACCGGCTAAGACTGAACCGGCTAAGACAGAACCCGAGAAGTAGCCGGGTTAGCTCCGCAACAACTGCGGGACGCGTTCAAAGTGCCGGTCGCGGGTGAGCAGCTGGAGATCATGCTCCAACGCCAGTGCCGCGATCCAAAGATCGTTATCCGGAATCGGTGTTCCCGCGCGTTTGAGTTGAACAAACAGCCGCGCGTAGTGTTCGGCCGTTTCCCGTGCCGGAAGTAGAATTCCAACCGTGGGCTTGCTCAGGAACGTGCGGAGCAGGCCTTCATTGCGGTATTGCTGTGAACCACCCAGAAACCCTGCCTTCATCTCCGCCAAGGCGATCAGCGGGATCCACACCTCATCGCACTCGCCCAGCCGGTCAGCCAGTTCGGCATCGCCCTGAAACAGATCGGTCAGCCGGTTGGTATCCAGCGCAACTCTTACTTCCACTTGTCCCAATCGATTTGCCGCTGGGCAGCGATGACTTCATCGAATCCGGGATCGGGCGTCCACTGGCCCACCAGCTCTGAAAAATCCGCCTTGCGGGGACTTCCAATGGTGGCGCGCGTTAACTCGTCTACCACCAGTTGATTGAGGCTTAATTTGAGCTGGGCAGCCTTTTTCCGAAGCGCGCGGTCCACTTCCGCCGGAATGCCCCGAACCGTGTATTGGGCCACTTCATGTACTTG
>DATHNM010000492.1:0-7472 GCA_035486095.1 Bryobacteraceae bacterium
GTCATTGGTGCTGGAGCCGGCGGTTCTGCTGCTCGACGAACCGCTCTCCGCGCTCGACCCCAACCTGCGCAAACAGGTCCGCGCAGAATTGAAGGCCATCCAGCGCCGCGTCGGCATCACGTTCCTGTTCGTCACGCACGATCAGGAAGAAGCGCTGTCGCTTTCCGATCGCCTGGGCGTCATGAACAAGGGCCGTCTGGAACAAATCGGCACGCCCCAAGAGATTTATCTGAACCCCAGTACGCGCTTCGTTGCTTCGTTCCTGGGCGCCGTGAATTGGATCGGCGACGTGGGGGTGCGCCCGGAAGCGATGCGCATCGAGCGCGCACCGTCCGGCAACGGCCATCGCTCGCGCCCAGCGACCATCATTCACTCCACATTTCTCGGCAACTGCGTGCACGTGGATACGCGGTTGTCCGATGGCGCACCCGCGGTGGTCGAGATTTCGCGCCTGGGCGATACTTTCGCGCCTGGCGAATCCGTGCATCTGTGGTGGGAACCGTCCGACGAGCTGCGCTTCGAATGAACCGGCTGCGCGCGTGGTTCCTGGCTCCCACCTGGGCCGCTAACATCGCGCTGTTTCTGGCGCCTCTGGCCATCATTCTCGGCTACAGTTTCCTCACGCGCGGTGTGTATGGCGGCATCACGCCGCCCTGGACCGGGGAAAGCTATCAGCGGCTGATCGATCCTATCTACCTCGCCATTCTGTGGCGATCGTTCTGGGTTGCGGGAGCATCCACGGCGCTCTGTTTGTTGCTGGGCTTCCCGCTGGCGCTATTCATCTCGCGGGCCGGGCGCCACAAGAACTTCTATCTCGGCCTGGTGATGCTTCCCTTTTGGACCAGCTTTCTGGTTCGCACTTATGCCTGGATGTTTTTGCTGCGTGATACCGGCCTGGTAAACACTTTTCTCCAGAAGCTCGGCATCATTCACAGTCCCCTGCCCCTGCTCTATAACGACGGCGCAGTAATTCTTGGCCTGGTCTACGGATATCTTCCCTTCACCGTGCTGCCGCTCTACGCCACGCTGGAGCGCCTGGATCGCACGCTGCTGGAAGCCGCGGCCGACCTGGGCGCGAAGCCTTGGGCCGCGCTGATCCGAATCACCATCCCACTCTCCGCTCCCGGCATTCGCGCGGGCGCCATTCTGGTTTTCATTCCATGCCTGGGCGCGTATCTCACGCCCGACCTGTTGGGCGGCGGCAAATCCGTCATGATCGGAAACCTCATCCAAAATCAATTCACCACGGCGCGCGACTGGCCGTTCGGCTCCGCGGTCTCGCTGGTGTTGATGGCCATCGTGATGGTGCTGCTCTTCGTCGTCGCACGCGGCCAGGGTGAGGATCTTTTATGAAGCCGCGCGGCACCGGGCTGGCCCTCTACGCTATCGGTGCGTATCTGTTTCTCCATCTTCCGCTGCTCATCCTTTCGCTCTTCAGCTTTAATTCCTCGCGCTTCACCGTCTGGGAAGGTTTCTCGCTGCGCTGGTATTCGGCTGCCCTGCACGACACGCAATTGACAGAATCCGCGCTGAACAGCCTGATCATCGCCGTAGTCGCCACGCTGGTCTCCACTGTGCTCGGCACGCTGTGCGCCTATGGCCTGTGGAAGCGCAATTCGCGGCCGCTGGCGGGATCGCTTTACCTGTCTCTGGTGACGCCGGAAATCGTCACCGGCATTTCGCTGCTGGCTTTTTATCAGTGGATTTTTCGATTTCTGCGCGTCCAGCTGGGCATGCACACGGTAATCCTGGCGCACGTTTCGTTTTCCATTGCCTATGTGGTCATCGTGGTCATAGCGCGCCTGCGCACCGTGGACGCTACGCTGGAAGAAGCGGCCCTGGATCTGGGCGCGAACGAGTGGCAGGCCTTCCGCTACGTTACGCTGCCCGCCATACTGCCGGGCGTCATCGCGGCGGCTTTGCTGGCCTTCACCGTTTCTTTCGACGACTATGTGATCACCAGCCTGGTGGCCGGCGTGGATTCGGAAACTTTGCCCATGGTGATTTACGCTATCGCGCGGCGGGGCGTGAACCCCATTGTCAACGCGATCTCGGCGCTCATCGTTATCGGTTTCGGATCGCTGGTTCTGATCTCAGAAAGGCTTCGGACCACGTGAACCGCCGCCATTTTCTGCTTGGCTCCCTGGCCGCGTCCAGCGCCTGCTCGCGCGACCGGCGCCCGCGGCTGAATGTCTTCAACTGGTCCGCCTACATCGCGCCGGACACCGTTCCGAAATTCGAAGCCGAATTCGGCGTGCGGGTGCGCTACGGCATTTACGAAAGCAATGAAGAGATGCTGGCGCGCGTCATGGGCGGCAATTCCGGCTGGGATATTGTTTTTCCCACCGGCTACATCGTGAAGCCGCTGCTGGCGAATGGATTGCTGGCGCCCATTCAGCGCGCACTGCTTCCCAATCTTGCGCAACTGGAGCCGCGGTTCCAGCACCCCGATTGGGATCCGGCTCTGAATTGGTCCGTCCCATACATGGTCACCGCGGCCGGCATCGCGTACAACCGCAAGCTGGATCCGCCGCCCACATCCTGGGCCGACATGTGGAACCCTCGCCTGCGCGGCCGCATGACCATGCTGGACGATCCATTCGACACCATGGGCGCGGCCCTGAAGAAGCTGGGGTTTTCGGTGAACGCCACCGATCCCTCGCAGCTGGATCGCGCGCGAGCGGAGGCGATAAGCCAGAAGCCGCTGTTGCGCGCCTATCTGAACGCCGAGGCTCGCGATCAGTTAGTCAGCGGCGACGTGCTGGCCGCGCACATGTGGAACACCACCGCGCAGCAGGCTATGGACTCCTCAAAGGATGTCGGCTTTGTTTATCCGGCCGAAGGCTACGCGGTTTATCCGGATGCGTCCGTGATATTGCGGGAAAGCAAGCGGGGCGAGCTGGCGCATCAGTTCATCAATTTTCTGCTGCGCCCAGACATTGCCGCCGCCAACGCGCTCACCGCTCGCACCACCACAACCAATGCCGGCGCCCGCAGGATTTTGCCGCCCGATTTTCGCGACAATCCGACGCTCTATCCCGGGCCCGATGTGGTCGCACGCGGAGAATGGGCCATCACGCTGGATCCGGTGACGCAGCGCCTGCGCGATCGTCTATGGACTGAAATCAAAGCGGCCTGATCGGGGCCGGCCATCTGACGTTACCATCGTAGTGTGCGAATTTCTCCTTCAGTAGTGATCTTCGATTACGGCAATGTACTGTGCCAGTCCCAGCCGATGGCCGACACCGGGGCCATGGCCAGCATCCTGGATGTGACGCCTTCCCAGTTCGCCGAGCTCTATTGGCAATTCCGGGTCGCCTATGATGCCGACGTTCTGGACCCCATCGAATATTGGAACGCCCTGGCGGAATCAGCTTCACGGAGCCTGACGGGCGAGCAAATCTCGACGCTGATCGAGATCGACAGCCGCAGTTGGTCCCATCCCGCGCCGCGCATGCCGCAATGGGCTCGCGACCTGCGGGCGGCCGGCCTCCGCACCGCGATCCTTTCCAACATGCCCGTCACGGTACGCGACTACATTCTGCTCTGTCCCTGGCTGCCCGACTTCGACGCCATAACTTTCTCCTGCGAAGTGGGTGTCTGCAAACCGGAGCCGGAAATCTATCGGGATTGCCTGGATAAACTGCGCGCCAAACCCAGCCAGGTTTTGTTCCTGGATGACCGGGACTACAACGTTAAGGCAGCCGAGGCCTTAGGACTGCATGCCGTGCTGTTTACCGATCCAACCGCCGCCGCAAGCGAGATCGAGAGCCGGTTTTCGCTCCCGCCCATCGCCCAACAGACGTGAGTAACATGTTACTAGCGGAGAGAAGCTATCAAATTCGCGCCTGAAGGCCGATAGCTCTTCTTAAAACAATTCTTTCTGGTTGCGTTCGTGGCTGAAATCATGCATCATGAGCGATAAGCGTCCGACGAGAGATAAAAGCTTGGCAAGCGCGTCTCAACCCGCTCTGGCACAAATGCTTTTTGCCGCAATGAATGAGCACGAGGCTGTGCTGTCTAGAGTCTCGCGGCTCCTGCATGACGATGTAAGCCAGGTTCTGAGCGCCGTTGGGCTGCAACTGGACGCTATGCGGATGGATTTCCGCGAGCAGGCCCCCGGCGTGGATGGCCGCGCCACCGAGATTCAGGAACTTCTGGAACAGGCCATCGAACAGTTGCGCGACATCACCAATGAGCTCAACCCTTCCATTGTGGAGCGGGCCGGGCTGCAATTTGCATTGGATCGCCTGATTGGTAAAGTGCGCGCCGGATTTTCCGGCACGCTACGGCTGCACTTCGATGCCTCGGTTCGCGTGCCCACCATCCTGGCGAAGGCTTTTTACAAAATAACGGAGTGTGTGCTGGACCTGGCCAGGGCAACTCCAGGGTGCTCGCTGATCGATGTCCATGTGAAGCGGGCCCAAGGTGAGTACGTTCTAGAAATCTCCGACAATGCCCCGCTGGACGATGCGGCCGCAGCGCCTTTGGCGCAGCTGCTGATGGATTACTATGCTTCCAAAAACCATGTGACGCTCCGCACCGAACGCTTGCCCGGCAAGGGCAGTGTTATCCGCGCCAGTTTTCCATTGCCCGCGGTTGCAATGGATGGCACGCAAGAGAACGGGAGTTAAGAGACCATGCCGTTTCAAGTGCTCCTGGTGGACGATCACAAGATCATGCGCGACGGCATCAAGGCCATCCTGCGCCACAGCGATGAGTTTGCGGTGCAGGGCGAAGCCGAGAGCGGAACCGAAGCCGTGCAGATTTGCAAGAAGAGGCGCCCCGACATCATTTTGATGGATATCGGGCTGCCGGGCCTGAACGGCATCGAGACCACCACCGAAATTCTGCGCCACTACCCCGACGTCAAGATCATCATTTTGTCGATGTACGACGACGAACATTCCGTGGTGAGCGCCATCCGTTCCGGCGCCCGCGCCTTCGTGTTGAAGAAGGCCTCCGACGGCGACCTTCTGGATGCGCTGCGCGCGGTTGCCAAGGGCGGTTCCTACCTGAGTCCGCAGGTTTCCGACCGCCTGTTGCATCGCATCCAGCGGGGCGATCTGGAATCGAAGCCCATCTCCTCGGCGCTCGACGATCTTTCGCCGCGCGAGCTGCAGGTGCTGCGCCTGGTGGCCGAGGGCAAGACCAGCAAAGAGATCGCCGTCATGCTGGATCTTGGTTTGCAAACGGTCCGCAGCTATCGCAAGACGATGATGAAGAAACTGGGCGTGAACAACGTGGCCGGACTCACGCAGGTTGCGCTGGCCTCTGGCATCACGCGTTTTCCGGTTTCCGCCGCCGACGCCGGCGCAGGCGAACCAGCTCCATGATCCAAACGCCGTGGGGATCGCTGCCCGTGGCCGACGCCCACGTTCACTTCTTCTCCCACCGGTTTTTCGCCTCGCTGGCCGAGCAGAAGGGGATCCCGCAGGACCGTCTGGCGCCGCTTCTGAAATGGCAACTGCCGGCCGAGGATCCACGGCAGCTCTCCGATGCCTGGGCCCATGAGCTGGACAAATACGGTGTGGAAAAAGCTGCGCTGATTGCCAGCATTCCCGGCGACGGCGAATCTGTTATCACGGCGGTTCAGCACCATCCCGAACGCTTCTATGGATACATGATGGTGAATCCGGCGGCGCCGGCCGGGGTGGAACAAGTGGCCGCTCAAGTGGAAAGCGCGCTCGCCAGCGGCTATATTCAGGCGCTCTGTTTTTTCCCGGCCATGCATCGTTATTCCATCCAGGACGAGCGTGCCGTGGCGTTGCTGGAACTGCTGGCCACGCGACCGCGAACCCTGGCGTTCGTTCATTGCGGCGTGCTAAGCGTGGGCGTGCGCAAAGTGCTGGGCCTGCCGTCGCCGTTCGACATGAAATTCTCGAACCCCATCGATCTGCATGCCGTGGCTCTACGGTTCCCGCAGCTGCGATTCGTACTGCCGCACTTCGGCGCGGGATATCTCCGCGAGGCACTTATGCTGTGCGATCTATGCCCGAACGTATACCTGGATACTTCGAGCAGCAATAGCTGGATGCGATACGAAGAGGCGCATCTCGACCTGCGCACCGTGTTCCGCCGCGCGCTGGATGTCGCAGGCCCGCAGCGCCTGCTATTTGGCACCGATTCGTCCTTTTTCCCGCGCGGTTGGAATGCTTCGGTCTTCGAAACTCAATCCAAGGCGCTGTACGAAATCGGTGTAACCGAAGAAGTGGCTCGGCTGGTTTTACATGACAATTTAGTCCGCTTGTTCTCTGAGACGAAGTAAGACGTCCCGCCACCTTTCTGTTTAAGTATGGTTGTCAGAATTCGCCGCCCCTTTCCAGGCGCGTATTTCGTTCATCCCATCGATCCGGTACCGCGGACCGCCATCCTGGTCCCGGGCTTTCGCGAGACCAGGCAGGTACGCGTTTTTCCCCTGGGCTGGACTGAAAAGACCCGGCAATTCCAACCGGCCTGCATCGCCGCTCCCATTGAGCCACTGCGGGTATTGGCCCGCAAAGGCTGGCCGCTCGAACAAGCGGTGATCGTGTTCACCTATGACGGCGAAGTGGGCGTCTCAGCGCTCGACCGCGAATCGCTTTGGAAGGCTTTTGGCGTGCCCGTGTTTGAGCAGTACCTGGGCCCGCGGAACAAATTGCTGGCTGCCGAATGCGACGCACACTCTGGCCTGCATGTGCTTTCCAGTTGCGAGGGATTCCCGCTCGAACACGATGTATGCCCCTGCGGGAATGGAACGCCGCGCATAACACGCGGTTCCAGAATCGACGAACTGGCCAGCCTTCTGGCCTGACACGCCGCTCGATTGCTATCCTGGTTCTGCCTGGACGGCCTCGTGGCGAAATTGGCAGACGCGCAGGATTTAGGTTCCTGTACTCGCAAGGGTGTGTCGGTTCGACCCCGACCGAGGCCACCAAAACCGCTTTCGCATTAGAGCAATGTTAGTTTTTGTCATTGCCGCCTTGGCGATCATGCTGCTCTATAGGCTGGCTGTACGATCTAACCCACGCAGCCAGACTGGCGGTTCAGTGTCTTACGGGCCTGCGAAGTAAGAGCCGGTTCATCGCCCGTAGCGTCCTCCATCACCAGAGCATCAGACTCTTCCTGGCGCCAGAGCGCTCAAACGAGTAGGCCGGGGTGTTAGGCAGTCAGATTATGGACCTTCTCCTGTCTCGTACAGTTCCCGTCCTACCCGGTGGGCCGCACAGCACCCATAGTTAGGTGATTTGAGACAGGTCTGCGTTTCAATCATTTGGAAGTAGTAACGATCTTTGCCCAGGCTGAAACAGTATGCCTGACGCGACTCTGATGGACATCCCTGTGATCGTGCTGACCTGTGGCAGACTACTCGCCAATGCTCAGCCAATTCAGTTTGACTCTTGAGCGGCTCGAACTCGCGCTTCAGCCTGCGTAATCAGCCACGGCCACTTGGTAAAAAGCGGGTGCCACTTTGGATCATTAGCAAGGAGCCA
>DATHNM010000493.1:0-16435 GCA_035486095.1 Bryobacteraceae bacterium
TACCAACCCCTGGCTGGTCCCAACCCAAAGTGCTCCTGCGCGGTTCCTCCGGATGCTCCAGATCAAATCCGATGGCAAACCCTCCGCCACCTTCCAGGACTCCCAATCGCGTCCACCCACCCAGCGGGCCACTCCGCCGCCCACCAGAGCAATCCAAACGGACCCCTCCCGATCTTCCAGTACGGCCGCCGTCACGTCGTAGCTCAAGCCGCGCTGCCGGTTGAGGAGCGTCCATCCCGCCGCGCTACGCACTGCCAGGCCTTTATCGGTTGGAACCAGCACGGAGCCATCCCGGGTCAAGGTCAGCGCACCCCAGAATCCGCTCGATGCGATGCCAGGGAACTCCTGCGAGAACATGCTTTGTCCCGGCGCCCGGTGGTATACGCTCTTCGGACTGCGCACCCACACGGAGCCATCGGGCGAGACTTGAATCCCGTCCCACGCATCTTCCGGCAGTCCCTGCCCTTGCCCGAACATGGAAACCCGGCCGCCCTCTTCCATGCACAATTGCAGGTCGCATCCGAACCACAAGCGCCCGCCCTGCCGGAGAATGCCGTGCAGCGGTTTACCTGACAGCGCCTCGGGCAGCGGGTAGGAGTGCATGGTGAAGGAGCCGTCGCCGCCGCGGGACGCCTGGTAAAGACCGGTCGATGTCGTGATCAGCACGCTGCCGGCTGTGCCATCGGTCATCACCTGGGCGCCGCGCCGCAAAGCGTTCACACCCGGAATGGTTTGAAAACGCTGACCATCGAAGCGGAAGATTTTGCCGCAGATATTGGCCCAAAGCGCACCGTCCAGTGCGGTGTACAAGCCGTGAACCTCGGTGGAGCAAGGCAGTCCCGTCTCCTGCCCCATGAGCCGGAAGCGAGTGCCGTTATAGCGGTACAGCCCGCCTTCGGTTCCAGCCCAGAGGTAGCCGGCGCCGTCTTGAGCAAGCGACAGCACCACCATGTTCTGCAGTCCCTCGGCCGCACCGTAAACGCGGAAGCTGTACTCCTGAGCGGCTGCGGAAATCGCACATGCCAGGGCAAGCATCCCCGCTGCGCCCAGCCTACTCCGCATCTTCCACAAGGAGCGCCCTTCTCCGATGCGAATGGGTTCTCCTGGCATTCAATTCCGAGGCCTGGGGCCGCAGGATCCTCACACTGGCTGCAGCGAAGTCTGAAAGTAAAATTACAACATACTGTCAAAGGCTGGGACAACGCAGAGGCCCGAACCGGACGAGACTGTCGATCCCGGCGAAGCGTAAAGGATTGCTTTATAAAGGTCGATAGCAGGGGGTGGAAGCTTCATCTACCGCAATCTGGTCTTGGCCCAGAATTTGGTCCTGGCCAAGAAAGAGTGGAGCGTTCTCCGGGGTTTTCGCCATCCTGCTAGGATCCGCCGTGTTGTTGGGATGGGCCGTCCACTCGTTGTTTCTGATTCAAGTTGCGCCCAATCTACCCCCCATGCAGCGCAACACGGCTGCTGGCTTTATTCTGCTGGGCCTGGCTCTTCTGGGAATGGTGTTGGCTAGCCCCCGGGCAACCTTTGCCGCCTCCGGCGTCACGGCGGTTTTATCCGCGGCATCGCTGCTCGAGAATTTCCTGCATGCAAACTTCGGGATCGACCAGCTTTTGGGCGCCGGATATATTACAACTCTTACTTCGGATCCCGGCCGCATGTCGCCGGCTACCGCATTCTGTTTCCTGGTGCTGGCAGGCAGCTTTGCAGTGGCGCAAGCCGTTCCTCTCGGCAACCGCTCGCCGGTGCTAGGCGTTGCGGGCTTGCTGGTGGCGGCGGTGGGCGCAACCTGCGCCATCAGTATGCTGTGGGGCAGCGGCCACGCTTTCGCCCTCGGCAACCTGACGCGCGTGGCGCTGAACACCTCGGCCGGCCTGCTGGTGGTGGGCATGGGGGTCACCGCCCTGGCTTTGGACATGATACAAGCCGGGCTGAGTGAACTATGGGCGCCCATTGGCACCGGCCTTTTCGTGGCCACCGTGCGATTTGGCTTATTGCAGGCATTCTCAGCCAGGAACCAAACCACAGTGTCGTCTCCCCTGACGTTTCTGGGGGCCTTGCTGGGCGCGGTTGTTTTTGCATTGCTGGTCCACCTTGCCTTAAAGACTCGTTTGCAGCGCGACGTCCTGCGCTCCGTAAATCGAAGGCTGGAAGAAGAGATGGTGGAACGCCGCCAGGCAGAGGAAGGCGCGCACGCAGCAAATCGGGCCAAGAGTGAGTTCCTGGCGAACATGAGCCACGAGATTCGCACTCCCATGAACGGGATTCTCGGCATGGTGGAACTGGCGCTGGATACTGCGCTTGACGCCGAACAGCGCGATTATCTGGAAACGGCGCAAGAGTCGGCACAGGGATTGATGACGGTGATCAACGACATCCTGGATTTCTCCAAGATTGAAGCCGGCAAGCTGGATCTGGAAAACGTCAACTTCAGTCTGCGGGAGAGCCTGGCGCAGACCATCAAACCGCTTACCATCCGGGCGCTGCAGAAGGGTCTGGATCTCACCTTGCAAGTGGATTCAGCAGTGGTGGACCTGGTGGCGGGCGATCCGGTTCGGCTGCGCCAGATTCTGGTAAACCTGGTGGGGAATGCGATCAAGTTCACCAGCTCCGGGAAAGTAACAGTTTCCGTTGCAACCGAGGCATACGCCGGCGAGAACATGCTGCTGCGCTTCACCGTGACGGATACCGGAATCGGCATTCCGCCGGAGCGCCAAAAAGAAATCTTCACGTCCTTCACCCAGGCCGACAATTCCACCACGCGCAAATACGGAGGAACGGGCCTGGGATTAACCATCTCGCATCGCTTAACCGAGATGCTGGGCGGAAGAATCTGGGTGGAAAGCGAACCTCGCAAGGGCAGTGCCTTTCACTTTACAGCGCGCTTCGGAATTGCCCGGGAATGGCGAGCGGCTGACAATAGCGCGCTGCAATCGGTATCCTCTTCGGCCCACTGACATG
Organism: Bryobacteraceae bacterium; assembly: GCA_035486095.1. GTDB lineage: Bacteria > Acidobacteriota > Terriglobia > Bryobacterales > Bryobacteraceae > Palsa-89. The sequence continues at coordinate 2,965 of DATHNM010000493.1, forward strand.
GGCCTCTGTCTCAGCTCACGGCGGCTTCCGTCCCGACGGTGAAATAGAATGTCGCGCCCTCATTGGGACGCGCATAGGCCCAGATCCGCCCGCCATGCCTTCGTAACGCGCGCTGCGCAGTTGCCAGACCAATCCCGGTTCCAGGAAACTCCGAGTACTTGTGCAGGCGCTGAAACGCGCCAAACAGCATGTTGGCGTAGGCCATGTCGAAACCCACGCCATTATCGCGGAGATAGAATGCCAGCTCATTCTGACAGCGCATCTGGGCGAATTCGATGCGGGCCTGAGCGCGCGTGCCCGTGAACTTCATGGCGTTGCTGAGCAGGTTGGACAGAACTATCTCCAGCAACCGCACATCACCCACCGCCATCAGCCCATCCTGCAGCGCGAAATCGATGTTCCGAGCTGGCTCCGCCTCTTGCAGACGGCCACAGATGGCGCGGGCCAGAGCAGTCAAATCCACAGATTCCCGTTGCACTTCCACGCGCGATAGACGCGAAAGCTTTAACAGATCGTCAATCAGGTGGCCCATGCGTCGTGTTTCGGAGCGAACCCGCTGCAGACACTGCTGGCCTTCTGGATCGAGCTGCCGGCCATGGTCCTCCAGCAATGCCACGCTCCACCCGTCGATTCCGCGCAGCGGCGCGCGCAGATCGTGCGACACCGAATAAGCGAAGGCTTCCAGCTCCTGGTTGGACACTTCCAACTGAGCGGTGCGATCCTTCACGCGCTGTTCCAGCTCCCGGTTAAGCTGCCGTATTTCCTGCTGCGCGCGCCTCTCCTGCGTGATGTCCCGGTTCGTCTTCAGCACCGTCTTCCGGCCATCCGGCTCGGTGAGCAGTGTCATGCGGCTCTCTACCACGATCTCGCGGCCGCCGATCACATGCGTGATGTCGCCGTTCCATTCGCCTTCCCGTTCCAGGATTTCTTGCAGCTTGGAAATTCCCATGGGATGCACGGGCTGCAGCAGTTCGTTGTGATCGCGGCCCACGGCTTCCTGGGAGCTGAAACCGAATAGCTCCTGGGCCCCGTGATTCCAATACTCGATGGCTCCGCCCAATTGCCAGACGATTATCGGGCCGGGCGCCTTATCCAGAAGATCGCTCTGGCGGCGGAGCATTCTGGCGGACGCGCGCAGCTTGCTGACATCGCTCTCGATAACGATGCCGGCGAAAATCAGCAGGGCCACCAGAAGAGCGGTTCCCATGGCAAGAGCCGAGCGCGTGCGCACGGATTGCGCAGCCGCGGCGCGCGTACGCTGGGTCAGCAGCCTGTGTTCTTCCGTTTCAAGAGCCGCCAGCACCTTGCGAATATCCGCCATCAGGTGCGCGCCCTCGCCCCGGCGTACCACCGCAATGGCCGCCTCGATGCCTTGGCCGCGGCGCGCCGTGATGCCCTGTTCCAGCAAAGCCAGGCGTGCGTCCACCGGCCCCCGTAATTCCGCCAAGCGTGTCTGCTGCGCGCCGTTGTCCCGGGTGAGAATGCGAAGCTGCTCCATTTCGATCTGCTCCGCCGACACCAGCTCCCGGTAACGGTCCAGGTACTGCGGCTCGCCGGTCAGCAGGTAGCCCCTCTGTCTGGCATCCGCGTCTTGAATGGTGGAAAACAGCTGTCCGGAAGCGTTCAAGACCTGGTAGGTGTGTTCCACCGAACCTTCGGCGGCCCGTGCATTTTCGAAATCGAACCACACCAGCAACGCAACAATCACCAGCAACAGCGACGATGCCAGCGTCAGCGTCACCAGCGGAAAATAGCGCCTTCTTGACAGCCGTTGGCTCAGCAAGCTGATACCGATGCCCAGGCCGGCGAAGACCGTGAGCCCCCAGCCATCCCCGGCATTCGCGAGAGCCACGCTGTACCGTGGAAGCGCCGGCATATAGCAGAGCAGGACACTGACGGCGGTGGTAAACAGAGCCGGACCGCAGCCGGCAAAGTAAGCCGTGACCAGCACCGCCAGCAAGGAAATCAGCAGTGGAATAACCACGGTGGGGCTGGGATTCAGGGCCGCTTGGACGCCCATGCTAACCAGCACCGCCAACCCACCCGACCCATAGCGGCGCAGGCCGGGAATCACGCTCTCCTCGCGCCGCGCGCCATGCCGCGAAGCTGACCGGTCGCGCCAGCGCTCATGTCAGAGACCACCACTGGCCTGACGCCGCCCGATATCGGCCGTGTTGTTTCTATAGCGCGGCGCAAAAACCAGATTCACCTGAGTGCCGCCCTCCGACCTGATATTCAGATTGGCGCGTAGCTGCTGGGCCAGCGCCCGCACCAAACGCAAGCCCAGTGAGCGCGATGTAATCCAGTCCAGGTTTTCAGGAAGTCCCACTCCACTGTCGGACAGCACCAGTTCCACCATGGTCGCGGATTGGCACCGCAGCAGAATAGAAACATCGCCCCTGCGGCCGTCAGGAAAGCCGTGTTTCAAGCAATTGGAAATCACTTCGCTGATCAGAAGTCCGCAGGGCAGCGCGTCGTCCAGTTCCAGCCCCACCGCATCCAGCTCGGTAAGCAATCGAATTCTGCGATGGTCGACTCCAAAGGAAAGAAATAGATGATCCACCACGCGGCGAATATACTTTGAAAAGTCCACCACCGCGAGATCGTCGGATTGATACAGCAGTTCGTGCAACAGGGCCATCGACTGGATCCGGTTCTGGTTTTCCTCCAGCATTTTGCTGGTTTCCGGATTCGAAGCCACCCGCGATTGCAGGCTCAACAGGCTGGACATCACCTGCATGTTGTTTTTCACCCGGTGATGTATTTCCCGCAACAGGATATCGCGTTGCTGCAGCAGGTCCATTTGCCGCTCCAGCGTGGCTTCCTGCGCCGTGAACCGTTCCTCACTCTCATTGAGGGCATGTTCGGCCCGTTCCCGCTCGCGCCGCGTGCGCGCGTCGCCAATCTCGCGCTCCACCGCCGGAGCCAGACGCGCCAGCTCACTCTTGAGCAAATAATCCTGCGCGCCGGCTCGCATGATGGCCACTGCCAATTCCTCGCCCATCGCTCCCGACACCACGATGAAAGGAATATCGCGGCCGCTCTCGTGCAAAAGAGCCAGCGCGGACGGCGCATCGAATTCGGGCAGGCGATAGTCGGCGATGATGATGTCCCAAGACTGCCTCTCTAGCGCCGCCCGCATATCCTGTGCGGTGGTCACGCATGCGGAGCGTACGTCGTAGCCCGCTCGTGTCAAACAACGTTCCGTGAGCGCCGCGTCGCTGGGGGAATCCTCCACGTGCAGAACCCGCAATGGCTCATTCATTGGATCGGCCTCCCGCGCCATGGGGAGGCGGCTCATTCAGGAGCAGCCAGTACAGCGTCAGTTGTTCCATCGTGGCGAGGAATTGATCGAAGTCAACCGGCTTGCGGATGTAACTATTGACTCCTAAATCGTAGCCAGTGGCTATGTCCTGCTCCTCACTCGAAGAGGTGAGGATCACTACCGGTAACCGCCGCGTTCTGGCGTCCGAACGAATTCTTTGCAGCACGTCCAGCGCGGGCACCTTGGGCAGCTTCAAATCCATCAGGGTGAGCAGCGGCATGTCCGTTGGATCGCGGCCCGCGAAGATGCCCGTACCGAACAGGTAGTCCAACGCTTCCTGGCCATCCTCGGCCACCACCAGACGGTTGACGATTCGCGCCTTTTCGAGCGCCCGTTTGGTGAGAGCGATGTCGCTCGGGTTGTCTTCGATTAAGAGAATGGTTCTGGAACTCAACCGCCACCCCGATTATTGGTAAGCCACCCAGGGCGTGTCGAGGATTCAGGCGAGTCCGACTGGGGCCCACAGCGGGGCGAGCCCAAATGGCGCAGTGTATGCTGCTGTGTCAAGGATTGTACACTATGCGGGAAGGGACTGCATCTCTTTTTAGTGGGCGCCGTCACTGCACCACGGCCGATACGGAGCCGCCGCTCCACGTATCGGCCGGGCGTTCGCCGCTCCCACCGTTAGCGGCGAAAAGTTATGCTAGCGGCGAAAATGTTCGGCGTGCCGGTCAAAGTGTTCGAAATGTTCCGGCGCGCGCCAATCGCGATGTCCAACGCCCAATCGCCAGTAGCCGTCAACGAACACATAACCGGGCCCCGGGCATGGAGGCACCGCTGCATATACCGGAGGCGCCACCACTACCGGTGCCGGCACTCCAAAGCCAACGCCAAACGAAACACGCGGCGCCGCGAACAGCGTGCTGCCCGCCAGAATCAAACCCGCTAAGATTTTCTTTTTCATCTGCTTGTCCTCCCTTACGCCCTGTATAAAGGCACGCCGGATGCCAACGCTAAATGCTTGAATTGGCGCGCAAAGGGAGGCGGGTATGGCCGAGCGGCACCGGCCAGCGGTGGTTTTCAGCCGTTTACGTAAGGTTCCAGCGATAAAACGGCTTTGCCATCGACGATGGGAAGGCAATCGGCCGGAAATTCCTGGGTGAATTCAACGCCCGAACGCTCCACGCCGATGAGGAATTCATCCAGATGCGCCATCGCACCCGTAGGGATGTCGTGCAAGACGAGAAGCGTCCAAGCGCGTGACTGGTAATCCGCCAAGGCACGTTCGAGCCAGCCTTCCGGATCGCGCCAATCGCCCGGCACCGAGTTCCACAAAACGCAGGTGTATCGGCCTTCTTTGAGCTTTTCCACCACTGCCGGAAGCAGCAAGTGTTTGCCAAGCTGGCCCGAGCCCGGCGGACGAAACAGTTTCCGGGGTTGATCCAGCCAGGCCAGCGCTTGTTCGGCACGCTCGAAATCCTGCAGCGCGGCCGCGGGATCCAAGCGCCCCAGCGGCGCCGAATGGGCGAACGTGTGATTGCCTATCCAGTGGCCTTCGGCACTCGCCCGCCGCACCAGCTCGACACCTTCCGGAGTAACCGCCTTTCTTCCCATGACGAAGAAAGTGGCCTGGATATTGTGCCGTGAAAGGCAATCCAGAACCGCGGGCGTGACCTGCGGCTCCGGGCCGTTATCAAAGGTCAGAGTGATTCTGGGCCTAACGCTTGGCAACGAGTACGTCTTCGACGATTTCCTTAAATTCAGCGGGAGTGAGCAACCCGCGCTTCTCGATGCCTTTGTCTTTCACGCGCTTCAGCATCTCGGAAACGGCTTCGTCGTCGGCATCGGTAATCCCCATCTGCTCCAGGTTGTAGGTGATGGAAGCTTTGCCGCTCTTCTTGCCCAGCACCACTTCGCCACGCCGGCCGGTCAACGCGGGATGCGTGCCGAACATCGCCAGCGGCTCTTTCACCACCAGGTCCACTCCGATGCCCGATTCGCGCGTAAAGTTCCGGTCGCCGAGAATGGGCTTGTTCAGCGCAATATCGAACTTGCTGATGCGGCTGACCAACTCGCCCAGCTCGGGCAATTTTCCAAGATCGTAATGCGTTTCGTAGCCATACAGCACATGCAGCGCGACGATCAGCTCTTCGAGCGCTGCATTGCCGGTCCGCTCGCCCAAGCCATTCGCGCAGCTATGCACCACTTCGGCGCCGGCTTCGACACCGGCCAGCTCCGTCGCCACGGCCATGCCGAAATCGTTGTGGGTGTGAACTTCCACGGGAAGTTTGGTGATCGATTTCACCAGCCGCACCAGATACTTCATGGCTTCCGGCAGCACGCAGCCCATGGTGTCCACCACACCCACCGCATCCGGCGGCGCTTCCTGCATCAGGCGCGTCAGCAAATTGGTGAGGTCTTCCTCGCGGGCGCGTGTCGTGTCATAAGGGAAGTAGACCACGTGCATGCCGCGCGACTTGGCATAATTGACCACGCCGATGCTCTTTCTCAGCACGTCTTCCCAGGTCCACTTGAACTGGTATTTGAGTTTGGGATAGCCGATCGGGATTTCCACGATCACGCCTTGACAGCCGCATTCCAGCGCCTTGTCAATATCCGCGTTCATGGCGCGGGCGAACGTGTAGATTTTCGATTTGAGGCCCAGCTTCGAGATTTCCTTGATGGCTTGAAAATCCTGCTCGGAGACGGCGGGCATGCCGGCTTCGATGCGATCCACGCCGATTTCATCCAGTTTCTCGGCAATGGCCACTTTGTCGGCGACGCTGAAAACAACGCCCGGGGTCTGCTCGCCATCGCGCAGGGTAGCATCGTGAATGCTGACGCGCGCGGGCAATTGGAATTTCGACGTCACTTCCGGCACGAAATTGTAGGGGCTGACCCACCACTCATTCTCTCGATAATATTTACCGTTCATGTTGCCAACTATACCATTCAGGGCCCAGGCCTTTCCGTCATCAGCCCCACCCGGTTCCAGCCCGCTCCACGCGCGATATCGATCACCGAGGCCACGTCGGCATACTCCAGCTCCGGCGCGCCTGCAATGAACAAAACGCCGCCGGGCCGTGTTACGAAGAGCGTCTTCAGGCGCCCTTCCAGTTCCAGCAGCGGCACCGCCTGCGAGTTGATATCGATAGACCGGTCTTTTCGAATACGCAGCACGCTGTCCAACGGATCGGCCGCGGATGGCCGATTCTCCCGCGCAGGCTCCGGCACTTCCGACGGTAGTCCCTTGCTGTGGTTGGGCAGGAGCAGGAAAGTAATCAGAAGCACCAGCAGGATATCGATCATGGGCGTCATGTTAATCACCGCCGCCGTTTTAGGAGAACCGATTTGCATCGCCACGCAGCTTTGGACACTGGCGGCAAATGAAAAGTTCCGAGGCGCGGACGAACGCCTTACGACGCAATGCCGGGCGTTTGATTGGCCGGCCCCACCCGCAAGCCGGACCATTCCTCGCACAGCACGATCGAGTTGGCTGGATTCTGCGACGAATACTTGAGCGACGCCGGACGTCCAATCAAGCGATGCGAATCGGCTGGAATCAGCTCGCGCAGTTTCGATATGTCCTGCGACGCGGTATAGGTTAAGCCGCGCACCGAGTATTCATAGAAGATGGCGTCATCGCTGATATCGGTGATGGTGGCATCGCCCAGGCGGCCGTTCGAGTTCACTTCCAGCCGGCGATGTTTTTCCTTGTCTTTGGGTTTGCGCCGGATGCGCAGCACCACGAAAATGCCGGCTGCCACGATCGGCAGGGACACCGCGCCGACGATAAGCGGGACCGACGGGCCGCTTTGCAACACGTTTACTGCTCACCCTCTGCGATGATGGTATTCTCCAGCACCCCGACGCCCTGGATTTCCACGCGGATGCGCGACCCTGGCCTCACCGGACCAACTCCGGACGGAGTCCCCGTAGCGATCAAATCCCCCGGCTCCAGCGTCATAAAGGCGCTTACGTACGCGATTATATCATTCACGCTGAAGATCATTTCCGCGATGGCCGCGTCCTGTTTCTTCTCGCCATCCACGAAGGTGCGCACGCGCAGGCTGTTCAGTTCCACTTCGGCGCGCGGAACGATAAACGGCCCCACCGGGCAAAATGTATCGAATCCCTTGCCGCGCGTCCACTGTCCGTCTTTTCTTTGCAGATCGCGCGCGGTGACGTCGTTAACCGGCGTGTAGCCCAAAATGTAGGCGTCCGCATCCGCGCTTTTCACTTGGCGCGCACGGCGGCCCATCACCACGCCCAATTCGCCCTCATAATCCAGACGCTGGGTTAAACGCGGGTACACGATGGCGTCGCCCGAAGCGATGAGCGACGACGGAGGCTTCAAGAAAATGGTCGGCTCGGCAGGCACTTCCGCGCCCATCTCCTTGGCATGTTCGGCATAATTGCGGCCTACGCAGACAATCTTGGACGGCGAACAGGGAGGCAAGAGTCGCGCTCCCTGGGGGAGTTGGTCGAAATCGCCCTGCCGGACATCCGGGTCCGCATCCGGCGCCCACGCGGGCGTGCTGGGGTTCAAAGTGTAACGAATAATTTTCACGGGGCGGTAATCTCCACGGGCGCGCACGGAGCGCTTGGATTGCCATTCTGATCCACGGCCAGCACTTGATAGCGGTAATGCTTCCCGGTCTGAATGGCGTGATCCGAGTAAACCGGCGCATCCAAGCCGCGGGCGATCTCGACAAATGCACCGCCTGCCTCGGAACGCAAGACACGGTATTCCTTAAAGTCGGCTTCCGTGTTCCTGTTCCAGGCCAATTCCACGGCGCCAATGCCCACCGAAGCCGTCAGCCCGGAAGGAACTGCCGCAGGGAAAACGTCCAGGGGCGTGATGCTTACCGGGCCCACCACATCACTCTCGATATTGTCGCGCACCGCCTGGACGGAATACCGATAGGTTTTGCCGAACGCGGCGCTGATGTCGATGTAATTCGGATCCGTAGCGGTGGCCAGCAGCATCGGTTTTTCCTGCTCGGTTTTGCCCTCTTCAATCGTTTGACGAAAGATCCGAAATTCACTGGGAGCCGTTGCACTCCAGGTGAGTGCCACGCCTTTCGGATCGGCCGCTACGTGGAAATTGGCGGGGGCGGCGAGCGGCGGCTTTACCTCGAAGGTCTTGAGCGGGGACCAGCCGGCGTCTTTGCCCTTGGGGTTGGTGACTTTCACGGCCACGATCACTTCTCCGCCGATGAACTTGTTCACTGGAACCTTCGCCAGCACGGGCCCCGGCTTATCCGGCGTGGGCACGTCGATGCGCGTGGCGCTCTTCAACCATTCGTCCAGGTTGAAACCGTTGCTCTGATTGGGCCCGACGCGCAATTCTACGCCGCCAATCTCAGTCAGCGGCAGGCCTTCGGTGGTGGTTGGCGAAATGGTGAAGGTGATGTCGAGATTGTCACCCTGCTCCACCACACCCAGGTCGACGACGCGCATGGGAATGCGCAGCGCCGGATACAGCGGCTCGCCGATCTGACCGCATCCGGCGAGCAGCAGAAACAGAACCACTGGCAAAGCGCCGCGCACGTGAGCAAGCGGTCTTTTCGGCGCACTCATCGGTTACAGAATGTACCGGCTCAGGTCCTGGTCCTTCACGATATCGGCCAGTTGCTTGCGAACATACGCCGCGTCAATCCGGACATTCTTCTTCTTCAGATCCGGCCCGGCGAATGAAATTTCCTCCAGCAACTTTTCCATGATCGTGTGCAGGCGCCGCGCCCCGATGTTTTCGGACATCTGGTTGACGCGCGCGGCAAATCCGGCAATCTGCTCAATGGCATCGTCGGTGAAAACCAGCTTGATGCCTTCGGTATCCAGCAGCGCGATATATTGCTTCACCAGCGCGCCCTTGGGCTCTTTCAGGATGCGAATAAAATCGGCTTCGGTGAGCGATTTCAGCTCCACCCGGATCGGGAAACGGCCCTGCAGTTCGGGAATGAGATCGCTGGGCTTGGACACATGGAATGCGCCCGCGGCGACGAACAGAATATGATCCGTCCGCACAAAACCGTGGCGCGTGTTCACCGTGGTGCCTTCCACGATGGGCAAAATATCGCGCTGTACGCCTTCGCGGCTGACATCGGGGCCATGGCCGCCTTCGCGCCCGGCGATCTTATCGATCTCGTCCAGAAAGACGATCCCATTGCGCTCCACGCGATCCAGCGCCACGCGCGTCACCTGATCCATATCGATCAGCTTCTGTTCTTCTTCCTGCACCAGATACTCGGCGGCTTCGGCCACCCGCATTTTGCGCTTGCGCGTGCGCTGGCCGAACAATCCCGGCAGGACGTCTTTCAGATTCACGTCCATTTCTTCCAGCCCGGTGTTGGTGCTGATCTCAAACGTTGGCCCGCGCTCGCGAACGTCGATCTCCACCATGCGATCGTCCAGCTTGCCCGCGCGCAGTTTTTCACGCAGCTTCTCGCGCGTGCGCTCCGCACTTTCCGATGCCTCCGGCTGCGGTGGCATCAGCAGATCCAGCAGCCGCTCTTCGGCGTTTTTCTCGGCGCGCTCCGCCACTTCCTCCAGCCGCTCTTCGCGCACCATGTCTATGGCGATATCCACCAGGTCGCGAATAATGGCTTCCACGTCGCGGCCCACGTATCCCACTTCGGTGAACTTGCTGGCCTCCACCTTCAAGAACGGCGAGTTTGCAAGCTTGGCCAGCCTTCTGGCTATTTCCGTTTTCCCCACGCCGGTGGGCCCGATCATGAGGATATTCTTGGGCATCACCTCTTCGGCCAGTTCGGGCTCCAGCTTCTGGCGGCGAATGCGGTTGCGCAGCGCAATGGCGACGGCACGTTTTGCGTCGGCTTGCCCAATCACGTATTTATCGAGTTCCTGAACGATCTCGCGCGGGGTCAGCTCATCCAGCAGCGGCGCTTCGTCCAGCGCCTGGCCTGGGAGATAGATCACCATTAACCCAGCTCCTCAAAGTTCACGGTCTCGTTGGTGTAGATGCATATCTGCCCGGCAATCTTCATGGACTTTTCGGCGATTTCTTTCGCTCCCAGTTTAGTATTTTCGATCAGTGCGCTGGCTGCGGCCTTGGCGAAGGGGCCGCCCGAGCCGATAGCGGCGATTTCCCCATCCGGCTCAATCACGTCGCCGTTGCCGCTGACGATATAGGTGTTGCCGGTGTCGGCCACCAGCAATAAAGCTTCTAAATGGCGCAGCACACGATCGGTTCGCCACTCCTTGGCCAGTTCTACCACCGAACGCGCCAGATTGCCGTTGAACTGTTCCAGCTTGGCTTCGAAGCGCGCGAAGAGCGCAAAAGCGTCGGCCGTGGACCCCGCAAATCCGGCGATGATCTTGTCGTTGTAAAGACGCCGCAGCTTCTTGGCGGAGGCTTTCAGCACTTCCGAGCCCAGCGTCACCTGGCCGTCTCCGGCCATCACCACTTTCCCGCCCCGGCGTACACACAGGATGGTTGTGGAACGTACTCGTTCTTTCATGTTGGATTGATTCTCAATTCCCTGGAACAGCGCCACGCTGTGATGGAGTTTTCATTTTACCGCACGTCACAATTTACCCACATGGTACAACGATTGTATGCCGTCTTATTTCGTCGAGACGCCTCATTGCCGCTACCCCGTGCTGGTGGAGCGCGGCGGTCTGGGGAACGTGCGCAACTACGTTCCGGAGCGTGCCGGCAAGGTGTTTCTGATCTCGACCGAGGATGTTTGGAAGCTGCATGGGGAAGCGCTGGGACCTTCTCTTGGAGAACCGGAGGTTCTGTTTTTCCCGGGCGGGGAGCCCCGCAAACGCCTGGCCGAAGTGGAGACACTGGCCGAGCAGATGGTGGCGCGCGGAGCCGACCGCGCCAGCGTAATCGTTGCCTTCGGCGGCGGCATCCTGACCGACGTCTCGGGATTTTTGGCGGCCATCTTCATGCGCGGTATACCGGTGATTCAGGTGCCCACCACGCTGCTGGCGCAGGTGGATGCGGCGGTAGGCGGCAAAACCGGCGTGAACCTGGCGTCCGGCAAGAATTTGATTGGCAGCTTTCATCAGCCGCTGGCCGTGATTATCGATCCAGCCGTGCTGGATACACTGCCGGAGCGCGAATATCGCGCCGGCTTGTTCGAGATCGTCAAGCACGGGGTGATCGCCGACGCCGATCTATTCTGGATGATGAGCCGCGAGCCGCAGCGTGTTCTGTCGCACGCGCCCGATGTGGTGGATCGCATGATTTGCGATTCGGTTCGCATCAAAGCCGAAGTGGTTTCGGGGGATGAGAAAGAACAGGGCCGGCGGCGCATTTTGAATTTCGGCCACACCTTTGGCCATGCGCTGGAAGCCGAGACTGGATATTCGCAGTTCCTGCACGGTGAAGCGGTGGCATGGGGTATGAAGGCCGCCACGCTGCTGGGCGAAAAGGAACATATGCTTTCGGCCCGCGACACGCAAGAAATTCTGCGCTGCGTGAATTCGTACGGTCCGCTTCCGCCGCTGGGGGGCGTGGATCCGGCGCGGCTGGCGGCACGCTTGAAGAGCGACAAGAAAACGGTGAAGGGCAAGATCCATTTCGTTTTACCGGAGCGCATCGGCGCGGTGAGGGTCACGGCCGATGTGCAGGAGCGCTTCGTTACCGCGGCCATTGAGGAAGCGCTCGCTTGTTAGCGCAGGGCACGACGCCGGCGGGGGCCGAGAGCGAGCAGCAAGCTTCGGCCTGGGTACGCGGCATGTTCGGCCGCATCGCCCCGCGTTACGACCTGCTGAATCATCTGCTGTCGATGAATATCGATCGCTTTTGGCGCGCGCGCACGGTTTCGCGCGTGGCCCAGATTCTTCAGCGTCCCGGCGCGCAGGTTTTGGATGTGTGCTGCGGCACGGGCGATCTGATGCTGGCGTTGGAATCGCGCGCCCGGCCAGCCCGCGTTTTCGGCAGCGATTTCTGCCATCCCATGCTGGTGGCCGCGCGGCGCAAAACGCAGGAACGCCATTTTCGATCGGAATTGTTTGAAGCCGACGCGCTCCGGCTGCCCATCGCCGATGCTTCCTTCGACCTGGTCACGACGGCGTTCGGGTTCCGCAACCTGACGAATTACCACGCCGGTCTTCTGGAACTGCGCCGCATCCTGAAACCCGGCGGCACGCTTGCGATTCTCGAATTTTCCACCCCGCCGAATCCGCTGCTGGCCCAGGCCTACAGCTTCTACTCCCGCGCGATTCTGCCCGCCATTGGAGGAATGATTTCGGGTTCGAGGGACGCTTACACCTATCTGCCGGAATCAGTTCGAAAATTTCCCGATGCCGACGGTCTGGCGGATCAGATGCGCGATGCGGGATTCGCGAATGTCCGCTTTGAACGCATGACGGTTGGGATCGTGGCCTTGCATTTGGGAGACGCCTTGCATTTGGGGGACGCGTTTGATTTGGGCGACCGGGCTTGAACGTTCCGCCGGCGAAATCCTGGCCTGCGGCATCATCTGCTTCACCGTGATTAACGCCAGTGCCAGCGTAAGCCCGATCATCACCGCCACCGACACCCAAGCTACCGCGTTGTACGCTCCCGAATTTGTCCATTCCTTCATCAGGCCCTTCTTATTGATCAGGATCACCATATAGATGAGCACGAAGGGTAGCAGCACCCCGTTCAGCACCTGCGACGCCAGAATCACCTTTATCAGCGGAAAATGCGGCCACAAAATGACGGCTGCACCCAGGCCCACCAGTCCCGTGTATAGCCAGTAAAACTCGGGCGCCTCATGAAAGCGCTTATCCACGCCCGATTCAAAGCCCAGACCTTCGCACACCGTAAACACCGTAGAGAGCGGCAAAATGCAGGCCGCGAAAAACGACGCATTGAAGAGACCTGCGCTAAAGAGAAGATAGGCGTATTGTCCGAACGGCTTGAGCGCCACCGCGGCGTCGGACGCATCGTTAATATCCCGCGGCCCGTGCGCCCAAATGGCGGTGGCGCAGGACACGATAATGAAGAACGCCACCACGTCGGTGAGGATGCAGCCCACCACCACCTCAATCCGCGACTGCACGTACTCCTTGGCCGTGATTCCCTTCTCCACGATGGCCGACTGCAAGTAGAACTGCATCCAGGGCGCGATGGAGGTGCCGACCATGGCGATGAGCATGGAGATGTAGTCGGTGTCGAACATCAGAATTGGCTTAATGCTGTAGATGGCCGCTTCCTTCCAGTCCGGCTTCAGCAGAAAC
>DATHNM010000494.1:0-5499 GCA_035486095.1 Bryobacteraceae bacterium
CCGACCTTGCTGATGCGGAATACTTCGCGAACTTCGGCGCGGCCCTGGTATACCTCTTTGAACACCGGCGCCAGCATGCCGGTCATGGCGCGCTTCAACTCGTCGGTGAGCTCGTAAATAATGGTGTGGAGGCGGATGTCCACCTTTTCGTGCTCGGCCAGCGTGGCTGCGTTTCTCTCCGGGCGAACGTTGAAGCCCACGATAATCGCGTTGGAGGTGGAAGCCAGCAGCACGTCGCTTTCGTTGATGGCGCCCACCGCGCTGCGCAACACGCGGATGCGGACCTTGTCGTTGGAAAGCTTCTGCATCATGTCGGACAGCACTTCAGCGGTTCCACTGACGTCGGTCTTGAGGATGATGTTGAGCTCCTTGACCTCTCCTTCCTTCAATTGTTCGTGGAATTGCTCCAGCGTCATGCGGCCGCTCTTCGACATGGCGACGTCGCGCGCCTTGGCTTCACGATAAATGACGATCTGCTTGGCCTTGGCGGTGTCCGTCACCACCTGGAACATGTCGCCCACTTCGGGCAGCGAATCGAGACCCAGAACTTCGACGGGCATGGAGGGTTCGGCATCGCGTATGGGGCCGCCGCGATCGTCGAACATGGCGCGGACCTTGCCGAATACGGAGCCGCAGATAAAGTAATCGCCCACGCGCAGCGTGCCATTGCGTACCAGCACGGTGGCCACCGGGCCGCGTCCGCGATCCAGATTGGCTTCAAGCACGTTGCCCACCGCGGGGCGGTCTGGATTGGCCTTCAAATCCAGCATGTCGGCCACCAGCAGGATCATTTCAAGCAACAGGTCGAGGTTGGTTTTCGCTTTGGCGGAAACCGGCACCATAACCACGTCGCCACCCCAGTCCTCAGCCAGCAGGCCGCGATCGGCCAGTTGCTGCTTGATGCGCTCGGGCTGGGCGTCGGGCTTGTCCACTTTGTTGATGGCGACGATGATGGGCGCACCAGCTGCGCGGGCATGATCGATGGCTTCAATGGTTTGCGGCATCACGCCGTCGTCGGCGGCCACCACCAGGATTACGATGTCTGTGACCTTGGCGCCGCGCGCGCGCATGCGGGTGAACGCTTCGTGGCCGGGTGTATCGATGAATACGATTTTGCGGCCGTTCTTTTCCACGTAGTAGGCGCCGATGTGCTGCGTGATACCGCCGGCTTCGCGGTCCGCCACATGGGCCGAGCGAATGGCATCCAGAAGCGACGTTTTGCCGTGATCCACGTGGCCCATGATGGTGACCACCGGAGCGCGGCGCACCTTATCGGCGGTGACTTCGGCTTCCGTGACTTCCTGGGTGCTTTCTTCTTCGTAGCTGATTTTGTTGGTGGAAGCGCCGAACTCGCGCGCCAGATCCTCAGCCATTTTTACGTCGAGATTCTGGTTGATGGTGGCGAAGATCTTCTTCTCCACCAACTTTTTGATCACCAGGTTGGCCTTGATGCCGAGCTTTTCGGAAAGCTCTTTTACGGTGACGCCCTCTGAAATGGTGATCTCGCGATCGATGGGCGGCGGCGCGGCCGATTGCTCGCCGCGGCGCGACGGCATTCGCAGCCGGCCCTCTTCCTGCTCCACATCGCGGTGCCGATCGCGCCCAGCGGGCTTGGCTTGATGCCGCCGCTGTTGCTCGGTGGTGGGGATGGGCGTGGCTGGTTCGGCGCGCAAGGGCGACGTGGGGTGCAATGTACGCGGGCGCCGGAACGCTCCTGGCCCTCCAGGTCCGCCGGGGCCGCTGGGAGGTCCTCCGCCTACGCCGGGGCCGCGCATCACGGGCTGGCCGGGACGAATGGGACCGCGATAGATAGGCTGGCCGGGCACCGGCGTGGAGCTGCGAGTGGGCATGCCGGGCCGGGGCGCCTGTTGTTGCACCTGCCCGGGAGCCGGACGAGTTTGTTGTTGCTGCAGGCGCGCCACCATGTCGGGGCGCGGAGGCACCACGGGACGAATGGCCGGCTGGCCGGCGAGATTGGGGCGCGGCTGCGGACGCAAAGGCGTGCCTGGCGTGGGGCTGGTCAATGGAGCAGAGCTCTCGCTGGGGGCAGCCGGTGCAGCCGGGGTAGCCGGCGCGGTACGGGCCACCGGATGGGCCGGCACACTCACCGGCGCCTGCGGCATGGGCGCTGCGGGAGTGGCCACCGGCAAGGGCTGCCGCGGACCAGACAATATCTGGCCTGGACGAGGAGTGGGAACAGGGCGCGCCGGCACGGGACCGGTACGCAACGGAGGATGCAGGGGCGCTGCGCCGCCCGCCGACAATGGCGGCCTTAAGGGCGCAGGCTTGCTGCGAAGCGGTTCTTCAGTGGGAGTAACGGGGGCCTCCTGAGCGGACGTTGTGGCGGGCGGTTCAAATTCGGGTACGGGAGTTCTGGGCGCGTGAGTTGGATGCTCAGGCGGCGCTGGCGTTTCATGGCGCGCTGCCGGCTCATGCCGCACGGGCTGCTGCTCGTGCCGTTCCACCGGCTCCTGCTCGGCAACCGCCACCGAAGCGTCGGCTTCGCGGCGCATCGCGGCTCCCGCTCCACCCTGCACCCGCTGACGGATTATCTCGGCCACTGGCTCATCAATCGAGCTGGAGTGCGTTTTCTTCTCGCTCACACCGAGCTCGGGCAACATGTCGATGATGGCATGCGAGGGGACCTCAAGTTGCCTGGCCAGCTCATTGATTCGAATTTTACTCATAAATAACGGCAACACCGGATCTCGCTGCGCCTAACGGACCCCCTCCGAGTTCTCTATAGTATCAAATTCCTTTTTCTCATCCGGCGCGTTTGTGGCGGGAACATGACCGGTTTCGGCCGTTTCAGCGCCGTTCACGGAGGCAGCCGATTCCACGCCCGCGTCTGTCCGGTCAGCCTCTGTGATTTCCGTCACAACCTCTTCGGCGGGCAGTTCGGTCTCAGGCAGCGCAACAACCTCAGCTTCGGAAACCGCTTCCAGTTCCACCGGCTCACTGCCCGGCTCAAACTGCGCGTAGTACGAATTAACGGCCACCAGAATCTTCTCTACAATCGTAGGCCCAATGCTGGGGATGGCTTCCAGTTCCTCGGGAGTCATGGACCCGAGCTTCTCTACCGTGGCCACGCCCGCTTCCAGCAGTTTTTCGACGATGTCCTCGGCCAGCGAATGATCGATCAGCACAGACACGGGAGCGCCCGCGGGAACCAGCGCCGCCATGGCGGTTTCCACTTCCTGCCGCTTCTCTTCTTCGCTTTTGATGTCGATCTTCCAACCCAGCAGCTTCGCGGCCAGCCGGACGTTCTGGCCTTTCTTGCCGATGGCGAGCGATAGCTGCGTGTCATCGACAATCACTTCCATGTGCTTGTCGGCCGCATCCACAATGGACACACGGCTGATCTTGGCGGGGCTGAGGGCGTGGGTGGCGAAGACCACCGAGTCTTCCGAATATTCGATAATGTCGATCTTCTCGCCGCGCAGCTCGCGGATGATGGACTGCACGCGCATACCCTTCATGCCTACGCATGCGCCCACGCTATCCACGTCGCGATCCCGGCTCACCACGGCGATCTTGGTGCGTTCGCCCGCTTCACGCGCGCAGCCTTTGATGACCACGGTGTTGTCGTAAATCTCAGGCACTTCCTGCTCGAACAGGCGCATCACCAGCTCCGGAGCGGCGCGGGAAACGATAACGCCCGCGTTCTTGCCGGCCTTCTCCACGCTACGGATCACGCAGCGCGCGCGATCGCCCACGCTGAAGTTTTCGAGCTTGCTTTGTTCCTTCTTGGGCAGACGCGCTTCGGTTTTTCCAAGATCGACCATCAGATCCTGCCCCTCGATGCGCTTCACCATGCAGTTGACCAGCTCACCCACGCGGCCCGAGTATTCCGAATAAATCGTCTCTCGTTCGGCTTCCCGCACCTTTTGCAGAATCACCTGCTTGGCGGTTTGCGCGGAGATACGGCCCAGGGCTTCGGTGGGCTTGGGGAAACGAACTTCCGATTCCAATTGAGCCTCTGGATCCATGCGCTGCGCATCGCCCAGGGAGATTTCCTTCACCGGATCCTGCACCGATTCCACTACTTTTTTCACGCCGTAGATTTCGAGCGCACCGGTGGCATCGTTAAAAGCCGCGACCAGATCTTCGGTGGTGCGAAAATGCTTGCGGGCCGCCACCAACATGGCGTCCTTCACCGCATCGATAACGATCTGCGGGTCGATGCCTTTCTCTTTACTCAAAATCTCAATGGACTGATAGATACTAGCCACTGTTTCCTCTTCTCAAACTGTCTGGGAGTGAAAAATTACCAGTCAAACTTCAGGTTGGCTTTTTGGACCTGATCCAGCGGGAAGTGGATGACTCTTCCGGCGGCTGGCTCCGGCGCGGCAATTTCCAGAGCTACGATGCCCTGAGAGATACCGGCCAGCCTGCCTTCCCAGCTTCGCTGGTTATCCACCGGCTCCCGCAGCACGACTTTTGCTTTCTGACCCACGAATCTCTCGAAGTCCTTCGCTTTCGATAACTTACGCTCAAGGCCGGGGGAGCTGACCTCCAGCGTGTAACTGTCCCCAGGTATGACGTCCTCAATGTCTAAAATAGTTCCTACCTGGTGCGAAATAAATTCGCAATCGGCATGCGAAACACCTAGCGGACGGTCTTGTACCGATTCGCCCGAACCCGGCCTGGGTGACCCCGCAAACCGGTCGATAAAAATGCGCAGCAGGCGTCCCCGGCCGGCACCCAGAAGCTGAACCTCGACGATCTCGATGCCTTCCGGATCGGCGACCCGCTCGGCAATTTCCGCGATCTTTGCGACAATTTCTTCTTTAGCAATGACAGACATCTAATGCAATAAAAAAGTGGGCTTTCGCCCACTGGTACTTTCGACAATTTCATTATACACGCATAAGCCGCCGGGACGGTACTGGACGAATTAGACTGCTCTTATGAGACATCGCATTGAATCGAAACAGGCTGGTGGACTGGCGGCGGTCGCGGGCGCTCTGGGAGCGATGGCGGTGGGGGCCTTTGCGATTGGTGCGCTGGCGATTGGGGCGCTCGCGATCCGGAAGCTCATGGTCGGGCGCGCTGTCTTCAAAAGCGTTCAGATTGAGGAGCTTACGGTGACCCGGCTGCGCGTTTCCGAGCTGACGATCGAACCCTAAGGG
The DNA here is from genome assembly GCA_035486095.1 of Bryobacteraceae bacterium. GTDB lineage: Bacteria > Acidobacteriota > Terriglobia > Bryobacterales > Bryobacteraceae > Palsa-89. Next base: position 5,133 of record DATHNM010000494.1, read on the forward strand.
AGCGCTGACGCTACGCCAACAGTTCTGAGGTAAGCGTCGCGCCGCCCATTTCAACCAACACCGTGGATACTTTCACTGGTGTGCGCGTTTCGCTGGCGATCCAGACGGTGGATTTGTCCAGGCCGCCATCAGCCGAGCTGAGTTCTACCCGAAACGCATCGAACGTCCCCGCCGGCACGGCCACGCTTTCCGAGCCGGCTACTTCGAGTTGCATCAGCTTTACTTTCTGCTTCTGCATATCGAAATTGCGGAACGCGGTGCGGAAACCCGCAGCCAGCGGAAGGCATCCGATGACAAAACTGGAGCCTGCCCCATCGGCAAATAGCGGACCATCCAGTTCCACGGAAATGGGCTTATCTTCGCCGTC
>DATHNM010000495.1:0-4862 GCA_035486095.1 Bryobacteraceae bacterium
TCGTAGTCGGGTGTGCCCTGCTTGTAGCCCGAGAAATTGCCGAGATCTCCGCTGGCCGCAAAGACCGCAGTGACGCCCGGAATGGCCGCGATTTCGCGCGCCGCTGCCGCGCCATCCAGCGTCTCAATCATTTCGATCAGCACGATATTCTTGTTAATGGTGGCGCGGTATCCACCCGGAACATTGCCCCACATCTCCGGATCAAAGGCCTGGCCCCCACCCTGGCTGCGCTTTCCGAATGGCGGAAACATGGTCCAGTCCCTGGCCGCTTTGCCCTCTTCCACGGAGCGGACGGTGGGAATCACAATCACCAGCGCGCCCAGATCCATGGCGTGCTGGATTTCGCGTTCGTCGGTATAGGCCACACGCACACCCGGGACGGCTTTGGCGTGCGGACAAGCTTTCCACATGCGGCCCACAGCTCCCCAATCGCGCGAGTCGTGCTGCATCTCGGTCCAGATGAAATCGTAGCCGGCATTGGCCATCGCGCAATAGGTTTCCGGGGTGTCGGTGCTGAATACCGTGCCGCCAGTCACTTTCTCGCCCTTCATCATTTTGATCATCACCGGATTCCAGATCTTGGCATCCGCCGGCGCATCATAAGCCGGCCCGTATTTCCACTTGGCAGGATCGAGCGTTCCCTGATTCACCGCACCGGCAGGGGCCTTCGAAATCGCGCCGGAATCCTGGCCGGCTGCTGGCGCCAGCGGAAACTGCGTCTTCCCAGCCTCCGCATTATTGGCATAGGGATCCGCATTGGCTGGCGGCGGCTGTTGCGCCTGCGCCTGGAACGTCACTAATCCGAGGGCTAGCGTAATAGCCGCTCCTGAAAATCGACGATTCATCTTGAAACTCCCTTTTCGTATTCTCACGCGCGTCTTTGCAATATCCTATCAGGAGCGCGGCCCCACAAACCGGCGCCCACCTACGTGATAGTCTCATGCAGATGGTTCGCCTCTTGATCGCGCTGTGCGCCGCCCTTCTTATATCCTGGTCAACCGGTCGCGCTCAAACCCCATCCGGTGAAGCGATCTACAAACAACGTTGCTCGGCATGTCACGATCAAGCAGGTTCGCGCATCCCGCCACGTCAGGCGCTCCAGAAAATGCCGGCCTTGCGGATTCTGCGCGCCATGAACGCCGGAGCCATGATGACCGTGGCCTACCCGCTGCGGCGCGAAGAACGCGAGGCTGTCGCCACATATCTGGGCACGCCCGGCCCGGAGCCCGGACCCCAGCCTGAAGCCTTCTGCAAAGAACGCGCGATCAGCCTGAAACCAGTTCCCGACTATTCCTGGAACGGCTGGAGTCCCAGGCCGGACAACGCGCGCTTCCAATCCGCCGACTTGGCTCGTCTCTCCATCAGCCAGGTGCGCAAGCTCAAACTCAAATGGGCTTTTGGACTGGACGGCGATATCTCTTCTTACGCGCAACCCACCGTCGTGGACGGAAATGTCTTCATGGGCAGCGGAGCGGGGATGATCTACGCACTTCGCGCCGCCACCGGATGCATCGAATGGACCTATCAAGCCGGCGCACCGGTGCGGGAAGCGGTTGCCACCGGGCCAATTGGCGATCGTCGTGCCGTGCTTTTCGGCGATCTCACCGGAATGTTCTACGCACTCGACGCACAGACCGGTCACCTTTTGTGGAAGAAGCGCATTGAAGACCATGAAGCCGCTCTGCTGACTGGCTCTCCCACCGTTTATAACGGCAACGTCTACGTGGGCGTAGCTTCGTGGGAAGAGACGCGCGCCATCAATCCCGCATATCCGTGCTGCAGCTTTCGCGGCAGCGTGGTGGCCTTGCGCGTGCGCGACGGAGCGCAGGTCTGGAAGACCTACACGATCCACGACGCGCCCCATCCCACCGGCAAGACATCCGCCGGCACATTGCGGCAAGGACCGTCGGGTGCGGGCGTCTGGTCGGCGCCCACCGTCGATCCCCAGCGCAGGATTCTTTACGTCACCACCGGCGACAACTATTCCGCCCCGGCCACCACGACCAGCGACGCTGTGCTGGCTCTCGATCTCGCCACCGGGCACATGTTATGGTCCCGGCAGGTCACGCCCGGCGATGTGTATAACTCGGGTTGCGGCGCGGGAGTCAACGGGCCAAATTGCCCGGAAGAAGGCACCAAGGGACCGGACTACGATTTCGGCTCGTCGGCGATCCTGGTTAAAATGCCGCAGGGTGGCGACCTGTTAATCGCGGGACAAAAATCCGGGATGGTCTATGCGCTCGATCCCGGCCGCAAGGGCGAGATCGTCTGGAGCGAGCGCGTCGGCAAAGGCGGCACTATCGGGGGAGTGCAGTGGGGCATGGCCAGTGATGGACAAAACGTCTATGCAGCCGCGTCCGATGCATTCTTCTTCACGAAGGATCAAGTCCGCATCCTGGCTCCCGATCAAGGCGGCGGACTTACCGCGCTGCGCGTCGCCAATGGCGCAAAAGCCTGGCACGCGGCGCCGCAGCCCTGTGGTTCACGGGCGGGCTGTAGTCCGGCGCAATCGGCCGCGCTGAGCGCAATTCCCGGAATTGTCTTCTCCGGCTCGATGGACGGCCACATGCGCGCCTTTGCAGCGGAGGACGGGCAGATCATTTGGGATTTCGATACCCGGCGCGATTTCGCGACCGTGAACGGCGTGGCGGCCAAAGGTGGCGCCATCGACGGACCCGGGCCCGTGATTGTCAACGGAATGCTGTTTATGAATTCGGGATACGGCCGGTTCGGTGGTTCGCCGGGCAATGTAGTGCTGGCTTTTGCGCCGGAAGAATAGTGTTAACCAAAGGAGATGGCATAAAAAGCTTCAAACGTGTGTTCGTCCTGGCGGCCGCCGGCGTGGTATCGGCATCGCTTGCGCTCCCCGCCTTACACCACCATTCAGGCTTCCGGTGTCATGAATGAGGTGGAGGGTAAGTAAGCTACTTTGCGTCGCCCGGCGCTTCCAGTTGCGCGATGGCCCGCTTCACCTGGTCGGCGTCCGGCGCTTTGGGAAGGATCTCCAGATACTTTCTGAAATGTTGCAGTGCTCCGGAACGGTCACCCTTGGCGGCCAGCACCGAACCCAGCAGCAGCTCGCAGCGCGGGATTTCATGCGCGTGATCCAACTCCGTGGCCCGGCGCGCATTGGTCTCCGCCAGGTCATAATGTTTTAGATTAAAGTTGGCGGCGGCGTAGTAAAAGTAGAGTTCGGGGAATTCAAGAGGATTCATCGCCACCGCGCGGCCCGCAATGGTAACCGCATCCTCCATGCGCTTTTCCTGCATGTCGAGCATGGCCAATTGGATATAGGGTTTGATGTACTTTGGATCGGACTGCACGGCTTTTTCCCAGGCCGCGCGGGCCTCGGTGGACTTAGCTTGCCTTTGAAGCACCTCGCCCAAATCGCTCCACGCCTGGGCATAGTCCGGATCGATTTCCACAGCCTTCTCAAAATTCTTTTGCGCCGCGGCCCATTTCTCCTCGGTCATCGCGTTCGCGCCTTTCCCATAGGCTTTGCGGGCCGGCTCTGGCGCATTCAGGGCCGTGGCTGAAACCGTGGAGCCTTCATGCAGTCCCACCCGCTTCAGCACGACAGTCGCATCATTGCGTAACAAGACCTGCGCCGTCCGATACCCCTTCAGCCGGATGGTAACCGCGCACATATCGGCGGTCGCGGGGTCATAAGGGCGCGAGCGCAGATTCACCACGTATTGCACGCTGCCGTTCCCGAAGGTATTTACAATCGCGCACTCTTGCACCAGCCGTTCAGAGAGGTCGGGAATGATCTGCGGCGAGGTAGGAAGCGGCGAACCGTCTTCGGTCACAATGGTGGCGTGATAGCTCTGCGCCGAAGCGGTGGCTGCGGCCGCCAGCGCCACAAGGGCCAGGATGCTGACGCGAAGCGCTGGATTTGTGCTCATGATAGACCCTACGTGCCATTATATGCGCCGGTTTCAACGCTTCCAGCGTCGGCGGCAAACGGAATTCTGAATTCTGAACGCTGAACTCAATCCTGGCCGGCCGATTCCGCCACCCGCTATCACTGTTAAACTGATGAATGAAGTGCAGCGTTTCTACTTTGACCACAACGCGACTACTCCGGTATCTCAATCAGTACTAGAGGTACTGGTTGCGGCTTTACTTGAAGTGCCCGGCAATGCTTCCAGCATCCACCAGGATGGTCAACTGGCACGGCAACGCCTGGAATCGGCGCGCCGCGAAGTGGCCGCGTTACTTGGCTGCCAGCCCAAGGAACTGGTATTCACCAGCGGCGGGACCGAGGCGGATAATCTCGCGATCCTAGGCTCAGTCAGCGCCATCGTCACACCTTTTGAGAAGCACGTGATTACCACTGCCATTGAGCATCCCGCAGTGCTGAATCCCTGCCGGGAGTTGTACCCGTCGCTTGCGTCGGTAACTTATGTCCGTCCGCACCCCGATGGCGTGGTTGATCCCGAAGACATCCGGCGCGCCATGCGCCCTGAAACCGTGCTGGTATCCGTGATGCACGCCAACAACGAGACCGGCGCACTGCAGCCGATTGCCGAGATCGCCGCCATTGCCCACCAGGGCGGCGCGCTGATGCACTCGGATGGCGTCCAGGCTGCGGGCAAGATCCCCGTGGATGTGGAGGCTCTGGGCGTGGATCTATACTCCATCAGCGGTCACAAATTTTATGCCACGAAGGGCATCGGCGCTTTGTACGTAAAGAGCGGCACCAGGCTGCGCTCCATCCAATTCGGCGGCAAGCATGAGCGCGAGCGGCGGCCCGGCACAGAAAACGTTCCCAGCGCCGTGGCCATGGGGAAAGCGGCGGGCATCGCGCGTGGCACGTTGCCGATTGAGGAATCTCGTTTAAGTAATCTTCGCGATCGGCT
>DATHNM010000496.1:0-4610 GCA_035486095.1 Bryobacteraceae bacterium
CCGATGTTGTACGTCTTCACGAAGTCGCTTACATACATGTTGGCCATGGTGTTGAAGGCCGCATCCACGGGTTGAAATCCGCGGGCTCCGTACTCGTTGTACAGTTGCGTGAACACTTGCGAGGTGTGCTGGCAATGCGGGCAAGTGGTGTGGACCATCAACAGCGCCACCACTTTGCCTTTCAAGCTGCTCAGCAGCATCTGCTTGCCATCCACGAACTTGATGACAAACTCGGGCGATTTCCGAAGCACCGGGGGCGCTTCCGTTTTCGGGGCGTCCGCCTTGGGGGTCGCCGCATTCAATCCGATTCCAGCAATTAGCAAGAAGGCTGCACAAGCCGAACGCATCCTGGAGAACTCCTTTACTTCTAGTTTACGCCCAGATTATATCGTAGTGCGGCAGGGCCCTTGGGAAGGCCACTTTGCGCCCCGGCGCATCTCCGGTAGGATGCATGTATGGCCTTCCACTTGGCCCAATTGAACGTCGCGCGGCTCTTGCATCCCCTGGACCATCCTCAAATCAAGGAATTCGTCGATGGCCTGGACCACATCAATGCGCTGGCAGAGCAATCGCCTGGTTTCGTCTGGCGCCTGCAAACCGAGTCCGGCAACGCCACCGACATCCACCATCCCTGGTCGCGGGATCCGTTCGCACTGGTGAATATGTCGCTGTGGAAGGGCCCCGAGGATTTGAAACAGTTCGTCTATCGTTCCGGCCACTTGGAATACTATTTGAAACGATCGGACTGGTTCGAAAAACCCAGCCAGGCGCATTACGTGCTCTGGTGGGTGCCGGAGGGGCACCTTCCATCTCTCGAGGAAGCGCGCGATCGCCTGGAGCATTACCGCGCGCATGGGGCTTCGCCCTACGCGTTCTGGTTCGGAAAACTGTTTCCACAGCCGGCCATTTCGGCGGCGCCGGTTTAAGCGCATGCGCCCGAGCGTTATTCTTGCGTTCGCCCTGTGCGTCTGCAGTCCGGCCGCGCAGGAGGAACCCACGGCCGTCTTTGGCACTACAGTGGTCATCCCCTCCGGGCTGCGCGGCCTGGTTTATCACATCCATCGCACCAGAACGCGGCTTCCTGATTTCGAAAAGCTGAAGCCGGCTGGGCCCGCCATCTATACGTCGTCGCTGAATCTGCCGCCGCAGGATTTCAAAGAGGGCTTCCCCGGCGTCACACGGCGGAACGAATGGTTCGCGATCGATTACAGTGGAAATTTTTGGATTGCCGATCCCGGAACGTTCACGTTTTCGCTGCTCTCAGACGATGGCGCGAAACTCTACATCGACAATCTGCTGGTCATCGATAACGACGGCCTTCATCCGCCGCAGGAAAAGACGGGCGCGGTGACGCTGGGGGGCGGCATTCATCGCATTCGCGTGTCCTATTTTCAAGGCCCGAAGTTCCAAATTGCGCTGGTGCTGAAAATCGCGGGCCCTGGCGGGGAACCACGCGTGTTTAGCACGGACGAGTTCAAGCCGCCGCCCGATCCGGGACAGTGGCGCTTCCAGGTGAAGGATGGAGCAACGCAAAAGTAAGAACTTTCCGCCGCCGGGGTGCGTACCACGAAGGGTAGGAGATCCATGGGCCAATTGAAGCAGGTGTTGCGAAGGCTGGGCCGGGCGCCGCTGTTCACCGCGATCACCCTGATCACGCTGGCCATAGGCGTGGGCGCGAACACGGTGATTTTCAGCGTGGTGGAAGGCGTGTTGCTGAAGCCCTTGCCCTATCCTCATCCCGAACAGTTGATCGGAGTGTGGCACACCGCTCCGGGCATTGGCCTCAAGGAACTCAACGTAGCGCCATCCATTTATTTCATCAATCGCGAGCAGAGCGCGACATTGCAGGACATCGGCGCCTATGATGACGATTCGTTCTCGGTAACCGGCTCGGGAGAACCGGAACACGTTTCAGGGATGGACGTCACCGACGGCACGCTTCCGATCCTGGGCGTGGTGCCGGCGCTGGGGCGCTTGTTTACCCGCGAAGACGATCTGCCGGATAAGCCGGCAACCGTTATGCTGTCGTACGCATACTGGCGCCAGAAGTTTGGCGGCGCATCGTCGGTGATCGGGCGTTCCATCGTGGTGGATGGAAAGTCGCGCCAGATCATCGGCGTGCTGCCTAACGGATTTCATTTTCTAAACCGGGAAGATCCAGCCTTGATAGTCCCGTTCCAATGGGATCGCAGTAAATTGAAGCTGGGGAACTTCAGTTACGAAGCCTTGGCCCGGCTGAAGCCCGGAGTTACCATGGCACAGGCCAGCGCAGACATGGCGCGCCTGCTTCCCATCAGCTTTCGAAGTTTTCCCCCGCCGGACGGATTCAGCATTAAGCTGTTTGAAAATGCGCACATCACCCCCACCCCGCGGCCGCTAAAGCAGGACGTGGTGGGCGACATAGGCAACGTGCTGTGGGTTCTGATGGGTTCCATCGCCATCGTGCTTTTGGTGGCCTGCGCCAACGTTGCGAATCTGCTGCTGGTGCGCGTGGAAGGACGCCGGCAGGAATTGTCTATTCGCGCCGCCCTGGGCGCCGGATGGGGGCGCATCGCGGCAGATCTGTTGTACGAGAGCGTCGTGCTGGGCGTGCTGGGAAGCCTGCTGGGATTGATGCTGGCCGCTGAGACGCTGCACGTGCTGGTGGCGCTGGCGCCCACCGGACTTCCGCGTATCCACGAAATCGGCATCGATGTTCCGGTGTTGCTATTCACTCTGGCGCTGGCGTTTTTCACCAGCCTGCTGATCGCGCTGCTTCCGGTCTTCAAATACGCCGGCGGACGTTTGAACAGCGAACTTCGGGAAGGCGGACGCGGGCTGAGCCAGAGCCGCGAACGTCATCGCGCGCGCAACGCGCTGGTGATTTTGCAGGTTGCCCTGGCACTGGTTTTGCTGATTTGTTCGGGGCTGATGATCCGCACCTTCCGCGCCTTGATGCATGTGCCCCCGGGTTTCACCGGGCCGGACTCCATCCAAACATTCCGCATTTACGTTCCCGAGACGCAGATACCGGATACGGAGCGCGAGCGTGTGGTGCGGATGGAAGAAGAAATACTCAATAAGATCGCGGCCATCCCGGGAGTGTCCAAGGTCAGCTTTTCCAGCGCCATTCCCATGGGCATGCGCAACTCCAACGATCCGGTGATGGCCCAGGATCGCACTTATAAGGAAGGCGAACTGCCGCCGCTGCGCCGCTTCAAATTCGTTTCGCCGGGATTTTTCGCCAGCATGGGCACGCCGCTCTTGGCCGGCCGCGATCTCACCTGGAACGACGTTTACAGTAAGCGGCCGGTGGCCCTGGTGTCGCAAAATTTTGCACGCGAATACTGGCAGGGCGAATCCAACGCGCTGGGCAAGCAGGTTCGCGTCGGCAACAACGACGCCTGGCGCGAGGTGATTGGCGTGGTGGGGGACATCTACGACGACGGCGTGAACATGCCCGCGCCGGTGGCCGCGTATTGGCCGGTTATGATGGACCGCTTCGAAGGTCAAAAAGAGGCCCTGCGGCGCGACATCGCGTACGTCATTCGCAGTCCGCGGGCGGGCTCGCAAGGTTTGATGAAGGAAATCCAGCAGGCCGTGTGGTCGACCAATTCGAACCTGCCGCTGGCCGATATTCACACGGTTGGATATTTCTATACCAAGTCTATGGCGCGAACGTCCTTCACGCTGGTGATGCTGGCGGTGGCTGGAGGCATGGCTCTGCTGCTCGGGATCGTGGGAATTTACGGCGTGATCTCCTATTCGGTTTCCCAGCGCACCCGTGAGATCGGCATTCGCATGGCGCTGGGCGCCGAGCGGCCGAGCATCACGTCTATGTTTGTGCGCGATGGATTGTGGCTCACCAGCATCGGCATTGCGTGCGGCCTGGTTACTGCATTTGCCACCATGCGCCTGATGTCGTCACTGCTGTTCAACGTCAGCCCGGTGGATCCCATCACCTACGGAAGCATTACCGCCGGCGTTTTCGCCACGGCGTATTTCGCCTGTTATCTGCCGTCGCGGCGCGCCGCTTCCATAGACCCTGTCAGCGCGCTGCGCGCGGAATAAATCGGGGCTTCTGGCGGGGCCGCGAATATAGCCATTGACACTATAGCCATAGTGGATATACTAAGGCGAATGGCACACGTATCTCCACCGCCCCAATCGTTCCTCCCGTTGCCCGCTGCAACCTTTCACATCCTGCTGGCGGTGGCCGAAGAGGATCGCCACGGTTACGCGATTATTCAGGATGTGGCGGCTAGAACCGGCGGCGAACTCACGCTGAGCGCTGGAACGTTGTATCGTTCCATCCAGCGCATGCTGGAGCAGGGCCTGCTGCTGGAAACGCAGGAGCGCCCGGCGCCTGAACTGGATGACCAGCGCCGCCGCTATTACCGCATCACGCCGCTCGGCTCCGCCGTGGCCCAGGCAGAAGCCGCGCGGATGTCGAAACTGGTCAGGTGGGCGCGCGCCCTGGGATTCGCTCCCCAGAAAACCTGATGCGTTTCTACCGGGCTTTGCTGCACCTTTATCCTGCATCCTTCCGCGCCGAGTATGGGGAGGAGATGTGCGCCGTTCTAACGCAGCGTCAGACCTCACTGCTCTCGGCCACCGTGGAGGTTTTGCGC
>DATHNM010000497.1:0-3229 GCA_035486095.1 Bryobacteraceae bacterium
TGATCGTCTGCCCACACGCGGCCCTTGAAGCGGCCCTTTCCGGATTTCGGCAGCGGAGTGACGTCGAATACCACGCAGCGAACTTCGCCCAGGAATTCGCGCCGCACATAGTCAAATTGGTAGTGCTGGCGATCGAATCCGTTGGTATCAATGTAAATCATCTGCAGGAAGCCTTCCGGCACGTACGACGAAGTGAACAGGCCGCTCATGTGCGAAATGGGGTTGAAAGCGTCGAACTTTCCCTTTCGCGCGCCGAGCATCGAATTGTCCACGATTCCTTTGGAGAGGTCCGCCTGTCCCAGGAAATAGTGGTCCTTGACGGGAATCGCGCCCATCTCCTTGTCCGTCTTCATGTCCTGAATATAGGTTTCGATCAACGGGCTGAAACGCCGGATCGTCGCCACTTCATCGTGCTCGCGGGCGATCAGGTGATCAATCGCTTGATCCACGGTCACTACAGGCGCCGAACTGTTCGCCTGAGGCTGGGTTTGATCAGCCGTTGGCGTGGTCTGCGCGGAGACCGACCCGGCTAGGAAGCCGGCCAGCATGAATGTCAAACCAATGCTCTTGCACGTGCGCATCTCCATTCCCCTTTCAGTACGCCAATTGGAATACGATGTGGATGATGGCGGTCGAATCCACTGGTTGGCCGTCCTGTTGTGCCGGTTTGAACCGTATCTGCCGGGCTGCCGCTTGCGCGGACTCTTCGAGCCCGTACCCTAGCCCTTGCACGACTCGTTGGACTTTGACGTCTCCCGACGCCGTGAATACCACCTGCAAAAGTACCTCGCCTTCGATCTTCTTGGCCTTGGCCTCGTCTGAATAAACTGGTTTTGGCTTGAAGAGAATTTCTACCGGCGTGGTTTTCGCCGCGACATTCGATGTCTGCCTGACTTTAGGCGCTGCCACAGCGACATTTTCGTCACCGAAACCGCCCTGTTGCACGGCCGCGTGAGGCGGCCCGCCTTTGCCTCCTACTGCAACACCGTTACCAAACCCGGTGCTGGCGATGACGCCCTTGGCTCCATTCGCTCCGCCTGTACCGTTGCCGGTGCCCGGTCCTGTCGGCATGTCATACGCGCCTTGAATATTGATGTTCGCGGCTTTATTCGTCTTGCCGTTGGTTGGCACGCCGTTGGGGTCGCCGAATCCGCCCGTCTGCACGGCTTCGCGAGGCTTCTTCAATGTTGGGATCGCCGAGCTGCCCATGGACATCGGAGGATTCTGATCCGGGAAGGCCTTCGCCACTTCGGTCATGTCCGGCGGCGTATCCTTGCGCACCGCTGGTTTCTTAACGATCGGTGCAGTGGCCACCACCGGCGCGTAGATCCGCGGCTTCGGCGCTTCTATTACCGGTTCCAGCTTTGGCTTGGGGATTTCCTTCACAACTTCGTGCTTCATTGGCACAGGCTTCGGTGCCGGCTGCACGGGCTGCGGCTTCCAGGCCACGATCGGAGGCGCTTCAACCGGCGTCGTCCAATAACGCTGCACAATATCGAGCTTTTGCGGCAGCAGCAGGGGTATGACCACCAGCGCGGTTACCGCCGCGATCTGCAACCCAAATCCGGCGCTAAACAGGTCCCAGCGAGGTTCCGCCTCAGGAAGCAGAGATGCATTGAAGACAGCTCGATTTGTACTCCGTGCCATAACGATCACCAGAATCCTTGGGTAAAAAAGTTAAGATGCGTCGAGACAGAATTGCGGTTGACACTTCATTAGTACTAGAACGAGGGGCTGGGGAGAATAGGACTCGAGTACCATTCTACCCCCAGTCGTGTTGAAAGCGATAACCCAAGAGCTAGGGGTACTTAGAAGGTTAGCCCTTCTGTGGTTTCGTTGCGGAAAGTCCACCCACATGGATGCTCCCATGTACTAATCTAACCCGGCTGGGCGGATCAGTTGCGGAATTTAATGGTTAATGTGACGTAAGTGCAGGGGCACGACCGTGGCCGGCCATGCCCCCGCACTCACTGTTTCTTGACAGAACTTCTACAGCCTAATGCTACAGCTTAATGCGGTTGGACGACCGAATATCCCGTCACTCCACCATGATTCACCAGCAATAACACTGGCTGACTGCCTGCACCCGCGATCGCCTGCCGGTAATCGCCCACGTTGCGGATCGGCTTGTGATTGATTTCCTGGATCACATCGCCGCGACCGATGGGAGGCTGTGCCGCTGCCGCCGGGCTGGAAGGATCCACGGACGTAACCACTACTCCGTGGGTTCCCGTGCCGAGGTTGAGCTGCTGCGCAATCTCCGGGGTCAGTTCTTCTACTTCCACTCCCTCGAGTCCGCCGCCGCTCTCGCTGCCGCTATTGTCTGCGGTCTCTGCTTTCTCCGGCAATTCGCCCAGCGCCAGGGAGTAATCTTGTGTCTTCCCGTCGCGCCACACGTCCAGCTTCACCGACGTACCCGGCGCCATCTGCGAAATTCGCAGCCGCAGGTCCACGTAGTCGGTAACAGCCTGGCCGTTGAGCTTGACGATTACATCGCCCTTTTGCAATCCGGCCTTCGATGCCGGCGTATTCGGAGACACGTCGCCAATCAGCGCGCCGCCGCTCATGTTGTAGTTGAACGCCTTGGCGATTTCCGGCGTCAGGTCCTGGATGTGCACGCCCAAGTATCCGCGCACCACTTTGCCGTGCGCCAGAATTTGATCCATCACCGGCTTGGCCATGCTCATCGGTATCGCAAAGCCGACGCCTTCGTTGCCGCCCGAACCATGTGAAAGAATCGCGGTGTTGACGCCCACCAGGTTGCCGTGGATATCGATCATCGCTCCGCCGGAATTTCCCGGATTGATCGCCGCATCGGTCTGGATGAAGTTCTCATAATCCTCAATGCCCAGTTGTCCGCGGCCCGTGGCGCTGACGATCCCCATCGTGGCCGTCTCGCCAATTCCGAACGGATCGCCGATCGCGAAAATCAAGTCTCCCACGTTGAGCTGCGAAGAATCGCCCAGCGGAAGAGTCGGCAAACCACTCGCTTCGATCTTCAGCACTGCGATATCCGTCTTGGGATCGGCTCCCACCAGCTTGGCCTTGAATTCGCGCTTGTCGCTCAATTGCACTTTGATGTCGGAAGCACCGTCAATCACGTGATTGTTGGTCAGAATCGTTCCGTCCGGAGTCACGATTACTCCTGAACCCAGAGCCTGCTCGCGCTCCTGGTGCGGTTTGCCTCCGCCGAACTGATCGCCGAAAAACTGGCGGAACGTTGGATCGT
>DATHNM010000498.1:0-17974 GCA_035486095.1 Bryobacteraceae bacterium
GTTGGAAGCCCCGCGTTTTTGCGAATTTGTTCTGCAAATGGAACCTGATATCCCGCTGCAGCCGGAATCGCAACGTTGGGCACCGCGCCGCCCGACGAACAATCCATCAGATCCATTCCAAGCGGCTGGAGTTGTTTGGCCAATTCCACGGAATCGCCGATGGTCCATCCGCCATCCACCCAATCTGTCGCGGAAATGCGGACGAACAGCGGAAGACTCGCCGGCCAGGTCAGGCGGATGGCTTGCACCACCTCTCGTACGATACGCGTCCGGTTTTCGAATGATCCGCCGTAACCATCGCTGCGCGTATTGCTCAGTGGGGAGAGAAACTCGTGCAATAGGTAACCGTGCGCCGAATGAATTTCCACAATCTTCGCGCCGGCTTTCAGCGCCCGCGCCGCGGCCTCCCCGAACGCACGCACCACGCGCGCGATTTCCGCTTCATCCAATGGCACCGGCGTTGGCGACTTGGGCGAAAAAGGAATTGCGCTGGGTCCGAAGATCGGCCGCCAGCCCTGTTCCGATTCGGCGAGCGCTCCACCGCCATTCCACGGAGCCGCGGTGCTGGCCTTTCGTCCCGCATGCGCCAGTTGCATCGCCGGCACAGCCCCCTGCTCTTCGATAAATCGAAAGATACGCGAGAGCGTCGGGATATGATCGTCGGTCCACACGCCCAGATCCTGTGGACTAATGCGGCCATCGGCCAGCACCGCGCTCGCTTCCGTCATAACCAGCGCGGCTCCGCCCACCGCGCGGCTGCCCAGGTGAACAAAATGCCAGTCATTGGCGAATCCGTCGACGCTGGAATACTCGCACATCGGCGACACGCCAATGCGATTCCGGAAATGCACCTCACGAATTTGAAGCGGCGAGAAAAGATGAGCCGGCTCAGCCGCCGCCGCGCTGTTTTGGGTCATTCCCCTTTGTAGCACCGCGTTTACCAGTCAGCCGGATCCCTAACCCCAATCCCGGCTCCAAAGTGCGATCTGATAAACTGCCCCCTTGAGACCCAAACCCGACACCGTTGTCGCGCTCTATCCCGGCTCTTTTGATCCGATCACCAACGGCCACCTGGATTTGATCCAGCGCGGCTCCGCGTTATTCGATCGCCTGATTGTGGCCATTCTCCGCAACGATGAGAAACGACCACTGTTTGGCCTGGAGGAACGCATCGAAATGTTGCGCGAAGTTGCGCGCGATCTGCCTAATGTAGAGATCGGTTCCTTCGGTGGTCTGCTGGTGGATTACGCGGCCGAGTCCGGCGCCAGTGTCATCCTGCGCGGCATCCGCGCGGTATCGGACTACGAATACGAATTGCAAATGGCGCTGATGAATCGCCGGCTGCGGCCCGAAATAGAAACGGTATTCCTAATGGCCGGTGAGGCGCACTCGTTCATCAGTTCGCGTCTGGTGAAGGAAGTAATTCGGCTGGGAGGAAGCATCGGGGGTCTCGTGCCGCCCTCAATCGAGGTTAGACTAAAGAGAAGACTCCTCGAAGAAACTGGATCCGACGAAACTGGAGAAGCCTAACTCTTTCATGACTGCAACCTTGAATCTAGCCCAGCGTATCTCGCTCATCAGCGAATCCTCGACGATGAAAGTAGCCGCCGATGCCGACAAGCTCCGCCGCGAAGGCGTGGACATCGTCGACTTTGGCGCCGGAGAGCCCGACTTCCCGACGCCCGAAAATATCAAGAAGGCGGCGATCGCCGCGATTGAAGCGAACTTCACCAAGTACACGCCCACCGGTGGAACGGTGGAAATCAAGCAGGCCATTTGCGCGCGTCATCATGACGATTACGGCACCGCTTATACGCCGGCGGAGTGTCTGGTAACAGTCGGCGGCAAGCATGCGATTTTCAATCTGATGCAGGCGTTGATTGAAGACGGCGACGAAGTAATCATCCCGGTTCCCTATTGGGTCACCTACAAAGACGTCGTCAACTATGCAGGCGGCAAGTGCGTTTTTGTCGAAAGCGACGAAGCCAACGGTTTCACCTACACGGCCGACGATATCGCGCGCAAGATCACCAGCAAGACCAAGCTGATCATCATCAACTCGCCGTGCAATCCGAGCGGCGGCGTACTGAGCCGCGAAGATTTCGAGAAGATCTATCATCTGGCGGTGAAGCGCGGCGTCCAGCTGATGACCGATGAATGCTACTGCCGCTTCCTCTATGACACCGAGCCATTCTCCATCGCGGCCATGCCCGGCGCCAAGGAAAATGTTCTGATCGCCGGTTCACTGTCGAAGACGTATTCGATGACCGGCTGGCGCGTCGGGTTCGCGCTCGCCCCCAAACCTGTAATCGATGCCATGCTGAAGCTGCAGAGCCACACTACGTCCAACCCCACGTCGATCGCGCAGAAGGCGGCTATTGAAGCCTTGCGCGGACCGCAGGATTCCATTCCGATTATGCTGGCCGAGTATCGCAAGCGGCGCGATTTTGTCGTGCAGCGCCTGCGCGCTATTTCGGGCGTAAAAATCGCGGAACCGAAGGGGGCGTTTTACGCGTATCCGAATGTTTCAGTTGGTTTCCGCAACGGTATCACCTCGGCGCTGCAGTTCTCAGAGAAACTATTGTCCGAGGCGCACGTGGCCGTGGTGCCGGGCGAGGCGTTCGGAACCAGCGAACACGTCCGTATTTCTTACGCGACCTCGATGAAGGAACTGGAACGCGGGCTGGATCGCATAGACCGTTTCATTTCCGGACGGGCTTGATAGGGGTGCCCGGTAATCCTCCAGTCCGGCTGCCTACGCGTTTTCTTGAGAAAGTGTGGGGCACGCCGGATCTTCTGCCCTGGTACCCGCCTGCGGACAAGAAGATCGGCGAGGTGTGGTTTGAAGCCGATATTCCGTTGCTGGTGAAGTTCGTCTTCACCTCCGAGCGTCTATCGGTGCAGGTGCATCCCAACGACACATTTGCCGCGGCGCACGAAGCTTCTCGCGGAAAAACCGAGATGTGGTACGTGATGCGCGCCGACCCGGGCGCGCGCATCGCAATTGGGTTTCGCGAATCCATCAGCCGCGAACGATTGCGCGAAGCGGCGCTCAGTGGCGAAATTGAGCAGCTGCTGAACTGGACGGAGGTGCAAGCCGGCGATGCGTTTTTGATCCCGGCCGGCACGGTCCACGCCATCGGCGGCGGCCTGGCAATATGCGAAATCCAGCAGCTGTCTGATGTCACCTACCGGCTCTACGATTACGGCCGGCCGCGCGAGCTGCATCTCGACAAAGCCATACAGGTTGCATCCACCGGAGCCGCATCCGCGAAATCGGTGTTGCTTCCCATTGATTGCGCATATTTCCACACTGAGTTGGCGCGCACCTCCTCGCCGTTGCTGTACAAGCCTGAGCCCGGACGTTTTCACGTCATAATTTTTATTAGCGGCATGGGAACCATCGGCGGCCAGGATTTTCGCGAAGGGGAAGCTTGGCTGGTTCCGCCAGGCGGCCAGCCATTTGAGATTGAACCGTCGAATCCCGTGAAGTTTCTACGGACCTGGGTTCCCTAGCCTGGTTCCTTAGGCTAACCGATCCCCAATTCGTCTATGCGCTCCAAGGGCGCTCCGCACTTCCGGCAAATAATAGCGGCACAATCGCCGCACACCAGCGGATCAGTTACGGAATTGTGACAACGCGGGCAATAAAACTCAACTTTCGACGGGGTAACTTCATCGGGCATTACTGATACACTAGCAACAGAAACTATAGCTCGTGACATTGACTCGCGCTGTTTTTTGTTTTTGTCTAGCAGCCATCCTCGTTTCCTGCTCCGATAAGCCGCGCCCGGTTGCGTCGCTTGGCGATGCGTACGTCGGCCCCAGCACTCTCAATCTGCGGCGGGAATTGGCGCTGAAGTCGCCCATTTCCGCTACGGTGAAGCACGGTGACCAGCTCTCGATCATGGAATACCGGCACCGGCTGGTGAGGGTTCGAACCCAGCAGGGCGCCGAAGGCTGGACTGATCTGCGGCAGCTTCTCACACCCGAGCAAATGGCCGCGCTTCGCGACATGGCGCAGAACGCCTCCCGTGCTCAATCGCAAGGCCAAGCCACGGTCTTCGAATCGCTTAACATGCACACGGTGCCCAGCCGGACGTCGCCCAGCTTCGGGCAGGTTCCCGAGAACGGTAAGGTGGATGTGATTGGCCACAAGCTGACGCCGCGCGTCCAGCACGACGAGGCGGTCATGCAGGCGCCCGCCAAGCCGGCTCCCATTCGTAAGAAGGCCAAGCCGAAAGCGGCGCAGACCAGGGTGGGGCCGCCGCCCAAGCCTCCCGCCCCGAAGCTGCCGGGTAATTGGCTGGCGCTCTCCGCGCCCAAAACAGAGCCGGTGCCGGTTGCTCCGCCGCCTCCCGCCGCGCCGCCGGTGGAAGTCCCCATGGACGATTGGAATCTGATACGCACGCAGGACGGCAAGGTGGGATGGGTGCTCACCCGGCCGCTGAGCATGGCGATTCCCGATGAGGTGGCCCAATACGCCGAAGGCCATCGCATTACTTCGTATTTTCCTCTGGGTCAAGTGCGCGATGACGACTCAGTGAAAAATAATTGGCTCTGGACGACGATTACGAAAGGCGGCCAGCCCTACGAATTCGACAGCTTCCGGGTATTCGTATGGAGCTTGAAACATCATCGCTACGAGACGGCTTACATCGAACGGAACGTGGTGGGGCACTATCCGGTGCAAGTGATCAATAGTGGCTCCACGCCGAGTTTCTCCGTGGTGGTGGAAGGCGTGGATGGACGTCTGTATCGCAAGACTTATTCCTTCGACAGTTATCGCATTCACATGGTGGCGAGAGAGCTGTACGACCCAGCGGCAAAAGCGAACGAGCCGAAGTTAGCTTCTAATGGCACGGCGTCCGAGCAGGCCGTGGCGAAAGTTTCCTGGTACGCGAAATTGAAAGACCGGGTTCACCGGTTCTTGCGATGAAGCGGCACTACCTTGATCTCGAACAGCTTGGGCCATTGTTTACCGGTCACGAACAGGCGATCGCCCAGAACATCGTAGGCGATTCCGTTTAAAACATCCTCCTGGCCGGTTCGATCGGCAGCCGGCAGGATGCCTGCAAGATCGATCCATCCCAGAACACGGCCATCCACCGGGGAGATGCGCGCGATAACGTCCTTTTGCCAGATATTGGCGTAAATCTCGCCGCGCACCCACTCCAGTTCGTTCACATTCGTGACCGGCTGTCCACGGTCGTGAACCGTGATGCGGCGTTTTTCCTGGAGCGTAAGTGGATCCCAAATGCGAATCTGCGCCGTGCCATCGTCCATGTAGATATTCTGGCCATCGTTGGTGAGGGCCCAGCCCTCGCCTGGGTAGTTAAAGCTGCGCATCAGATGGAAATTAGGCTGGTTATATACGAAACCAATGTTCGACTGCCAGGTGAGCTGCAAAAGTTTCTGATTGATGACCGTGATTCCTTCGCCAAAATATTGCGAGTCCAGATCGATCTGCTGCAGAACCTCCCCGGTTTCGAGCTTTTCCTTACGCACCCAGGAGCGTCCCTTAAGTCCGGTGCTCTCGTACAAAAATCCCGCGCGATATTCCAAACCCTCCGTGAAAGCGGCGGGATCGTGCCGGTAAACATGGACTACCTGATAGCCGTACTGGGGCGTTTGCGCGATCGCCGTGAGTGCGGCGGCCAGCAGGCCGAATACGATTCGAAATTTAATCATGCAGCAGAACCTTCAATACTCCTGACTTTGCGGCCTCTTTAAATGCCCGCGGCGCACTCTTCAATGGAAGCACGTCCGATATCATCGCATTCACGCGCACCTGGCGGTTCTTGAGCAGCTTGAGCGCGGGTTCAAACCGGCCGCAGCGCGAGCCCACCAACGTGATTTCGTTGACGATCACGGGCGCAGAATCGATGGCCACCAATCCGTGAACGGTGGATTTCATAATCACCGTTCCGCGCGGCTGCGTCATGTGCACGGCTTGCCGCAGGCCTTCCGCCGATCCCGTGGCTTCCACCACGAATTCGTATTTTCCCGCAGGCAGCTTCTTCGCGATTTCAACGCTGACGCCCGCTTGTTCGGCAATCCGCAACTTTTCCTTGTGGCGGCCGTATTGATGAACCTGTGCGCCGTGCGCCTGTAACACCTGGCTGGCCAGCAGCCCGAGCTTGCCATCGCCCAGCACAGCGACAGGCGCGCCCCGGGGAATGCGTACTTGATCCAATATTTCGCAGGCCGCGGCCAACGGCTCTATGAAGACAGCGTCCTCTGACGAAATTTCGCGCGGCACTCGCCGCAGATTGCGTTCCGGCAGCGTCAGGAATTCGCGAAATGCGCCGGGCTGTTTCACTATCCCGAGCACTGTGCGGGTGGGGCAGTGGCGTCCCAGACCGCGCGCACACCACACACACTTTCCGCAGGCCAGATTGATTTCGCCCACCACGCGCTGGCCCACCCAGTTTTGATCATCGGCTTCCACAACTTCGCCCACAAACTCGTGCCCAGGGGTGCCGCGAAAGCCATAGTAGCCGCGTTGCAGCTCAATGTCGGTGTTGCAGATACCGCCGTACAGCAGGCGGATCAGAGCGAATCCGGCTGGGCGGCGCGGCCGCGCCTGGTTGCGCACCAGAACTTTGCCATTCTCCAGACAAACCGAGACCATATTGGGGATACTTTAATCATGCTAGCTGAGTTGGCGTGTTTCGAGCAGCAGTGCCACGCGCGCTTTCCGATTGATGAAGCCATCTATAATTGCCCCGATTGTGGAGGCCTGCTGGAAGTGGTTTTTGCCGAAGGACGCGTGGCAACGGAGCTGCTGAAAAAAGTATGGCGCACGCGCCGCACGTCCAACGATTTGCTGGAACAGAGCGGCGTGTGGCGCTACCGCGAGTTGCTGCCGTTCGATGGCCATCATCATCAAGTGGTTTCGCTGCGCGAGGGCAATACCCCGATGTTGAATGCGCCCCGCGCGGCGCGGTACGGCGGATTGGATCACCTGACATTCAAGCATCAGGGCTTCAACCCGACTGGATCTTTCAAAGACAACGGCATGACATGTGGCGTCACGCAGGCCATCCGATTAGACCGGCCACGCGTGGCGTGTGTTTCCACCGGTAACACATCCGCGTCCATGGCGGCCTATGCCAGCGCCGCGGGGCTGGATTCCATTGTGTTCATCCCGCACGGAAATATTTCGTACGGCAAACTGGCGCAGGCCTTGGAATATGGCGCACGCACTTTTCAAGTGGAGGCTAATTTCGATCAGATTCTGGCGCTGGTGCGCGTCCTGGCGGACAGGCTGGGTATTTACCTGCTCAATTCCATCAATCCATTTCGCATAGAAGGCCAGAAGACCATCATCTTCGAAATGCTGGACCAGCGCGATTGGAATCCCCCGGATTGGATCGTGCTGCCGGGCGGCAATCTGGGCAACACGTCGGCATTCGGAAAAGCGCTGCGGGAATTGTGCCAATTCGGTTTCATCCGCAAGATCCCGCGCTTGGCTGTGATCCAGGCGGAAGGCTCGGCTCCGTTTTACGAGTTCATGCAGACCAAGGGCGAGTTTCACGCGGTTCGTGACCCGCATACGTTGGCCACTGCAATCAAGATCGGCGATCCGGTTTCCTGGCCCAAAGCGCTGCATGAAGTGACCGTCACTAATGGAACGGTGGAGAAAGTGAGCGAGCAGGAAATCGCCGACGCCAAGGCGGTGATCGGACAGTGTGGCATAGGCTGCGAACCGGCTTCGGCGGCAACGCTGGCCGGAATTCGAAAGCTGACGCAAGCCGGAACTATGCGCGCGGACGAAGATGTGGTGGCGGTTTTGACGGGGAATGTGCTGAAGGATCCAGATTACATTTATCGCTATCACACGGGAGAGCTGCAAGATCCGGAAGGCAGGAAGATCGACGCAAAACTAGGGAACCGTCCGGTAGTGGTGCCGAACGACGCAGATGCTATCGCGAGAATGCTGGAAGGATAATCCGGTATTACCGGCCCGGCCGGCCGCCGCGGCGTTCGCGCCCGCCGCCGCCACCAGGACCACGTCCGCCACCACCGCCGCCTTCGCGCGGAACCATGGGGCGGGCTTCGTTCACTACCAGGGCGCGGCCCATCAGGTCGCGACCGTTGCAGGCTTCCACCGCACGGTTGGCGGCGGTGTCGTCGTTGATTTCAACGAATCCAAACCCGCGAGCCTCACCGGTGAAACGATCACGCATCACGTTTACGCTATCGACGGCTACGCCCGCTTGCGAGAAGAAATCCGTTAAGTCGGCTTCGGTAGCCGCATAGGGTAGATTCCCCACAAATAGTTTCATTGACAAGACTCCTTGACATCATTTGTTGAGAGGCATCTGAAGAGGCAGGTTCGCGACTGCGGACTCGAAACACCAGCAGGGCCGAAGCCGGGAGGAAGGGCTGACTCCCAAAACACCCCTTTAGTTTGCCAAAAGTCAAATGCCGTGTCAAAAAGCAAATGACCGGATTGGCTGCTATCTAGGTGTAATCAAACCGCCTAGTTTGTCCTGCTCGGAGCGCGAAGTTCGGGGAAATCGGGTGGAAAATGCTTCCAGGTATTTCAATCCAGTTCCGGTGTTGTACAGGACAATGCGCTCGTCCGGCTTCAGAAAACCGTTGCTCAGAAGTTTCTTCAGGGCAGCCACGCAGGCGCCGCCTTCGGGCGCGGGAAAAATCCCGGTGGCGGCGGCCAGTTGAAGGCTCGCGTCCAACAGTTCTTCATCGTTGACGGCGATAGCGGTTCCCTGGCTGGCGCGGATGGCGGTGAGCGAAAGAGCGTCGCCCAGGGGTTTCGGAACGCGCAAGCCGGCGGCTACCGTATGGGCCTGTTCCCAAAACGTGCTCTTGGATTCGCCGTTCTCGAAGGCCCGCACCACGGGCTGGCAACCGGCCGCCTGCACCGCGATCATTTTCGGACGGGCGCTCGAAATCCAGCCCAGCGCTTCCAGTTCGTCGAAAGCTTTCCACATGCCGATCAGGCCCACGCCGCCGCCGGTGGGATAGAAAATTGCTCCGGGCAGAATCCAGCCGAACTGCTCGGCTATTTCGTACCCCATGGTCTTCTTGCCTTCGATGCGATACGGTTCCTTCAGGGTGCTGATGTCGAACCAGCCCTCGCTGTCTTTGCGCTCGGCGACGATGCGCGCGCAATCGCTGATCAAGCCGTTGACCAACGTAACGCGGGCGCCATAAGCGCGGCACTCGGTGTAATTGGATTGGGGGACATCGCGCGGCATGAAGATATGCGCTTCTATTCCGGCTGCCGCGGCGTAGGCGGCCAGCGCGCTGCCGGCGTTACCAGCCGACGCGATGGCCACTTTTGAAATGCCGAGTTCCAGGCACATTGAGATGGCGCATGAAAGTCCGCGCGCTTTGAAAGAGCCGGTGGGGTTGATGCCTTCGTCCTTCACCCAAAGATCATGCGCTCCGAGCGCGGCGCCCAGCCGATCTGTTTTCAGCATGGGTGTCAGGCCTTCTCCCAGTGAGACGATGTGCTTGGAATGGCGCACTGGAAGCAGCGGGGCATAGCGCCACATGCTGGTGGGCGCATTCGCCAGGGACTCGCGCGTCCAACTGGCGCGGGCCTTTTCCATGTCGTAGCGGACCAGAAGCGGCCCCCCGCACTCGCACAGTGTGTGAACCTTGCCGGCTTCGCGCCGCTTACCGCAAACGCTGCACTCCAGATGAGAATCGTTGCTCATGGCGGAAGTTCGATGATAACAATCCGCCGCAGGGATGCAGCGTGCGAGATTGGTAGGGAATGAAAGCGCGGCGGAAGTGGGGATGGAAGATTGTTGTAGGCATCGTGTCGTTCCTTGCCGCGCTGTATGTTTTGTGCGGTATCGGAATCGTCCTGCTGCGCTGGATCGATCCTTGGACCACCACGGTTCAGATGGAGCGGCGTGTGCAGGCGCTTCGAACCCATCGGCCGTATAAGAAGCGCTACGAATTTGTCCCGCTCGCAAACATTTCGCCCAACCTGCAGCACGCGGTGGTAGCAGCGGAGGATGGGCGGTTTCGCCAGCATCACGGATTCGACTGGGTGGAGATGCAGAAAGTGCTGCAAGACGATGTTCAGCGCCGCCGTTTGGGGCGCGGCGGTTCCACCATCACACAACAATTGGTAAAGAACCTGTTTCTAACAACCGAACGTTCTTTTGTTCGCAAAGGGGTGGAGTCTTCCCTGGTGCCGATGATGGAAGCTTTTCTGACCAAGGACAGGATTCTGGAGTTGTATCTGAACGTGATCGAATGGGGGCCGGGAATCTATGGAGCGGAAGCTGCTTCCCAGCATTATTACCATATGGCTGCGAAGGAACTTTCGCGCGAGCAAGCGGCGCGATTGGCTGCGATTATTCCCGCGCCTCTCAAACGAAAACCCGCGCAGATGAACGAGTACAGCGCCATCATTCTGGACCGGATGCAGCAGACTGGCTGGTAGGTCAGCGCGGATAAGGGCGCAGCACGGGCGGATGCGCGTCCGGTTCCAGCAGCCATGCAGTGCGATTCGGATAGTAAAGCAGTAGCTTTTTATTTTCGTCCGGGCCCAGGTCGCGCGCCCAAACCACCCGGGCGCTATCGATGTCCGCTGCATTGTGAACCCATTCCTGAAACTGATGTTGCGGCCAATAACGGACGAAAACCAAATGCCGTCCCGGCGCGGCTGCCAACCGGCCGGCGATCGCGATGCGGCCCTGAGGATCGCCATGATTGATCGTGTCCCAGGTTTCGAAGGGCGTCATCGCGGCATATAGCTGCTCATCGCGGGAAGCGTGCAGCCCATACCAGAAAAGGAAATGGGCCGCGCAAAGAAATAACAGAATCTGCGCGGCGTCGGGCCGCCAACTACTAAGGCGTTCCAGACCAGCAACCGCGATCAGCACGAACAGACAGGTTAATGCCGCAATGTAGTGGGTGTAGAAGTAGGGATAAAAGTTCGTGCCCAGGCTGAAGGCGAAGATGGTCAGGACAATCCATACGAATCGGTAATCACGCAAGCGCAGTAGAAAGGGCGGCAGCGCCAGATACAGCGGAACGAGCAAGAAGAAATGATAGAAGCGGATGCGGCTGAACCAACGCCGCCAATAGCCCGCGAAAGTGTCGGTGCCGGGGCCGTGAACTTCGGATTGCGCGGCATAGTCGAGCTGTTGCTCGTGTGTCAGCGTCTGGTGCGGCGTCGGGACAGGCTGCACGGTAAACGTGGTGGGCACGCCGTATTGATAGCGGCTCAACTGGTAGGGCAGCGTGGTCCAATTCCCAGTGGTCTGCTGGTTTTGCAGCAGCGAAATTGCCAGCGCGGGAAACATGACGAGCATGGCCACTGCGGTGGGCTTCGCCAGCAATCGCCTGCCTGGAAGCAGATACATGACCACACTGAGGACGAGGAAAATCGTCTCGTAAGGACGACAAAGCCAATGAATCCCAATCCCCAACCCCAGGAGCGCGCCGTAGCGCTTCCGCCTTTCGCTACTCAGCCTTGGCAGCGCTCCGAACGCCAGGCATCCCGCGCAGCCAGCAACTGCGCCGCCCCAATAGCTGTTCATCCACTGACTGAGCGGTCCGAATTCGATGACGGCGAGCAATCCGCCAATCAGCGCCCATCCAGGCGTGGTCCAGGCGCGCAGCATCCAATAGCAGAGCGCGCAGAGTGCGCCGATGCTGAGCGCCACTCCGGCCCAGGGTTGGCCGAAGATGGCCCAGCCGAGGGCGAGAATGAAGCCTTGGCCCAGCGGAAAGATCGACGCGTAGGACGGCTGCTGCAACACGAAGTACGTTTCAAAGAACTGGTGCAACGGATGAACGGGATTCGCCAGGCGGAAATGGCGCAGCGTGTCGGCGCTCAGCAGATAGCTGAAGTCGTCTGAAACATTTGGCGCCGGAATTGGATACTGCGCCAGCAGCGCCAGCCTGAGCGCAATGGGAAGCAGCAGCAGAAGCAGCATGCACCAGCCAGTCTTTTCAGCCAGTCGCTGGCCGTAAGGCTCAATCCATCGGCGCGATGCCAGCGCGAGCCCGACCAGCACGATGGTCAAAACGATTTCGATAAAGTCAGTGGCGCTGAAGCCGATCGGATTCAGGCCAGGCAGGAACGATCGAAACAGGTGGAAGATATACATCGGTTAGTGCACCTGTTCGAAGCGCAGCGGTTGCTCTTTTTTGGGTGGAGGCGGAGGCTGAAGCGGGGGCGCCGGTTTCCTCGGCTGCTCCGCTTCGGCGTGATAGCGCGTCAACCTGGCGGGCATGGCATCCGGCTCCAGCAGCCACGCGGTGCGATCCGGATAGTAATGCAGTAGCTTCTGGTTTTCCAAAGACCCGAGGTCGCGCGCCCAAACAATGCGCGAGCGGTCTATGTCGGCGGCGTTATAGACCCATTCGTTCTGGAAAATGTGCTGCGGCCAGTAGCGTACCAGAACGAGTTGTTTGCCGGCCGATTGCGCGAGTTGCTGTTCGATGGTGTGCCGGGGCGCCGGTGAAGCTTGATCGAAAAAGCTGAGTCCATACCAAAACAGGAAATGCGCCGCGCATAGGAACACAATCCAACGGCCCGCGTCGTAGTTGATGCGCTGCAGCCCGATGACGCTCGCAAGCACGAAAAGAGAGGTGAGCGCCCCCAGATAATGAACTTCAAAGAAAGGATAGAAATTTACTCCCAGCGCAAAAAGCAGAAGCGCAGCCGCGACCCATAGAAACCGAGACTCGCCCAGCCTCGCCAAGAAGAACGGAAGCGCCACGTACAACGGCGCCAAGAAAAAGAATCGATAGAAACGAATGCGATATTCAAGGCGTTGCAGGTAGCTCTGAATGGTCTCTGGTCCGCTGGCCTTGAAGGAAGTTTGCATCTTGTATTGAAGCTGCTGCTCAGGGGTGAGTTCCAGATGCGGCTGCGGATTGGTTTGCCAGGTAAACGCGGCGGGCACGCCGTATTGATAGCGGCTCAGTTCATAGGGAAGAGTGGTCCAGCTGCCGGTGACCTGTTTGTTCTGAAGCAGCGAGATTCCTAGCGCCGGAAGCAATACCAATACGGCAGCGAGCGCCGGTTTGCCAAGCGACCGCCAGCTTGGCAGCAGAAACAAAACCGCGCTGACGACGAGAAAGATAGTCTCATACGGACGGCACAGCCAATGCACCCCAATCCCTAACCCCAGGAGAGCTCCGTAGCGTGCGCGACCCGTCCCACTTATCCTGGGAACCGCGCCGAATACCAGGCATCCGGCGGCGCCCGCCAGTGAGCCGCCCCAATAGCTGTTCATCCAATCGCCGAACGGCGAACCCAGTGGCCCAAATTCGATGACCGCGAGCAGGCCGCCAGCCAGCGCCCAACCGGGTGTTGTCCAGCCGCGCAGCATCCAATAGCAAAGCGAGCACAGCGCCGCGGTAGAGAGCAGCACGCCGGCCCAGGGAACGCCGAAGATGGCGCGGCCGATGGCCAGGGTGAGGCCTTGGCCGATGGGATAAATGGACGCGTACGCCGGCGTTTGCAATACAAAGAATGTCTCGAAGAACTGGTGCAGCGGATGCGGCGGGTTCGCCAGACGAAAATGCAGCAGGGTATCGGCCACCAGCAGGTGACCGAATTCGTCGTAGACAGAAGGCGAAGGAACCGGGTGATGCGGAAGCATCGCGAGCCGCAAAACGACTGGTAGCAAGGCCAGCAGCAGCATGCACCAGCCGGTCTTCTGCGCCAGTTTGCGCACGAACGGCTGAATCCACGGGCGCGACATCAGCACCAACGCAAGCAGCAGCGCGGCCAGGGCGAGTTCGATAAAATCGCTCACGCCGAAGCCAATCGGATTCTGAGGCGGCACGAATGTCCATTCTCGCAGAGGTGATAGAGACTGATACGACTGTTACGATAGCTAGTTCATGACCATTGTTCCCGGCAGTCCGGAGGAGCTCGCGCAATGCATGGCAGAGGCGGGCTCGCAAAAGCAGCAGATCACGCTGCTCGGACATTCCACGAAAGGGCGCATGGCCGGTCCTATCGCGCCGTCCGACGTCACCATTTCCACTGCCGGCCTGAAGACGGTTTTAGATTACGAGCCGCGCGACCTTACTATCAGCGTCGGCGCGGGCATCACCTATTGCGAACTGAGCAGCATTCTGGCGGAGCACCAGCAGATGATCCCGCTGGATCCGCCTTTCTCAGACCGGGCGGTGCTTTCGGGTAGAGCTACCATGGCGGGCATCGTGGCGGCCAACACCAGCGGGCCGCGCCGGCGGTTATACGGCAGCGCGCGCGACATGGTGATCGGGATGACCTTTGCCACGCTGGAAGGCAAATTGATCCGGACTGGCGGCATGGTGGTAAAAAACGTTGCGGGCCTGGACATGGGCAAACTCATGATTGGCTCCTTTGGGACTCTGGCCGCCATCGCTACGTTGAACTTTCGCCTCCATCCAATGGCTGCCGGCACGCGAACTTTTGTTCAGGATTTCGACAAGGTGGCGGACGTGATGGCCGCGCGTGATGAAGTGCTGAAGGGCAGGCTGCAGCCCGCCGCCATCGATATCTTAAAATCGGGCGGCGCTTACCAACTCGCGATTCAGGCCGGTGGAAGTCCGGCGGTTCTAGATCGGTACTCGCGCGAACTAGCGCGCATGCGCGTGCTGGAGGGCGCCGACGAGGAAGAGCTGTGGCGCGGCACTCGCGAAGCAACGCCGCAGTTTTTGCGGACGCATCAAAATGGGGCGGTGCTGCGCGTCTCATGCGTGCTTTCCGATGTCGGCCGGGTGCTGGAATCGTTGCCGGCTCAAGCGGCCGCCCGGGCGGGCTCCGGCGTTTGCTATGGCTACTTCGAACAGAGCGGGGACTTGCGATATCCGCCGGTGGGTACCAGCGTGGTTGAATTTGCACCGCCTGACTTCCGCGAAAAGGCTGGTCTCAATGGCATCGATCTGTGGCCTCGGCCGGGAAGCGATTTTGCGATGATGAAGAAGATCAAGGATATGTTCGATCCGCAAGGTCTTTTAAACCGCGGCAGACTGTACGGCCGCATCTAATGACATCGCATACCGTAAGCGCGTTCGATAAACCACAACAATCCGATCTTGACCGCTGCGTGCATTGCGGGCTGTGTCTGAACGCATGCCCCACCTATCGCGAACTGCACGTGGAGATGGATTCGCCGCGCGGGCGCATCTATCAGATGGTGCAAGTCTCTGGCGGCGCGGCCATTAGTCCCTCTTACATCGAGCACATCGATCTTTGCCTGGCGTGCCGCGGCTGTGAGACGGCGTGCCCCTCCGGCGTGCAATACGGACGCCTGGTGGAAGCGGCGCGGGCGGAAATCGAAACCCAAATCAAGCGGCCCTGGCGCGAGCGATTGCTGCGCTGGCTGGTTTTCCGCAAGCTGCTTCCGTCCCGCTGGAATCTGGAAATCGCCGGGGCGTTGATGTATATGTATCAAGCCAGCGGTCTGAAGCGCCTGGCAGCTTTGCCCGGGTTTCTTCCGGCGCGGCTGCGCGAGGTGGAGGCTCTGGCGCCGGAAATCGAAACGCCGTTTTTCTTTGCTTACTATGGCAAGACCTTGCCGCCCGAAGGCGAGCGAAAGCATCGCGTGGCGTTTCTGGGCGGCTGTATCGCGAACATCAGTTTCGCGCGTTTGAACGAAGCCACCGTGCGTGTATTGCAAAAAAATGGCTGTGAAGTAACCATCCCGGCCGGTCAGGGCTGTTGCGGCGCGCTGCATGTGCACGCCGGGATTCGCGATGAGGCGCGAAAGCTGGCCCGTAGGAATATCGATGGGCTGCTCGAAAGCGGCTTCGATGCCATCATTACCAACGCCGGCGGCTGCGGATCCACGCTGAAGGAATATGGGGAGCTGCTGGAGCACGACCCGGAATATGCCGAAAAAGCGCGTCGTTTTTCCGGCTTGGTAAAAGATGTCAACGAATTTCTCGCCGGCATCGAATTAAATCCTCCCATGCGCGTGCTGCCACTCACCGTCACCTATCAGGATTCCTGTCATCTGGCGCATGGCCAGAAGATTCGCTCCGCCCCCAGGAAACTGCTGGCGTCTATTCCAGGCCTGGAGATTCGGGAGATGCAACTCTCGGATCTGTGCTGCGGCAGCGCGGGCATCTACAACGTGGTTCACACTGGCATGGCAATGTCGCTGCTCAAAAAGAAAATGGATAGCGTGAATGCCACGGGCGCTCCGGTAATCGCGGCTTCCAATCCTGGATGCATGCTGCAATTGAGAGCCGGCGTGCAGAAGTTTGGCCACGGCCAGCGCGTGGCGCACGTGGTGGAGATTTTGGACGAAGCTTATCGGGCAGGGAGCGGCGCTAAATAGTCAGAGTGAAAATGGCGCCGCCGGCCAGGCCGTTCGCGGCCATCACGGAGCCCCCATTTTGTTCCACAATGGATTGCACCACGTAGAGTCCCAGCCCAGAAATTATCGATTTGGTGGAAACGCGCGGCTGGAAAATTCTGGGAAGCAGCTCCATGGAAATTCCTGGGCCGTCGTCGCTCACCACGATTTCATTGCCATTTGCCCGGATACGGATGTTTTTCGCGCCGGCCTGCGCCGAGTTGAGGAACAGATTCACAAATACGCGTTCCCATCCGGCGGCATCGCCCTTCAGGCGGAACTCAACGTCTATCTCGGAAGAAAACTCTATCTTCAGGCGGTTGGCGCATTCCAGATAGTCCTGACAAAATAGGCAAGCATTTTCGATAATTGGAGCGAGTTCGGTAGCCGAACGATTGGTTTCGAGAATGCTGCACGCGATTCGATGGCCGCGGCCGGCGCTGCGCTGCAGCGTATGAGCCAGCTTCTCCCAGCGCGGGTCGTCCTCCAACAGCTCCGCGCTCTCAGCGATGGTCTGAAACACGTTGTTCAGATCATGGACCAAACCTTCCAGCGTTAGGTCTGCGACAGCCATTTGAATTTACTCGGTGACTCGCTGTAGTGTATCGAAAAACTCGGGGAAAGACACGGAGGCGGCGTCCGCGCCCAAAACGGTGCAGGGTCCGTCGGCGGCAAGCGCGGCAATGGAGAACGCCATCGCGATGCGGTGATCGCCGAACGAATCCAGTTCGGCGGCACGAAATTGCTGTTTGCCGGGAACCTCGAAGCCGTCCTGGTGAAGCTGAATCGCCAGCCCCATACGCTTGAAGTTTTCACCGATGGTTGCGATGCGGTCCGTTTCCTTGATCCGTAATTCCGATGCGTCGCGCACAATCAGGCCCTCTTCGCTGGCCGCTCCCAGCACCGCCAGCACGGGGATCTCATCGATCAGCGCGGCGGTGCGCGCTTTCTCCAGCACCCCGCCTTGAATGCGCGATTTGCGGATCATAACGTCGCCGATCAGTTCGCCGCCGGATGAACTGACATCCAGGATTTTGATCTGCGCGCCCATCTCGGCCAGAAAATCGAGCAGCGCCGAACGCGTGGGATTGAGCCCCACTCCGTGAATGGTGATGCTGGAATCGGGAACAATCAACGCAGCCACCAGGAAAAACGCGGCCGACGACAGATCGCCCGGCACACGCAGTTCGCGTCCCTGCAGGCGCGCGCGCCCTGTGACGCTGATGGAAAGCCGGTCGACATCCACGTCGGCGCCGAATTCGCGCAGCGCCAGTTCGGTATGGTCGCGCGTTCGCATGGGCTCATGCACCGTGGTCCGCCCATCGGCGAACAGGCCGGCCAGTAGCACGCAGCTCTTTACCTGCGCGCTGGCCACCGGCAGCGTGTACTCGATCGGATGAAGCCTGGCGCCGTGAATCGTGAGCGGCGGGAAGCGATTTTCCTGGGCGTCAATGCGCGCTCCCATTTCGGCCAGCGGCGTCATGATACGCGCCATGGGACGTTTAGAAA
Organism: Bryobacteraceae bacterium; assembly: GCA_035486095.1. Lineage (GTDB taxonomy): Bacteria > Acidobacteriota > Terriglobia > Bryobacterales > Bryobacteraceae > Palsa-89. The sequence goes on from DATHNM010000498.1 coordinate 17,814, forward strand.
GCGATTCGTCGCCGCCGATGCTGGTCACAAACGGCTGCGCGGCGAGAATGCCTGAGAGCATGCGAATCGTGGAACCGGAATTGCCCGCATCCAGCGTGCCGGCCGGCGGCTGCAATCCATCCAAGCCGCGGCCTTGAATTAAAACCACGCCGTCCTTGGTT
>DATHNM010000499.1:0-3408 GCA_035486095.1 Bryobacteraceae bacterium
ACCACGGTGTCGTTCTTGCCGGCGCGGCGCTTCAGAAAATCCTGGAATCCATTCCGTACCGCGGCGGTGGTGGCTTGCTCGTCAGTCAGCAGCAACACATTGCCGCTTGGGACGCTGCCGCCCAAGGGACTTTGCAGCAGCCTGCCAAACACGCTGGCATCGGCGTCGGCGAACTGCAGCGACAATTCGGGCTTCGCGTATTTGGAAATCCCCACCAGCAGAGCGTAAGTCTGGCCCCCGGTGGCCTCGGCGGCCCGGCCGGCGGAAACCTGATCGGCCAGCGCCTGCTCCAGATCGAAGATTTTGCTCTTTACCCACACTGCATCCGGCCATTGCTCGCGCAGCTTGTAATAGGCGTCCAGGGCGTTGGCTGTCAGCTTGTGATTCTCGAAGATGGCCGCTTCGGTCACCAGGGCCGCCTGATCCTTGGGATTCGCCGCGAGCGCCGTTTCATACGGCGACAGCTCGGCCTGCACATCGGCCGCGAGTTTGTCGTGCGGTGTGGGCGCAACTTCGGGTTTGTTCAACCCGCGGGTCATGCTCACGCCGTAATGCTGTTTACTGGCATCGGCTACTCGCAAAGTTTGGGGCAACGTGCAGGCGCGTGCCGGCTGTTCGGTGATCTTGCCGGAGCGCACCTTGGGAGCCCTCGCGTCCAAGTGGACTTCGCCGGACGGCGTCAATGTGTCCAGCGCTTTGCCGGGGCAAAAGAGGAACGATGCGGGGCCGGCTTCGGTTCGCAATCCATCACCGGCAAACAGCAGATCGCCGGGCCGGGCCGCGAACGGGGTTTCGGTGTCGGCACGAAGCAGCTTGCTTCCCGTGGCCGAAAGAACCAAACCCACCGGCTCTTCTTTCGTATCGGCCCACAGCATGGGTACTAACAACAGAAGCGTGGCGCACGCACTCATGCGTGCCGCGTTCACATTTCTGTGAACGCTCCGGCCCGACACCCTACGCATTCACCGGGGCCTTCACCAGCGACGTAACGGTATACAAATCGATGGGCAGAGCCTTCCCCCGCACCGGCGCTTCGCCCAGGTGCGACGTTTCCACCAGGCTGCCCAGCCGCCCCCGCGTTGTTCCGGTCATCAACAGCTTCGTATGGTGCTCCTTATTCAGGCTCTCCAGCCTGGATGCCAGGTTCACGGTGTCCCCCAACACCGTGTACTCCATTTTATCGGCCGAACCCACGTTTCCCACTACGGCCGGGCCGGTATGAATGCCGGCACCGGTCTCAAACCGGCTAGGGGTGGTCACCATGCGGGTGGCGCAGCGAACCGCCCGCAGCGCGTGGTCGCCCGGTTCAGAGCCCTCGTCGTCGTCCGAGAATACGGCCAGAATGCCGTCGCCGATGAATTTGTTGACCTGCCCGTGATACATGACAATAATCCCCACCATGGTCGCCATATAATCATTCAGCAGTTGCACCACAACCTCGGGTCCCTGCTCTTCAGAAACCTGCTCGGTAAAGGCGGTGAAACCTCGGATATCGGTGAACAGGATGGTCACTTCCATTCGTTTACCCGATAAAGCGATGGCTTCGGAAGATTCTTCCAGTGACGACGCCAGTTGTTTGCCGACGAACACGGACACCGCGCGATGAAACAGATTGCCGCGAGTTTCCTCGGTGGCATAGCGATAAATCAGGGACGCCACCAGGCTTACCGATGTCGCCAGCAACACTTCGGAAGTGGAGAGGACAAATCCCCATTCGAACAATAAGTGCGTTGCAACCAGGATGGCGAAGACTTCCAGTGCAACGAAACCGACGGCGCGGCCGGCGGCGAAAGAGGTGACGATTGCAACCGTCACCATGGTCGTCAGTAGCAGCGCCAGCACCAGGACCCATTGCGGCGCCGGGACCAGATAGCTCCGGGTGAGCAACGTACGCACGGTATTCGCGTGGATTTCCACACCGGGCGTAAGCCATTTGGTCCCGCTAAAGAGCGTGAAAAACGGCGTATCGCGACGGTCGTCGAGCGAATCGGTACCTACCAGCACAATCTTGCCGCCTACCCATTTGCGCAGTTGATCCTTGTTTCCCGCTTTGGCTGCGTTCTCAAAATCGGCCAGCGAAACGCTGGGGAATGTGTCGGGTGGCCCGGCATAGTTGATGGCGATGCTGCGGTCCGCCGCGATCGGGATGGGTTGGCCTTGAAAAACGAGCTTCCCCTGCTGCCACTCGGCGTCGCTGCCTGCGAATTTCTCGGCGATGCGGAGGGCCAGAGAGTGCGCGGGCGCCGCGTCACTTGAACCGCGGGACGGGGCTTCGATCAACTCCTGACGCCGCACGAAGTCGTCGGAATCAATGGTTAGATTCACGAACCCGGCCAGTCCCAGCGCTGCTGAAAGCATATTGATGGGAATTCGCGCCGCATCGGGGTTGGTGTTGAGTGCGGTGACTGACGCGCACACCACCGGGACGGGCGACGTGCTGACTGCCTCACCCAGCAAACGGTCGTAATCCGGCTCATATTTTTCCACCGGTATTCCAAAAGCGAGATCTAAGCCGATCACCTTAGCACCAGCCTGTCCGGCAGCACGGATTACGTTGGCGTAGTGCTGGTGCCAAAACAGCCGGAGTTCGGGAAAAGTGTCCAGGGCCTTCTGATCCGCCAGCAGAAGGACGATGTTAGGTATGCTGGGCCGCTGGCCCAGGAGATAGCGCACCACGAAATGCGCGTCATAGGCCTTCAGGTTCAGAATTTGAAAGAAGCGGACATCACTGAGCAGCGACGCGCCCAACGCGCTGCCTGCGGCCAGAACAGCGCAGAGGGCCCAGTGCCTCCACTTTTTCTTCATGTTAACCTGCATCTTACTACGACAGTGCGGCCATCACGCTTTAGAGCGTTGAACACGATTTTCGGGGTCCGCGCGCTCCTATTCTTTCTTCTTTACGCCTCGGCCGCTACCTCGCAGACCACCCAGGGGCTCATTTCAGGACAACTGGTGGATTCGGTGACGGGCCGCCCGCTCGCATCGGCGAACGTGATTTTTTCGAGCGCCATAACCACCTTGGCGGGCGGGGCATCGAGCGATGCATCCGGCTACTATTATTTGCCGCTGCTTTCGCCCGGCATCTATCAGATTCGGGTAATGTCCCCGGCGTATCAGTCTCAAGAAGTGCAGGAACTGGAGTTGACCGTGGCGGCGCGGGTTGAGCTGGATTTCCGCCTGCGGCCGCTGAGCGATGTTTGGGAGGCCGGCGAGTACAAGAGCGTTTTTCTGCCGGGACAAAAGACCATCGTAACGTTTTATGGACCCGACGTCGATCCCAGCAAGGCTGGATCGTTCGAAGCGCAGAAGGGTAGGCGGGAGCCGCTCGAATCCACGGTGTCTGAGGTCATCGATTCGGACGAAATCAACAATCTCCCGCTCGAAGGCCGCGACGTTTATTCGCTGCTG
>DATHNM010000500.1:0-3328 GCA_035486095.1 Bryobacteraceae bacterium
CGGTAAGTGTGCCGCCATCGGCTTTGAGGTTCAGTGTCCCAGTCATAGCGCCGTTGCGACCCTGCATTTCATAGGTCCATTTACCCGTGACGTCGGCCGCAAAAGCCGCCAGAGCCAGGGCACAGGAAAGCAATATTAAACGAAACTTCATTCTTATCTCCTTGTTAGGACCGCTCGATCCTACTCTAGAGATGGTACGCCACCGAGCGAGGTTACAGGCCACGCATGTAAAGAACGGTAAGCCGTGGGGCAAAATGGCCGCGGTTGTTAACCGCGCCGTTAGCGCCGATTGACAAGCTGATTGACAATCGGGGCGGCTAAAGACCGTGATCGTGCTGATGCGATGTGGCCGCCATCGAACAAGGGTTATCGGAAAGAGCGCACTTGGTGTGCTCGAACTGAATGGTGGAATGATGGATGTCGAATTTGCAAAGCTGGGTATTCACCTGTTGCAGAATGGAGTTGCTTTCCGATGGCGGCATGTCTTCAATCAGTACGTGACAACTTAGCGCATGAGCGTTTGAACCCAGGCTCCAGATATGCACGTCGTGAACATCGATGACGCCTTCGATTTGACGCATGGAGGTGCACACTTCCATCAGCTCTATCCCGCGCGGAAGCCCTTCCAGCAGCACGTTCAAGGATTCCTGAATGATGTCCCAAGCCGTCCAAATGATCAGCACTCCGATCAATACCGACAACACCGGATCGATGATCTCGAGTCCAGTGAAATGAATGACCACGGCGCCGAGCATGATCGCAATAGAGCTGACCGCGTCGCCCAGCATGTGCATGAACGCTGCGCGAATATTCAGATCGTGATCCTTGTCGCGATGCAGGCCCCACATGATGCCGCCGTTCAATGCCAGACCGGCCGTGGACACGCCGAGCATGGTCCACTCCGCCACGTGTTGCGGATGCAGGAAGCGCTGCCAAGCCTCGAAGAAGATAAACAGAGCGATTCCGACCAGCGTCAGTGCATTTGCGAAAGCGGTGAGAACGCCGGCGCGATGATAGCCGTAGGTCTTCACGCTATCCGCGGGCTTGGACTGCAAACGAAAGCCGAGCGCCGCCAGGGCAATGGCCAGGGCATCGGTAAAATTGTGGCCGGCATCGGAAACCAGCGCCAAGCTGCTGGCCCGAATCCCAGCGAAAAGTTCAATCGCGCAGAACAGCAGAGTCGCGTAGAACGACCACTTCAGAATTTGTCCGGTACCGTGATGATGGTGATGGTGCAAACGCTCTCCCGGTAACTTTATTTTAACTCACCGCTCAAAAAGAAATCGCAGGATCTCAGATGCGTAGTGGATCGGTCTGGGTTGTAGGGCAGGTTGATAACAGTTGGAAGACGATTCCTTAACGCTGTGAGTAACATGCTCTAACATTACGAGCGAATGAAACACTGATCCGTCTCCTGAGTCTGATCAGCATGGAGTCTTACCGAACCTGCCCTAAGTGTCATTGGAGTTGTGTGCGTCGAGCGACCCGGCGAACATCCTTGGATTGGTTCCTGACGCTAGCTTTCCTGTATCCTTTCCGCTGCCGCTCTTGCCGGCATCGGTTCTATCGCTTTTACATGCCGGTCAAGGCGTAATCTCACAGGGCGCGCTATCCTGTCTGATTAGTGCGAACGGTCATTACGGAGTCCGACGTCCCAACTGGCGGCGAGTTCAAGATCGCTGCCGGCTCGATAATCACTCCCTCGGCGCGAGACATCGCGAAACAACGTGGCGTGAAGTTTGTGGAGGTTTCCGTCGATCAGCTTCCGGCCGCTTTACCCACGCAAAGCATCGCGCTCGGTTCCGATCACGGCGGCTTTGCGCTTAAACAAGAACTGAAACCCATCTTCAAAGAGCTAAACCTGCACGTCATCGATGTTGGCGTGCATGAGGAGAAGCCGGCCGATTATCCGGATATCGCGGGTGTTGTAGCTGAAATGGTCGCGCGAGGCGCGGCGGCTCGCGGCGTTATTATCGACGGCGCGGGGATCGGTTCGGCCATCGTCGCCAATAAATTTCCTGGCATCCGCGCGGCCCTGTGCTATGATAAGGCTTCAGCTCGAAATAGCCGGGAACATAATGATTCCAATGTACTTACACTTGGCGGCCGGTTATTGACCGTCGGCCTTGCCGAAGACGTTTTGCGAGTCTGGCTCAGCACTCCGTTCGCGGGCGGACGCCATTCCGCTCGAATACAGAAGATCACCGAAATCGAAAAGGCCGTAAAGAATTGGACGCCGCGGAGCTAGATCAATTAGTCGCGCAGATTGGCGAGGAGATTCTCGCACGCACCGGTCGCATTGCCAGTCTGCCGTCGAAGGGTGAAGGCCTGAACATTCCTGAGTTGGTTTGTCCTGGATGCACGCAGCGCTGCCCACAGACTTGCAATCAAAAAGCGAAAGAAATTGTGAAAGCGGGCGCCTGCCGGCTTTCGGCCAGCGATACGTTAACCGCGATTGATCCGGCAATCGCAGGCCTTATCGATCACACCCTGCTGCGAGCTGATGCCACGCGCGATGACATCGTTAAGATCTGCCGCGAAGCGCGCAAATACAATTTTGCCAGTGTGTGTATCAATCCATACTGGGTTCCGCTAGCCGCCGCTGAGCTGGCTGCATCGTCTGTGAAAGTATGCACAGTTGTGGGCTTCCCGTTAGGCGCCACCTCGACCGAAGCCAAGGTCGCCGAAACAGAAGCGGCGCTACGCGTGGGCGCGCAGGAAATCGATATGGTGCAAAATGTCGGGGCCCTTCGCAGCGGCGATAACGACGCTGTGAAAGCCGATATCGCAGCAGTGGTGGTAGCCGCGCATCGCGCCGGCGCAATTGTCAAAGTGATTCTCGAAACAGCGCTGCTCGACGACAATCAAAAAGTGATGGCCAGTATGTTAGCCAAAATGGCCAAAGCGGATTTCGTAAAAACGTCCACCGGTTTCGGCCCGTCCGGCGCAACCGCGCACGATGTGGAGTTGATGCGCCTCACGGTTGGCCCGGACATGGGAGTGAAAGCCTCGGGCGGCATTCGCACACTCGATGATTTGAAAAAGATGGCCGCCGCCGGAGCCACTCGCATCGGGGCTAGCGCCAGCGTAAAAATCGTGGAAGCCACCGCCGGCCATCCGGAGGCGCCCAGCACAGGCTATTGATATGCGAGCTATCCGCGTTTATCCGCGTTCGTTCCCACCAAATAAATAATGGCCGCCCCCGCCCGCAAATCCGCTGTCCGCTTCCAGGAGCGCGCCGAACTACTGGATTTCCTGCTGGAGGTTTCAACAGCCACCGCGGAGACACTTGACCTGGACCGCATCATGGGAAACGTCGCCACCATCG